>NZ_SBFD01000002.1:0-4392 GCF_014156615.1 Pantoea pleuroti | reverse complement strand
CGTCACAACATCCACTTCACGGTGCTGCCGTCGTCGGTGACGTACCGCACGCCGCCGGAAACGGCGTGGCCGAAAACGCACGGCCCGCAGACGGCGAAGGTGGTGGGCCCGAAAGGCGAGTCGATCTGGACCGACCGCTACGGCCGGGTAAAGGTGAAGTTTCACTGGGACCGGCTGGCGAAGGGCGATGACACCAGCTCCTGCTGGGTGCGCGTCTCCAGCGCCTGGGCGGGCCAGGGATTCGGCGGGGTGCAGATCCCGCGAGTGAACGACGAAGTGGTGGTGGACTTTATCAACGGCGATCCGGATCGTCCGCTGATCATCGGCCGGGTTTACAACGAGGCAAGCATGCCGCCGTGGGCGCTGCCGGCAGCGGCGACGCAGATGGGCTTTCTGAGCCGGTCGAAGGATGGCAACAGCGATACTGCTAATGCGTTGCGTTTTGAAGACAAAGCAGGGCATGAGCAGATTTGGATCCACGCCGAAAAAAATATGGATACGGAAGTGGAAAGCTGTGAGACGCACCATGTTGGTGTGGATCGGCAGAAAAGTATAGGCCGTGACGAAAAAGTCACGATAAAGCGCAATCGTCAGGCCGACGTGGGTGAACATGCGGTGAGCAATACGGGCATCCAGCACGTTATTAATGTTGGCGAAGGCGAAACGGTGCTGACCATGGATAAAGAGGGCAATGCGTTGCTTGAAGCTAACACCAGCATCAAATTAAAGGTGAAAGAGAATTACATCTTGATCACCCCCGACGCCATTCAAATCCAGGTGAATACGGGAAATATCCATGCTGAGAGCGAGTTGCAGGCACTGTTTAAAGGCAATAAGCTGACCACCTTAGGTACCGGTAAAGATGCTGAATTAAAGGCAAATGATACGGTAAGCATTACCGGCACGAACATCACCGACATCAAAGGCGCGGTCGTCAATATTAACAGTTAATCGCTTATTGAAAGGAACATCAGTATGGGTATGCCTGCGGCCAGAGCTTCTGTGGATAAAGCGGCTCACGATGGCCCCATTCAGTGCGGCAGTCCTGACGTTATCATTGGCGGATTTCCCGCCGCCCGAAAAGGTGATGAATTTTCGTGTAAGCAACACGGTGGCGGTATTATCGTCAGCGGCTCCGGCAGCGTATTCGTTAACGGTATGGCGCTGGCCCGTCAGGGTGATAAGACGCAGTGTCATGCAGGCGGGGCGACGGCTCCCGCGAAATGTAAACCTGCGCCCCCGCAATACTGGGGAGGCTCGCTGGCTAAGAAGGCTGGTGAGGATGGGATGTTGCATGGCGAGCACTACGATGCGCGAATTTTAGGGGCGTATGCCAGCCTGAAAGACAGCACCAATGATGGTAGTTATGACACTGTGTCGACTGGGTTTTCGCTTGAAAACCTCACATTAGCGAATATGAAAAGTGACGCCCTTTTGAAAGGTGAGTTGCGGAATAAAATAGCAGATGCCAATGCAACTGGCTCACTTTACACCGGTGATAGCGGAATCTATGGCATTAATGGCAAAGCCGCAGCGGCGGGTATGCAATATGGCGCGACGGGCTCAATAGGAACAGAGAACACATTGTATGCCATCGCTACCGGCGATGTGACGCTTGGCACTGCTGATGCAAAAGCGGTTGCAGAAGTATATACCGGCAATAAAGGAAGATATGGGTTCAGCGTTGAGGGTGGCGCAGGTGCAGCGGCAGTGAAAGAGAGCGTTACGGGGAAAGTTAGCCTGTACGGTATTGTAGTAGCTGATGCTAAAGGCGGAGTACATTTAGGCGCAGTAGGTGCAGCAGGAGGTTTAACTGCCTATGCGGATGAAACCGATTACTCAGCTACAGTAAAGCTCTCAGGTAGGTTAGCTTTTATACTGGGGATAACAGGCGAAATTAATGTAAAAATTGCATTAAAACCCCTCCGCGACCTGTTTTTTGGTGAGAGGGATAGTACAGAAAAATCTGGAAGCAATGGTGGTGCAGATGGTGCTATCATCAACGGTTGCGCGACGGTTTTAGTTGGCGGTTAAATAAAGATAGGGTTGATTCTAACATGAAATTTATAGCATTTTTATTTTTCTGGATTGTAACGGTTTATTATGTCTGGAACGGAAAGGATTTTTATAATAAAAAAGAATGGGCAGGATTTGGTAAGAAGTTTGTAGGTGTGCTGGTTGGTATTGTAGTACTTGCCTTTGTGCTCAAAGGATTAGTGTTAGCTATTCCCGGATTTAGTAATGATCTTGCTGGAGATTTAATGGAAGAAATAGGCATTTCTTTTATATTTATTCTTGGCATAAAGTTTATGATTATCATGATTTGCACTTTATTTAGTGGGATTGTGGGTTTTCAAAAAAAATATAATGCTGATAATTATGCCCGAATTTCACCTGCTGCCAGTAAGTTAGTGCCTGGCATGCTCATCTTTGCAAAATGCGTGGTTTCTCTTGGCTCTATAGTCATTTATTACGGCATCTGGCTAGCGAATTAAATTAAGAAGGGAAACAGGCTATGAATTTTGAAACGGACTATACTTTTCCCCTTACGCCGGGTTTCTCTAAAGAAGAAATCGAACAACGCTTCTGGAAATGCCTTTATACATCGGCCAGAGAAGAAATGCTGCATTACTGGGTTGTGCTGCCTAAAAGCCTCAAACCTGTGGAACTGGAGCCGGTTGCCTTCCCTGATGTCGGTTTAACCAATATCGGACGCTACTTAACTACGGATGACTCACTCTATCTGGAAGTTTGGGCCGCGTATGAACGCTGCCAGTGGGAGATGAATGCGTCTGATTGGCTGTTTAAAAAACTCGCCATGATGGGCGAAAAAATCCTGCACCGCCGTCTTGTCGGTAAGGCCTCGGAAAACGGTATTTTTGCAGATGTATTGACCCTAAAAACGCACGCTTCCGGTGACGATGTGATCTCACGATACACTGTTCAAAAAGATTACAATCGGGACAGCGGCGGTGGGAATTACCTCTTATTAAAAGCGTCCTGTGCAGCACGCGACTATCCTTCGCTTGCCAATGAAATCTATTTTACAGTAGTTAACTGGAATCTGCTGCATCGCAGTAACTTAGCCATGGCGGAGTTGCTGACCTCGGTTAACCTGGATGGGGAAAACGCTTTTAAAATACCGGTTTCCTGGCATGCCAGCGTTATTGCTGAGAACAGACTTATCGTCGATCACACTATAGATGGTGTGAATTACGGGGTCATTAATTTTTGCTTTTATTCCGGTACCGTATGCCATTCCGCAGAGGATGCTTTTGAAAAGTCGACGCAACGTTTCCGGGAGCATGAGCATTCGGTCACGCTGGTGGCAAACGAGCTGGAACCCATTCCTAATGATATCAATGCTGCGCTGGGATCATTATCGACCTGTACAGGTGAACTCTACAGCGACGAAGAGAAAATGCGCGCCTTTTACCAGAGTTACATATTCAACTGTTCAGGCTTGTGGTGCTACGTTGAACTGGTAGGGCAGCACAGGAATGATAAAAGTTATCACTTTGAAGCGAATAAACGCTGCGTAGAAATTATTCTGGCGACACTGAATATCAACGTGAAATAATACTGATCCTGCCAATTAATCATCTTTTAGCTGGCATTCCGCCTCGTAGCAATGAGTATCATGGCACCTGTTTTTAACTCTTCATGTGATCCGCTGCAACAATAAAAGACGCTTGTCTGACCCACTGGTATTGCCCGGTCGCGGGTAATACCCGGGTTAATTCACCGATTACCATTAGTCCGGGAAATCACTATGTTTGATCGTATCACCGTCCTTCTGCCGGTCGAGGGCCTGCTGTTCCATACGCTTAAGGGCACCGAGACGCTGTCCCGTCCGTTTGTGCTCACCGCCGAACTGCTGGCCACCGACGCGCGCATCGACCGCCACGCCCTGCTGGGGAAGCCGGTGACCTTTACGCTGCCGACCGACGGCCTGATGAACGCGCTGAGCCCGCGCTACCTCAACGGCAAAATCACCCGGGTGGCGGTGCGCAGCCAGGAGCTGAGCGGCACCCGCTACGCGGTCTATGCGCTGACGGTCGAGCCGGACCTGTGGCCGATGAAGCGCGACCGCAACCTGCGCATCTTCCAGAGCCAGACGGTGCCGCAGATTGTGCAGACGCTGCTGAAGGAGTACGGGGTCAGCGTGGAGACGCGCCTGGCGGGCAGCTACCGGGTGTGGGAGTACTGCGTGCAGTATCAGGAGAGCAGCCTGGACTTTATCAGCCGCCTGATGGAGCTGGAGGGGATTTACTACTTCTTCCGCCACGAGGCGGACAGACACACGCTGGTGCTGTGCGACGCGCCGGATCAGCATCAGGCGTTTCCGGGCTATGAGACCATTGCCTATCACGTCACCCCGTCGGGCGGCGT
>NZ_SBFD01000019.1:0-25790 GCF_014156615.1 Pantoea pleuroti | reverse complement strand
GCGCTTCGCAATCCGCGAAGGTGGCCGTACCGTTGGCGCGGGTGTTGTTGCTAAAGTTATCGCATAATTACCGATAACGTTTGACGCAATGCACACGGAAAGGGCATCATTTGATGCCCTTTTTGCACGCTGTTTCATAGAACCTGGCTCATCAGTGATTTTTTGAATCATAATCATTGCTGAGACAGGCTCTGTTATGCGGCGTTGGATACCGAGTTACGCCCCAAAAGCTCATTCGGTTTGGACGCCTCGCACTGCGGGGCAGAATAGTTTCTGAATTATTGTGGCAGGTTGGTTTATGAGTGCGAATACCGAAGCTCAAGGGAGCGGGCGTGGCCTGGAAGCGGTAAAGTGGGTAGTAGTCGTGTTACTGCTGCTTGCAGCGATTGTAGGTAACTACCTCTATCGTGATGTGTCACTGCCACTGCGTGCTTTAGCCGTAGTTGTACTGATTGCAGCGGCTGGCGGCATTGCGCTTTTAACGACCAAAGGCAAAGCGACCGTGGCTTTTGCTCGTGAAGCAAGAACAGAAATGCGTAAGGTTATCTGGCCAACCCGCCAGGAAACGCTGCACACCACGTTAATCGTTGCCGCGGTAACTGCCGTGATGTCACTGATTTTGTGGGGGCTGGATGGTATTCTGGTCCGTCTGGTATCGTTTATCACTGGCCTGAGGTTCTGAGATGTCTGAAGCTCCAAAGAAACGCTGGTACGTCGTACAGGCGTTTTCCGGTTTTGAAGGCCGCGTAGCACAATCGCTGCGCGAGCATATCAAATTGCACAACATGGAAGAGCTGTTTGGCGACGTCATGGTTCCGACTGAAGAAGTCGTTGAAATTCGTGGTGGCCAGCGTCGTAAGAGCGAGCGCAAGTTTTTCCCGGGATACGTACTGGTTCAGATGGTGATGAATGACGCCAGCTGGCATCTGGTACGCAGCGTCCCACGCGTGATGGGTTTCATCGGCGGTACATCTGACCGTCCGGCACCTATCAGCGATAAAGAAGTTGATGCGATCATGAACCGTCTGCAGCAGGTCGGCGATAAGCCTCGTCCGAAAACGCTGTTTGAGCCAGGTGAAATGGTTCGCGTTAATGACGGTCCTTTTGCTGACTTTAACGGTGTGGTTGAAGATGTGGATTACGAGAAGAGCCGCCTGACGGTATCCGTTTCCATCTTTGGACGTGCGACGCCGGTTGAGCTCGACTTCGGTCAGGTGGAGAAAGGTTAACCTCTTTCCGCTCACAAATTAGCTGTTGCAGCAGGCGCGAAATTTAACTACAATTTCGCGCCTTTTGTTTTTATGCGCTGGCAACAGCGTGTAAATCGTTATCACGGGGAGCCTTTACAGGCGCTATAACCCAATTGAGGAAATATCATGGCTAAGAAAGTCCAAGCCTACGTCAAGCTGCAGGTTGCAGCTGGTATGGCGAACCCAAGTCCACCGGTTGGTCCAGCTCTGGGTCAGCAGGGTGTTAACATCATGGAATTCTGTAAAGCGTTCAACGCTAAGACCGAATCTCTGGAAAAAGGTCTGCCGACTCCAGTTGTTATCACCGTATACAGCGACCGTTCTTTTACCTTCATTACCAAAACGCCTCCGGCTGCCGTACTGCTGAAAAAAGCAGCGGGCATCAAGTCTGGTTCTGGTAAGCCGAACAAAGATAAAGTCGGTAAAGTGACTCGTGCTCAGGTACGTGAAATCGCAGAAACCAAAGCTGCGGACATGACTGGTTCTGACGTTGAAGCGATGACTCGCTCAATCGAAGGTACTGCTCGTTCCATGGGCCTGGTAGTAGAGGACTAAGAAATGGCTAAGCTGACCAAGCGCATGACCGTAATTCGCGACAAAGTTGACGCGACCAAGCAGTATGATATTGCTGAAGCTGTTGCTCTGCTGAAAGAACTGGCTACTGCCAAGTTCGTTGAAAGCGTTGACGTTGCTGTCAACCTCGGCATTGACGCACGTAAATCTGATCAGAACGTTCGCGGCGCGACCGTTCTGCCACACGGTACTGGTCGTTCAGTACGTGTTGCTGTCTTCGCCCAGGGCGCCAACGCTGAAGCTGCTAAAGCAGCAGGCGCTGAGCTGGTAGGCATGGAAGACCTGGCTGATCAGATCAAGAAAGGCGAAATGAATTTTGACGTTGTGATTGCTTCTCCGGATGCAATGCGCGTTGTTGGCCAGCTGGGCCAGATTCTGGGTCCACGTGGCCTGATGCCAAACCCGAAAGTCGGTACTGTAACGCCTAACGTTGCTGAAGCGGTTAAGAACGCTAAAGCGGGTCAGGTTCGTTATCGTAACGACAAAAACGGCATCATCCACACTACCATCGGTAAAGTGGACTTTGACGCTGACAAACTGAAAGAAAACCTGGAATCTCTGCTGGTTGCGCTGAAAAAAGCAAAACCATCTCAGGCGAAAGGCGTGTACATCAAGAAAGTTAGCCTTTCAACCACCATGGGCGCCGGCGTTGCCGTTGACCAGGCTGGTCTGAACGCAACAGCAAACTAATTGCTGCTTGAAACGGGCGAAAAATTCACCTAGAATCTTACGCCCGTTGTTCTGTTATTAACGGAACAGGACACCAGAGAGCCAGAACTGATTGTTGCGTTTATCGCCTTTCCCTCTGACTCTGCTGCGTCGCACAGAATTTAGGTTGGAGCCAGGCCTTATCCTGGCCTCCGTCCAAGACCGCAGGAGCTGTTTATCTCCGGATATTCCGCTTAATACCCTGCGTAGACGGTGACAGAACCAAAAGAATTTTTTCTTAGCTGGATTCTGCTCACCGTGTTCGAGCGCTTATTTCCCTTCGGGGTGAGTAAGTGAAGTGAGTTCCGGGGAAATCCTTTCCCGGTCAAATCCAGGAGCAAAAGCTAATGGCATTAAATCTTCAAGACAAACAAGCGATTGTTGCTGAAGTCAGCGAAGTAGCCAAAGGTGCGCTTTCAGCGGTTGTTGCGGATTCCCGTGGCGTTACCGTTGATAAAATGACCGAACTGCGTAAAGCAGGCCGTGAAGCTGGCGTTTACATGCGTGTTGTTCGTAACACCCTGCTGCGCCGCGTCGTTGAAGGAACTCAGTTTGAGTGCCTGAAAGACACGTTTGTTGGTCCGACCCTGATTGCATATTCTATGGAACACCCGGGCGCTGCTGCTCGTCTGTTCAAAGATTTCGCGAAAGCGAATGCAAAATTTGAGGTCAAAGCTGCAGCCTTTGAAGGTGAGCTGATCACGGCGGCCAATATTGACCGTCTGGCAACGCTGCCGACCTACGAAGAAGCACTGGCACGTCTGATGTCGACCATGAAAGAAGCCGCTGCCGGCAAACTGGTCCGCACTCTGGCTGCTGTACGCGATGCAAAAGAAGCGGCTTAAGGCCATATTCTTTTCTTCGTACTTGCTTACGTATAAACTTTTTCTGATTCTTAGGAACAATTGTCATGTCTATTACTAAAGACCAAATTCTGGAAGCTGTTGCAGCGATGTCCGTAATGGAAGTAGTTGAGCTGGTTTCTGCTATGGAAGAAAAATTCGGCGTTTCTGCTGCTGCTGCTGTAGCTGTTGCTGCGGGCCCGGCTGAAGCTGTTGAAGAAAAAACTGAATTCGACGTAGTCCTGAAAGCTGTTGGCCCGAACAAGGTTGCAGTAATCAAAGCCGTACGTACTGCAACTGGTCTGGGCCTGAAAGAAGCCAAAGATCTGGTTGAAGCAACTGGCGTAATCAAAGAAGCGATCAGCAAAGATGACGCAGCTGCACTTGAAGCTGCTCTGAAAGAAGCTGGCGCTGAAGTTGAAGTTAAGTAAGACAGCCCTCGGGTTGCAGTCTGAGTAGTTTCAGGCTGATGGCTGGTGACTTTTTGGTCACCAGCCTTTTTGCGCTACAGGGTCTCAATGGGGTTTCACACTGTTTGTCCATTGTTACTCTTCAATATCTTTCTCTATCGACGACTTAATATACCGCTCTACCTGTGCGGGTTCCCTGCCCTCGCAACAGCGATGAAATGATTTAAGCGTGATAGAAAGAGGTATTGCACTGCTGCTGCGCAGCCAGTGAATCAAACAAAATCGTGTTGCATGAACTGTCCTGTCAGGACGGACAGCGTGGGTCGACTTGTCAGCTAGCTGAGGAACCCTATGGTTTACTCCTATACCGAGAAAAAACGTATTCGTAAGGATTTTGGTAAACGTCCGCAAGTACTGGACATACCTTATCTCCTTTCCATCCAGCTCGACTCGTTCCAGAAGTTTATCGAGCAAGATCCAGAAGGTCAGTACGGACTGGAAGCTGCATTCCGCTCTGTATTCCCTATTGCGAGCTACAGCGGCAACTCTGAGTTGCAGTATGTCAGCTATCGCCTGGGTGAACCTGTCTTTGACGTGAAAGAGTGTCAGATCCGTGGCGTGACCTATTCGGCACCGCTGCGCGTGAAACTGCGTCTGGTGGTCTATGAGCGCGAAGCGCCAGAAGGCACCGTAAAAGACATTAAAGAACAAGAAGTCTACATGGGCGAAATTCCGCTCATGACCGACAATGGTACCTTTGTTATCAATGGTACCGAGCGCGTTATCGTTTCTCAGCTGCACCGTAGTCCTGGCGTGTTCTTTGATAGCGATAAGGGTAAAACCCACTCATCGGGTAAAGTGCTCTACAACGCACGTATCATCCCTTACCGCGGTTCATGGCTCGACTTTGAGTTTGACCCGAAAGATAACCTGTTTGTCCGTATTGACCGTCGTCGTAAGCTGCCGGCCACTATCATCCTGCGTGCGTTGCAGTTCACTACACCTCAGATCCTCGATATCTTCTTCGAGAAAGTGGTGTTTGAAATCCGCGACAACAAGCTGCAGATGGAGCTGGTGCCTGAGCGCCTGCGCGGTGAAACTGCGACCTTCGATATCGAAGCGAACGGCACCGTCTACGTCGAAAAAGCACGCCGTATTACTGCGCGCCATATCCGTCAGCTGGAAAAAGATGGCATTCAGCACATCGAAGTTCCGGTTGAATATATCGCGGGCAAAGTGGTCGCTAAAGACTACATCGATGAAAGCACCGGTGAGCTGATCATTGCAGCGAACATGGAACTGTCACTGGATCTGCTGGCCAAGCTGAGCCAGTCCGGTCACAAGCGCATCGAAACGCTGTTCACCAACGATCTGGACCACGGTCCATATATGTCCGAGACCCTGCGTGTCGACCCAACCAGCGATCGTCTGAGCGCACTGGTTGAGATCTACCGCATGATGCGTCCTGGTGAGCCGCCAACACGCGAAGCAGCAGAGAACCTGTTTGAGAACCTGTTCTTCTCTGAAGATCGTTACGATCTTTCTGCTGTGGGTCGTATGAAGTTCAACCGTTCATTGCTGCGTGATGAAATCGAAGGTTCAGGAATCCTGAGCAAAGATGACATCATCGAAGTGATGAAGAAGCTGATCGACATCCGTAACGGTAAAGGCGAAGTGGACGATATCGACCACCTCGGTAACCGTCGTATTCGTTCAGTTGGTGAAATGGCTGAGAACCAGTTCCGTGTCGGTCTGGTACGTGTTGAGCGTGCGGTTAAAGAGCGTCTGTCACTGGGCGACCTTGATACCCTGATGCCACAGGACATGATCAACGCGAAGCCGATTTCGGCCGCGGTGAAAGAGTTCTTTGGTTCCAGCCAGCTTTCTCAGTTTATGGATCAGAACAACCCGCTGTCAGAGATTACGCACAAACGTCGTATCTCTGCTCTCGGCCCGGGTGGTTTGACACGTGAGCGTGCCGGCTTCGAAGTGCGTGACGTACACCCAACGCACTACGGTCGTGTCTGCCCAATCGAAACCCCTGAAGGCCCGAACATCGGTCTGATCAACTCCTTGTCTGTGTATGCACAGACCAACGAGTACGGTTTCCTTGAGACGCCTTACCGCCGTGTTATCGACGGTCTGGTTTCTGACGAGATTCACTACCTCTCTGCTATCGAAGAGGGTAACTACGTTATCGCTCAGGCGAACGCCCCTCTTGATGATAACGGTGCGTTTGTTGATGACCTGGTCACCTGCCGTAGCAAAGGCGAATCGAGCCTGTTCAGCCGCGATCAGGTTGACTACATGGACGTTTCGACTCAACAGATCGTTTCTGTCGGTGCGTCACTGATCCCGTTCCTGGAACACGATGATGCTAACCGCGCCCTGATGGGTGCGAACATGCAACGTCAGGCCGTTCCAACTCTGCGTGCTGATAAGCCGCTGGTTGGTACGGGTATGGAACGTGCTGTTGCCGTTGACTCCGGTGTAACTGCCGTTGCCAAACGTGGCGGTACCGTACAGTACGTCGACGCATCACGTATCGTTATCAAAGTTAACGAAGACGAAATGCATGCTGGCGAAGCCGGTATCGACATTTATAACCTGACCAAATATACCCGTTCTAACCAGAACACCTGCATCAACCAGATGCCATGTGTTTCTCTGGGTGAGCCGGTTGAGCGCGGCGACGTGCTGGCAGATGGCCCGTCCACCGATCTGGGTGAACTGGCGCTGGGCCAGAACATGCGCGTAGCGTTCATGCCGTGGAACGGTTACAACTTCGAAGACTCCATCCTGGTCTCCGAGCGTGTGGTACAGGAAGATCGCTTTACGACTATCCACATTCAGGAACTGGCTTGCGTGTCGCGTGACACCAAACTGGGGCCGGAAGAGATTACCGCTGATATCCCGAACGTGGGTGAAGCTGCACTTTCTAAACTGGATGAGTCAGGCATCGTCTACATCGGTGCTGAAGTGACCGGTGGCGACATTCTGGTTGGTAAGGTTACGCCGAAAGGTGAAACCCAGCTGACGCCAGAAGAGAAACTGCTGCGCGCTATCTTCGGTGAAAAAGCCTCTGACGTGAAAGATTCGTCACTGCGCGTACCGAATGGCGTGTCAGGCACCGTGATCGACGTTCAGGTCTTTACCCGCGATGGCGTGGAAAAAGACAAACGTGCGCTGGAAATCGAAGAGATGCAGCTGAAGCAGGCCAAGAAAGACCTGTCTGAAGAACTGCAGATTCTGGAAGCGGGCCTGTTCAGCCGTATTCAGAACGTATTAATTTCTGGTGGCGTTGAAGCAGACAAACTGGACAAGCTGCCGCGCGAGCGCTGGCTGGAACTGGGTCTGACTGACGAAGCCAAGCAAAACCAGCTGGAGCAGCTGGCAGAGCAGTACGACGAACTGAAGCACGAGTTTGAGAAAAAACTCGAAGGTAAGCGTCGTAAAATCACCCAGGGCGATGATCTGGCACCAGGCGTGCTGAAAATCGTTAAGGTTTATCTGGCTGTTAAGCGTCAGATTCAGCCGGGTGACAAAATGGCAGGCCGTCACGGTAACAAAGGTGTTATCTCCAAGATCAACCCGATTGAAGATATGCCTTACGATGAAAACGGCACGCCGGTTGACATCGTTCTGAACCCGCTGGGCGTACCATCGCGTATGAACATTGGTCAGATTCTGGAAACCCACCTGGGTATGGCAGCGAAAGGCATCGGCGAGAAGATCAACGCCATGCTCAAAAAGCAGGAAGACGTCGCGAAACTGCGCGAATTCATCCAGCGCGCCTATGACCTGGGTAGCGATCTGCGTCAGAAAGTTGACCTGAACACCTTCTCCGATGACGAAGTATTGCGTCTGGCTGAGAACCTGAAGAAAGGTATGCCAATCGCCACTCCGGTGTTTGATGGCGCGAAAGAGAGCGAAATCAAAGAGCTGCTGCAGCTCGGCGGCTTGCCTTCTTCCGGTCAGATTACCCTGTTTGACGGCCGTACCGGTGAGCAGTTCGAACGTCAGGTAACCGTTGGCTACATGTACATGCTTAAACTCAACCACCTGGTTGATGACAAGATGCATGCACGTTCAACCGGTTCCTACAGCCTGGTTACTCAGCAGCCGCTGGGTGGTAAGGCGCAGTTCGGTGGTCAGCGCTTTGGTGAGATGGAAGTATGGGCACTGGAAGCATACGGTGCCGCGTATACCCTGCAGGAAATGCTTACCGTTAAGTCTGATGACGTCAACGGCCGTACCAAGATGTATAAAAACATCGTTGACGGTAACCATCAGATGGAACCGGGCATGCCGGAATCCTTCAACGTACTGTTGAAAGAGATTCGCTCGCTGGGTATCAACATCGAGCTGGAAGACGAGTAACCCCTTTTCAGGCTGCGGTTCGCCGCCGCCTGAAAGCGCAGGGTTTAAAGCGCTCGCAATTGTACTGGTTACGGGGCGTTCAATTTCGGTTGGACGCCCTCTGAGTCTCACTCCGACGGGAGCTAATCCGTGAAAGACTTACTTAAGTTTCTGAAAGCGCAAACTAAGACCGAAGAGTTTGATGCGATCAAAATTGCGCTGGCTTCGCCAGACATGATCCGTTCCTGGTCTTTTGGTGAAGTGAAAAAGCCAGAAACCATTAACTACCGTACTTTTAAGCCAGAGCGCGATGGTCTGTTCTGTGCCCGTATCTTCGGGCCGGTAAAAGACTATGAGTGCCTGTGCGGCAAATACAAGCGCCTGAAACACCGTGGTGTGATTTGTGAGAAGTGCGGCGTTGAAGTGACCCAGACTAAAGTACGCCGTGAGCGTATGGGCCACATCGAACTGGCGTCCCCGACTGCGCACATCTGGTTCCTGAAGTCACTGCCATCGCGTATCGGCTTACTGCTGGATATGCCACTGCGTGACATTGAGCGCGTGCTCTACTTTGAATCTTACGTGGTAATCGAAGGTGGCATGACCAACCTCGAAAAGCGTCAGATTCTGACTGAAGAGCAGTACCTTGACGCTCTGGAAGAGTTCGGTGACGAGTTCGACGCCAAAATGGGCGCCGAAGCGATCCAGGCCCTGTTGAAAAACATGGATCTGGAGCAGGAGTGCGAGCAGCTGCGTGAAGAGCTGAACGAAACTAACTCCGAAACCAAACGTAAAAAACTGACCAAGCGCATCAAGCTGCTGGAAGCGTTCGTACAGTCTGGCAACAAGCCAGAGTGGATGATCCTGACCGTGCTGCCTGTTCTGCCACCGGATCTGCGTCCGCTGGTACCGCTGGATGGTGGCCGTTTCGCAACGTCGGATCTGAACGATCTCTATCGTCGCGTGATCAACCGTAACAACCGCCTGAAACGCCTGCTGGATCTGGCTGCGCCAGATATCATCGTGCGCAACGAAAAGCGTATGTTGCAGGAAGCGGTCGATGCACTGCTGGACAACGGTCGTCGTGGTCGTGCGATCACCGGTTCCAACAAGCGTCCGCTGAAATCACTGGCTGACATGATCAAAGGTAAGCAGGGTCGTTTCCGTCAGAACCTGCTGGGTAAACGTGTCGACTATTCTGGTCGTTCGGTTATCACCGTAGGTCCATACCTGCGCCTGCATCAGTGCGGTCTGCCGAAGAAAATGGCACTCGAACTGTTCAAACCGTTCATTTACGGCAAGCTGGAACTGCGTGGCCTGGCCACCACCATCAAAGCCGCGAAGAAAATGGTTGAGCGCGAAGAAGCGGTTGTCTGGGATATCCTCGACGAAGTGATCCGTGAGCACCCGGTTCTGCTGAACCGTGCGCCTACGCTGCACCGTCTGGGTATTCAGGCCTTTGAACCGGTTCTGATCGAAGGTAAAGCAATCCAGCTGCACCCGCTGGTTTGTGCGGCATATAACGCCGACTTCGATGGTGACCAGATGGCTGTTCACGTACCGCTGACGCTGGAAGCCCAGCTGGAAGCGCGTGCGCTGATGATGTCGACCAACAATATCCTGTCACCTGCGAACGGCGAGCCAATCATCGTTCCTTCTCAGGACGTTGTACTGGGTCTGTACTACATGACCCGTGACTGTGTTAACGCCAAAGGCGAAGGCATGGTGCTGACTGGCCCGAAAGAAGCTGAGCGTATTTATCGCGCTGGCCTCGCATCGCTGCATGCTCGCGTTAAGGTGCGTATCACCGAACACGAGAAAAATGAGCAGGATGAGTGGGTTGCTAAAACCAGCATCATCGACACCACGGTTGGCCGTGCCATCCTGTGGATGATCGTGCCAAAAGGTCTGCCTTTCTCCATCGTTAACCAGGCGCTGGGCAAAAAAGCTATCTCCAAAATGCTGAACACCTGTTACCGCATTCTGGGCCTGAAGCCGACCGTTATCTTTGCTGACCAGACCATGTACACCGGTTTCGCTTACGCAGCCCGTTCAGGCGCGTCTGTCGGCATCGACGACATGGTTATTCCAGAGAAGAAAGTGGAAATCATCACCGAAGCGGAAGCAGAAGTGGCTGAGATCCAGGAGCAGTTCCAGTCTGGTCTGGTAACCGCCGGCGAACGTTACAACAAAGTCATCGATATCTGGGCAGCGGCCAACGAACGTGTTGCCAAGGCGATGATGGAAAACCTCTCAACCGAAACCGTTATTAACCGTGACGGCGTAGAAGAGCGACAGGTTTCCTTTAACAGCATCTTTATGATGGCTGACTCCGGTGCGCGTGGTTCTGCTGCACAGATTCGTCAGCTGGCCGGTATGCGTGGTCTGATGGCGAAGCCAGATGGCTCCATCATCGAAACACCAATCACGGCGAACTTCCGTGAAGGGTTGAACGTACTCCAGTACTTCATCTCAACCCACGGTGCACGTAAAGGTCTGGCGGATACCGCACTGAAAACGGCGAACTCCGGTTATCTGACGCGTCGTCTGGTTGACGTTGCACAGGATCTGGTTGTTACCGAAGATGACTGTGGTACACACGAAGGCATCATGATGACACCTGTCATCGAAGGTGGCGATGTTAAAGAGCCACTGCGTGAACGTGTACTGGGTCGTGTGACCGCTGAAGACGTTCTGAAGCCGGGTACTGCTGACATTCTGGTTCCACGCAACACGCTGCTCGATGAGCACTGGTGTGACGTGCTGGAACTGAACTCAGTCGATAGCCTGAAAGTCCGCTCAGTAGTAGGTTGTGAAACCGACTTTGGTGTGTGTGCGCATTGCTATGGTCGCGACCTGGCACGTGGTCACATCATCAACAAAGGTGAAGCGATCGGTGTTATCGCGGCACAGTCCATCGGTGAGCCAGGTACACAGCTGACGATGCGTACGTTCCACATCGGTGGTGCGGCATCACGTGCGGCTGCTGAATCCAGCATTCAGGTGAAGAACAAAGGTACCATCAAGCTGACCAACGCCAAGTCGGTAACGAACTCGGCAGGCAAGCTGGTAATCACCTCGCGTAACGTTGAACTGAAAATGATCGACGAATTTGGTCGTACCAAAGAGAGCTATAAAGTTCCTTATGGTTCTACCATGGCGAAAGGTGATGGTGAGCAGGTTGCAGCGGGCGAAACCGTCGCAAACTGGGATCCGCATACCATGCCAGTCATCACCGAAGTGGGCGGTTTCATTCGCTTCACGGACATGGTTGATGGCCAGACCATTACCCGTCAGACAGATGACTTAACCGGTCTTTCTTCGCTGGTGGTTCTGGACAGTGCTGAACGTACTGCGGGCGGTAAAGATCTGCGTCCTGCGCTGAAAATTGTTGATGCCAACGGCAACGACGTTCTGATTCCGGGCACCGACATGCCGGCTCAGTACTTCCTGCCTGGTAAAGCGATTGTTCAGCTGGAAGATGGCGTGAAGATCAGTGCTGGTGACACGCTGGCGCGTGTTCCGCAGGAATCTGGCGGTACCAAGGATATTACCGGTGGTCTGCCACGCGTTGCTGACCTGTTCGAAGCGCGTCGTCCGAAAGAGCCAGCTATTCTGGCGGAGATCAGCGGCATCATCTCCTTCGGTAAAGAGACCAAAGGTAAGCGTCGTCTGGTCATCACTCCGCTGGATGGCAGTGAGCCGTACGAAGAGATGATTCCGAAATGGCGTCAGCTGAACGTGTTCGAAGGTGAACGTGTTGAGCGCGGTGACGTGGTTTCCGATGGCCCAGAGTCTCCACATGACATCCTGCGCTTGCGTGGCGTGCATGCGGTGACCCGTTACATCACTAACGAAGTGCAGGAAGTTTACCGTCTGCAAGGCGTTAAGATTAACGATAAGCACATCGAAGTCATCGTTCGTCAGATGCTGCGTAAAGCAACCATCGTGAGCGCAGGAAGTGCAGACTTCCTGGAAGGTGAGCAGGCTGAATTCTCTCGCATCAAGATCTCTAACCGTGATCTGGAAGCGAACGGAAAAGTTGGCGCAACCTTCATGCGTGACCTGCTGGGTATTACCAAAGCGTCACTGGCTACCGAATCGTTCATCTCTGCAGCATCGTTCCAGGAAACCACGCGTGTCCTGACCGAAGCAGCAGTAGCAGGTAAGCGCGATGAACTGCGCGGCCTGAAAGAGAACGTAATCGTGGGTCGTCTGATCCCGGCCGGTACCGGTTATGCGTACCATCAGGATCGTATGCGCCGCAAAGCGGCAGGTGAAGTTCCGGTTGCACCGCAGGTTACTGCGGATGAAGCCTCAGCCAGCCTGGCTGAACTGTTGAACGCCGGTCTCGGCGGCAACAAAGACGATTAATCGTCCTTTGCCTGATAAAAACCCTGCCTCGGCAGGGTTTTTTTTTGTCTCTGATTCAGGCATTCCAGTCGTTGCGGCCAAGGCCAATGTCTTTCAGCTGACTGTCACTCAGCTTCGACAGGATGACGCGCGTCTCACGCCTCAGCTGCCAGCGTTTATAACTGCGCCAAAGATAGCGAACCAGCTGGTAAGGCGTGCCTGTAAACGGTTTAGCTGCGCGATTCTCGTCGTATCCCATGATAGTGCCCTCAGTGAATTGTCTGAGGACTATTCTCAGCGGATCGCTCTGTATGATACAGACGCAAAAATCACCTTTCTTTAACATACAGATTGCGGTAATGGCGATCTGAATGGTAAAAAAGAGGCATAACTGTACCGGTTAATGCTCAGCTACTGAGTCAGAGGAAATACAATGACGCGATATGAACATCTGGCCACGCTGTTGGCTCAGCGTATCGAACAAGGTTTATATCGCAGTGGTGAGCGCCTGCCCTCGGTACGCAGTCTGAGTGCCGAACATGGCGTCAGTATCAGCACCGTGCAGCAGGCTTATCATCTGCTGGAAGAGAAGCAGATGATTACGCCGCAGTCGCGCTCTGGCTATTTTGTGGCTTCGCGTAAGGCGACGCCCCCGATGCCTGCGCTGACCCGTCCCGCACAGCGGCCGGTTGAGGTAACGCAGTGGGATGCGGTGCTGGAGCTGATTAACAGTCGTCTGGAAGATGATGTGTTGCAGCTGGGAAGCGGCATGCCCGATCTGACGCAGCCGACGCTTAAGCCGCTGTGGAAAGCCTTCAGCCGTCAGGCACAGAAGCAGGACATCGCGCTGCTCAATTATGACAACCTCTATGGTGTTCTCGCACTGCGGCAACAGGTTGCACGACTGGCGATAGACAGCGGTTGCCAGCTCACCGCCGATGATATTGTTATTACCACCGGCTGCCATGAAGCGTTATCGGTAGCCGTGCGTGCGGTCTGCGAACCCGGCGATATCATTGCCGTTGAGTCGCCTTCGTTTCACGGGATCATGCAAACCCTGCGCGGATTTGGCATTCGTGCCATTGAGATCCCAACCGATGCGGTAACCGGCATCAGCCTGGAAGCGCTGGAACTGGCGTTTGATCAATGGCCGATTAAAGCAGTCGTTGTTGTGCCGAACTGTAATAATCCGCTGGGATTTATCATGCCTGATCCACGTAAGCGGGCATTGCTGGCACTGGCGCAGCGGTTTGACGCGGCGGTCATTGAAGATGATGTTTATGGTGAGTTAGCCTGGGAATATCCGCGTCCAACCACCATTAAAGCACTGGATCTCGATGGCCGTGTTCTGCTGTGCAGCTCCTTTTCCAAAACACTGGCGCCAGGTTTGCGCGTCGGCTGGGTTGCACCCGGCCGCTACCGCGACCGTGTACTGCACATGAAATATATCGTCACAGGTTCCACCGCCACACAGCCTCAGCATGCGGTCTCCGAATTTATCCGCCAGGGCCATTATCAGCCCCATCTGCGCCGGATGCGGCAAATCTACCATCGTAACTATGAAACCTTTAGCTGCTGGGTGCGCCACTACTTTCCCTGCGGCATCTGCGTTTCCCGTCCTCAGGGCGGTTTTCTGATGTGGATAGAACTCCCCGAAGCGTTTGATGCGGTCCGGCTCAATCGCGAATTGCGCGAGTCAAAAATTCAGATAGCCGTAGGCTCATTCTTTTCGGCCTCGGGTAAATACCGTAATTGTCTGCGCTTAAACTACGGGCTGCCGATCAACGAGCAGACTGAAAAGGCGCTGGCGCTGGTGGGGGCAGCCGTCGAACGCGCCATGCTCTCGTGCCAGCATGAAACGCAGATTGCAGTTTCTACTCTCGCATAGCGAAAAGAAGAAGCAGGGCCGGCAAGAGGAGGGAACCGGCCCTGGTCAGATAACCTTAACCTGACGGAGGCCACGTTAAGGTTTTACATCAGAGCACGCCAGCAGCAACTTACGCTTTTGCGCGTCACTTTCCCGGCAGAAACGCTGGCGTTACTGGTTTTGCAGCCGCTCTGCGGGACAGCTTCCACAATTCCTTATTGGTGAGGCTCTGCCAGCGCCAGCAGAGTTCGTGTTGCTTCACGCCAGTCATCTGCCTGGGTAATCGCACTCACCACCGCAATACTGCCCACGCCGGTTGCCAGCACGTCAGGTGCGCGTTCAATCGAAATACCGCCAATTGCCACGGTGGGGATATGCGTCAGGCGCGTCAGATGCCGCTTCAGCTGCTCAATGCCCTGCGGCGCGGAAGGCATCTCTTTGGTCTGCGTCGGGAAAATATGTCCAAGCGCGATGTAAGAGGGCTGGATTGCCAGTGCGCGGTCCAGTTCAGTATCGTCATGGGTGGAGAGCCCCAGACGCAATCCTGCCTGATGAATCCGGGCAAGATCGGCGACATCGAGATCCTCCTGACCCAGATGCACGCCATAAGCCTGATGCTTTATCGCCAGCTGCCAGTAGTCATTGATAAACAGGCGCGCGTCATAGCGTTTACCCAGTGCAATCGCCTGAGCGATGGCGGGCTCGGCGACCTCATCGGGCTGATCTTTGATGCGCAGCTGCAGCGTACGAACGCCCATCTCCAGCAGGCGTTCAATCCAGTCGGGGCTATCAACCACCGGATAAAGCCCCAGGCGTGGGGCGGTAGCGGGAAATGCGGGCATCGTTACTCCTCCTTAGTGGCGTCGGCGGGATGATAAAGCTCACCGCCGCGACGACGAAAACGGTCTGACATCTGCGCCATGCCTACTTCAACGGGCTCGGCGCGCGTATCCTGACGTGCCGCGAACTCGCGCACCTCCTGGGAAATTTTCATCGAGCAGAACTTAGGGCCGCACATCGAGCAGAAATGAGCCACCTTGCCCGACTCCTGCGGCAGGGTTTCGTCATGCATTGCCCGTGCCGTATGGGGATCCAGCGCCAGATTAAACTGATCTTCCCAGCGGAACTCAAAGCGCGCTTTGGACATAGCGTTATCACGGATCTGCGCACCCGGATGGCCTTTCGCGAGATCGGCGGCATGCGCCGCGATTTTGTAGGTGATCAATCCCTGCTTCACATCCTCTTTGTTCGGCAGCCCGAGATGCTCTTTGGGCGTGACGTAACACAACATGGCGCAACCAAACCAGCCAATCATGGCGGCACCGATACCTGAGGTGAAATGGTCATAGCCGGGCGCGATGTCGGTGGTCAGCGGGCCAAGAGTGTAGAAGGGGGCTTCATCGCACAGGTCGAGCTGTTCGGTCATGTTGCGACGGATCATATGCATCGGGACGTGCCCCGGGCCTTCAATCATTACCTGAACGTCATATTCCCATGCAATACGGGTCAGTTCGCCCAGGGTACGCAGTTCGGCAAACTGCGCCTCATCGTTGGCATCCTGAATGGAACCCGGACGAAGGCCATCGCCCAGCGACAGGGAGACATCATAAGCGGCGCAGATTTCACAAATCTCCCGGAAGTGCTGATACAGGAAGCTCTCCTGATGATGCGACAGGCACCATTTCGCCATGATAGATCCACCCCGCGATACAATCCCGGTCAGACGTTTCGCCGTCATCGGGACATAACGCAGCAGCACGCCAGCGTGGATAGTGAAGTAATCGACACCCTGTTCCGCCTGCTCAAGCAGCGTATCGCGGAATATTTCCCAGTTCAGCGCCTCGGCCACGCCATTCACTTTTTCCAGTGCCTGATAAATCGGCACTGTACCGATTGGTACCGGGCTGTTTCGCAAAATCCATTCGCGCGTTTCATGAATATAACGACCGGTAGAGAGATCCATCACCGTATCGGCACCCCAGCGAGTCGACCAGACCAGTTTTTCCACCTCTTCCTCAATAGAAGAGGTCACCGCCGAGTTACCGATGTTGGCGTTGACCTTAACCAGAAAGTTGCGGCCAATGATCATCGGCTCCGATTCAGGGTGATTGATATTGGCAGGGATGATGGCGCGTCCGGCAGCGACCTCCTGACGCACAAACTCGGGCGTGATACTGGCGGGCAGATGCGCGCCAAAACTGTGGCCGGGATGCTGTTGCAGCAATACCTCACTGCGGATTCGCTCACGGCCCATGTTTTCCCGCAGTGCGATAAATTCCATTTCCGGGGTGATGATCCCCTGACGGGCATAGTGCAATTGCGTGACGCAGCAGCCTGCGCGGGCACGGCGCGGTGTCGGGAGTTGATCGAAGCGCAGATGATCCAGTCCCTCGTCAGCCAGCCGCTGCTGGGTATAACCCGAGCTGTTCTGTTCGAGAAATTCGCTGTCGTCGCGTTCAGCAATCCAGCGGGCGCGCAGCTTTTCCAGGCCACGATGAACATCGATCTGTGCTGCGGGATCGCCATAGGCACCCGCCGTGTCATAGACCGGTACCGCTTCGTTCTGCTCATAGAGAGGCTGTTCTTTGCTGCCGCCGATGTGGGTCGGGCTTAGCACGATTTCACGCATGGGAACGCGGATATCCTCGCGGCTGCCGGTAATCCAGATGCGGCGGGACTGGGGAAATGCACTGCCGCTTTGCAGGGAATCGATAAATTCCTGCGCCTGGGCACGCTGTTCACGACGGGTTGTTTTTTGGACAGACATAGCAATCTTCCTGTTAAGGGGGAACGATGCTTGTCCGGAGTTCGGAAGGAGTAACCGTATAGACAGCGTAAGCATGCTGGCATACAGAGAATATTTACTCTTGTTCCCTTCGCAGGTTCTAACCTGATCAGGTTCCGCGGATCCCGAATTAACGGTCTCAGCCCAACTGGGCACTCCGACAAGAAGCTGTTTTTACGCTGGTGTCTGATAACAGTGCCAGGCGTAAAAACCTTATATTTCAAAGCAAAAATAAAAAAGGTTCTTTGGAGCACTCTCCTCAGAACCTGTTCAGCATAAAAGGGCTACGGGATAATCTCAACCCCTTTGCCGGAGATGATGATTAAGCCGGACGCGCGATATGGCTGTCATTGGCTACCGGCGGGGGGACAAGCTGGTTGTCCCATGCCAGCTGAATCAGCTTATCTTCCAGCGTAAAGCGTGCTTCCAGCACTTCACCCACTTCGGAGAGTGCCTGCTGGAAGGTCATGCAGTTTTCGTCGTCGATCGCCTGCTGCAGGTGGCCGTCATACAGCTGCATCAGACGCTCAGTATTGGCTTCCAGCGGTGGATAGATCTGTGCGGCGGCAATCATCGGGCTGTCGCCACTCATTTCACTGATCACGCGTTCATAGATACTGAAGTGACCCGCAGAAAGATAATCGACCAGACCGTGACAGAAGTTGTCCAGAGCCTGCTCATCAAGACGTGTCAGCGCCTCTTTGTTTGGTTTAAGTCCGACCAGGTGATAATAGGTCACCAGTAGCTGACGACGGGCTTCAAGCCACGAATCGACCAGTTCATTACTGCCACCTACGCGTTCAGCCAGGACGTCTAACTGGTTAAGCATATCTAACTCCATGTGAGTTATAGTTGTTTATCTACACACTTAACATCAGGACTTCAGCGTGCGAGTTGACGCTAAGGATGACGAAATAAATGCAATGCGAAATCTCAAGCGTAGACGCTGGATGGTGGATTGTCAGCCATGAACAGAAACTTTGGTTGCCACAAGGTGATTTACCCCACGGAAACGCCGAAAAATTTGGTTTGACCGGCAGTAAAGCCCGGACCATCGGTGAGTGGCAGGGCGAAAAAGTCTGGCTGATTTGTGAGCCGCGCTCTGCCGATATGTTCTCAGTACGACAGCTGATCGATCAGGATGTGGCGCTGTTTCAGCTGGTGGGTCGCGGTGTGCAACTGGCGGAATTCTACCGTTCTCATCGCTGGTGCGGCTATTGCGGCCATGAAATGCACCAAAGCAAACATGAATTTGCCTGTCTCTGCAGCCATTGTCGCGAGCGTTATTATCCGCAGATAGCACCCTGCATCATTGTGGCTATCCGTCGCGGTGATGAAATCCTGCTGGCGAATCATGCCCGCCATCGCAACAAGGTCTACACCGTGCTGGCGGGTTTTGTGGAAGTTGGCGAGACGCTGGAGCAGGCCGTTGCCCGCGAAGTGATGGAAGAGAGCAATATCCGCGTCAAAAACGTCCGTTACGTTACCTCCCAGCCGTGGCCCTTCCCGCAATCGCTGATGACAGCCTTTATGGCGGAGTATGACAGCGGCGATCTGCAGCACGACGGTAAAGAGCTGCTGGATGCGGCCTGGTTCCGTTTTGATGAGCTGCCGTTGCTGCCACCGCCAGGCACCGTGGCGCGCCGCCTGATTGAAGATACCGTCGCCCTGTGCCGCGCCGAAGTGTGAAAGTGCTACACTACACGCCTGTTATTGAGAGAGTGTTGAGATGAGTGAACTGAAGAACGATCGTTATTTGCGTGCCCTGTTACGTCAGCCGGTTGATGTCACGCCGGTCTGGATGATGCGACAAGCCGGGCGCTATTTGCCGGAGTACAAAGCGACACGCGCCCAGGCGGGTGACTTTATGTCGCTGTGTAAAAACGCCGAGCTGGCCTGTGAAGTCACCCTGCAGCCGCTGCGCCGTTATCCGCTGGATGCCGCCATCCTCTTCAGTGACATCCTGACCATTCCGGATGCGATGGGACTGGGTCTCTACTTTGAAACCGGCGAAGGCCCGCGTTTCTCAAATCCTGTGACCTGTCGCGCTGACGTTGAGCGTTTACCGGTGCCCGATCCGGAAATGGAGCTGGGCTATGTGATGAATGCTGTCCGCACCATCCGTAAGAACCTGAACGGCGATCTGCCGCTGATTGGCTTCTCTGGCAGTCCGTGGACGCTGGCCACCTATATGGTGGAAGGCGGGAGCAGCAAGGCGTTTACCAAAATTAAGAAGATGATGTATGCCGATCCCGCTACGCTCCACGCGATGCTGGATAAGCTGGCCGACAGCGTCATCCTCTATCTCAATGCTCAGATCCGCGCCGGTGCGCAGTCCGTTATGGTCTTTGATACCTGGGGCGGCGTGCTGACCGGTCGTGATTACCGCGAATTCTCACTCCATTACATGCACAAAATTGTCGATGGCCTGCTGCGTGAAAACGACGGTCGCCGCGTGCCGGTGACGCTCTTCACCAAAGGCGGCGGACAGTGGCTGGAAGCGATGGCCGCCACCGGTTGTGACGCGCTGGGTCTTGACTGGACCACCGATATTGATGACGCACGCCGTCGCGTGGGCGACAAAGTCGCACTGCAGGGCAACATGGATCCTTCTATGCTCTATGCGGCACCTGAGCGTATCGAACAGGAAGTAGCTGGGATCCTGGAGCGCTTTGGTTCGGGCACCGGGCATGTCTTTAATCTGGGTCATGGTATTCATCTGGATGTCCCACCCGAAAATGCGGGCGTCTTTGTTGAGGCGGTACACCGTTTATCACGTCCCTGGCATCAGGAGTAATCATGGATATTGCCGCACTTCGCGCTGAGCAGTTACAACGCGCCGCTGATGTGGTGCGTGAAGATGACTTTGATGTGCTGCCACCCCGCTTTATCGGCGGGGCGGACGTTGGATTTGAGCAGGAAGGCACCATCACCCGGGCGGCGATGGTGATACTGGAGTATCCCTCCTTAAAGCTGGTGGAGCATCGCATCGCACGCGTTGAGACCACCATGCCTTATATTCCGGGCTTTCTCTCATTCCGTGAATATCCAGCGCTGATGGCCGCCTGGCAGATGCTGGAGCAAAAGCCGGACCTGCTGTTTGTAGATGGACACGGTATTTCGCATCCACGACGACTTGGCGTCGCGTCACATTTTGGTCTGCTGGTCGATGTGCCCACCATTGGTGTCGCGAAAAGTCGCCTGTGTGGCCGTTTTGCCGATCTGGATGCGCAGCCTGGCAGTAGCCAGCCACTGATCGACAAAGGTGAGCAGATAGGCTGGGTATGGCGCAGCAAGCTCCGTTGTAATCCGCTGTTTGTCGCCACCGGTCATCGTGTCAGCCTGGATACCGCGTTGCAGTGGGTCGAAAACTGTACGCGTGGTTACCGCCTGCCGGAACCGACCCGCTGGGCCGACGCGGTTGCCTCGAACCGAACCGCTTTCCAGCGCTGGCAAAACGCGCTTTAACACTGTTTGTGCTGCGGTTTTGCAGTTACACTGCGGCCAGCGAAACGAATAAGAGCCACCTTTATGTTACAAAATCCCGTTCATCTGCGTCTGGCGAAGCTGGAAAGCTGGCAGCACCTTACTTTTATGGCCTGCCTGTGCGAGCGCATGTATCCCAACTATCGCGCGTTCTGCGAGCAGACTGAATTTGCCGATCCGGCACTCTATCGCCGTATTCTTGATCTGATCTGGGAAAACCTGACGGTCAAAGATGCGAAGATTAACTTCGACAGCCAGCTGGAAAAGCTCGAAGCCGCCATTCCGGATGGTGATGCGTTTGAGGTTTACGGCGTTTATCCGGCTATCGATGCATGTGTGGCATTAAGCGAAGTCGTACATGCGCAGCTGAGCGGTGAAACTCTTGAGCATGCAATTGAAGTCAGCGAGACCTCAATTACCACTATCGCCATGCTGGAAATGACCCAGGCTGGACGCGAAATGACCGACGAAGAGCTGCGTGAAAACCCGGCTATCATCGATGAGTGGGACCTTCAGTGGGAGATTTTCCGCCTGCTGGCGGAGTGTGAAGAGCGCGACCTTGAATTGATTAAAGGTCTGCGATCTGACCTGCGTGAAGCTGGAATTAGCAACATCGGTATAAATTTCCAGCAGTAAGGCGATAAAACGTGACTTCAGGCCCGAATTAGCGCGCCTGGAGGCTTCACATTGGCCCCCTGTCTGGTCTACATTTGGGGGGCTGAAAATTGTGGCTATCGGTGCGTGCAGGCAGAAGAGTGCCAGAATATGGCTTTTCCCTCGCACTCGTTGCTTAGCAAGCGATAAATACACTTTAAGGATAACTTATGAACAAGACTCAACTGATTGATGTGATCGCAGAAAAAGCTGACCTGTCTAAAACCCAGGCAAAGGCAGCGCTGGAATCTACTCTGGCTGCGATCACTGAGTCTCTGAAAGATGGTGATGCTGTACAACTGGTTGGTTTTGGTACTTTTAAAGTGAACCACCGCGCTGAGCGTACCGGTCGTAACCCGCAGACTGGCAAAGAGATCAAAATCGCTGCAGCAAATGTACCGGCATTCGTGTCTGGTAAAGCGCTGAAAGACGCCGTTAAGTAAGACGTCGCACTGCGGTTAAGCTTTAAAACAGGGGGCGTTTCGCCCCTTTTGTTTAAGAGGCCAGCCATCATGACCCCGCTGTTTCAGCGTTTATCTGTTCTGTTTCTCTCCCTGTTTCTTTTCGGTTGCAGCTCTACTCCGGATATTCCCCCCTTTTCTGCCAGTGGCTATCTTGCCGATCGTGGTGTTGTTCGTATCTGGCGTAAAAACAGCGACCACCAGTCGGTCCATATCCGCACCTTCTATACGCCGTTCAGTGGCGGTGAGGGTGAAGTGACGGATTATGTCTGGCTGGAAGAGTCGTTGATCAGCATCCAGCGTCAGGTGAAGGGCAACCAGCCTGATGATGTGACCCTGCGCTTTGACCAGGCTGGCGGTCTTAACTTTATGCAGCGCCAGCTTTCAGGCCGGCGTGAAGCGGTCAGTCCGGATGCGGTTGAGCTCTATAAGTTTGATGCCGAGCGGATGCGTAACCTCAGCGATGCGCTATTAAGCGGTCAGGTGTTCCTCAGACAGGGACACTGGCTGGGAAACAATGTGCTGGAGAGTTGCGAAGGCCAGCAGGTCAGACCGGCTTTTGACGCCGACGCTCTGCAGATGCTGACACAGCAGCAGCAACGCGCATCGACACCGCTGATGGTGTCATGGCTTGAAGCGCCGGAAGGGATACAGCTATTGCGGGTCAGTCAGCAGGATGACTGCTCACAGCAGCCGACAGAAGAAGATATGTGAATTGAAAAGGGGGCACCTGGTGCCCCCTGAACTTATTTGCGATTAATGGCGCGGTAGCCGATATCGCGGCGACAGAAGCTGCCCTGCCATGAGATCGGTTTTGTCAGCTCATAAGCCCGCTTTTGTGCCGCGGCCACGTCGTCGCCCAGCGCGGTTACGCACAACACGCGGCCACCGTTTGTCAGCACCCGATCCTCTTCCAGCCGTGTTCCGGCGTGGAATACCTTGCCGTCAGCAACTTCTTCCAGTGGCAGACCGTGAATCTGATCGCCCTGAGTGTAGTCACCCGGATAACCGCCCGCCGCCAGGACCACACCCAGCGCAGGGCGGGGATCCCATTGTGACGTTTTCTGATCCAGCTTACCGTCACAGGCGGCCAGGCAAAGATCGACCAGATCCGACTGCAGACGCAGCATGATCGGCTGAGTCTCTGGATCGCCGAAGCGGCAGTTGAATTCGATCACTTTCGGCTGCCCGGTGTGATCGATCATCAGACCGGCATAGAGAAAACCGGTATAGACATTGCCTTCAGCTGCCATGCCGCGCACGGTCGGCCAGATAACCTGATCCATAACGCGCTGGTGGATCTTATCGGTGACAACCGGAGCCGGAGAGTAGGCACCCATTCCGCCGGTGTTCGGACCGGTATCGCCATCGCCCACGCGTTTGTGATCCTGGCTGGTGGCCATAGGCAGCACATGCTCGCCGTCCACCATCACGATGAAGCTGGCTTCTTCGCCATCCAGAAACTCTTCAATCACAATGCGGTGTCCCGCATCGCCAAAGGCGTTACCGGCCAGCATATCCTGAACCGCATCCTCAGCTTCCTGCAGCGTCATCGCCACAATCACGCCTTTACCTGCGGCCAGACCGTCGGCTTTGATGACGATAGGGGCGCCTTTCTCACGCAGATACGCGAGAGCGGGCTCAACCTCGGTGAAGTTCTGGTATTCCGCACTCGGGATCTGATGACGCGCCAGGAAATCTTTAGTGAAAGCCTTAGAGCCTTCCAGCTGCGCAGCGGCCTGAGTCGGACCAAAGATAGCCAGCCCGGCCTCACGGAAGGCATCCACGATGCCAATTACCAGCGGCGCTTCGGGGCCGACAATCGTCAGATCAATCTTTTCACGCCGGGCAAACTCAAGCAGGGCAGGAACATCAGTCGCACTAATCGCGACATTCTGCAGCGCAGGCTCTAATGCGGTACCTGCGTTACCCGGCGCCACAAACACGGTTTCCGTCAGCGGCGACTGGACTGCTTTCCAGGCCAGAGCATGTTCACGTCCGCCATTACCGATTACTAAAATTTTCATCTGTTTCTCTCCAGAACGATTAATGGCGGAAGTGACGCATGTCGGTGAAGATCATGGCAATGCCGTGCTCATCAGCCGCTGCAATCACCTCTTCATCGCGGATAGAGCCGCCAGGCTGGATGACGCAGCTCACGCCTGACGCGGCTGCCGCATCAATACCATCACGGAACGGGAAGAAGGCATCCGACGCCATGGCTGATCCTTTTACTTCCAGACCTTCATCGGCTGCTTTAATGCCGGCAATCTTAGCGGAATAGACACGGCTCATCTGTCCGGCACCGATACCAATGGTCATGTTGTCGCGTGCATAAACAATGGCGTTAGACTTAACGAACTTCGCCACTTTCCAGCAGAACAGCGCATCACGCAGTTCCTGTTCCGTTGGCTGACGTTTACTGACTACGCGCAGCTGGCTGGCATCGACCATGCCGAGATCGCGATCCTGTACCAGCAGACCCCCGTTGACACGTTTGAAATCCAGTGCGGCAGTACGGTTTTGCCATTGGCCGCAGATCAGGACACGGACATTCTGCTTCGCGGCGGTAATTTTCAGCGCAGCCTCGGAAACCGCTGGCGCGATAATCACCTCAACAAACTGGCGGCTGATAATGGCCTGCGCAGTTGCTTCATCCAGCTCGCGGTTAAAGGCGATGATACCGCCAAATGCGGAGGTCGGATCGGTCTGGTAAGCGCGATCATAGGCTGCCAGCAGCGAGTCACCGGTCGCTACGCCACAAGGGTTCGCATGTTTGACGATGACGCAGGCGGGTTCACTGAACTCTTTGACGCACTCCAGTGCAGCATCCGTGTCAGCAATATTGTTATAGGAGAGCGCTTTGCCCTGAACCTGCCGGGCAGTCGCCACTGAAGCTTCAGTGATGTTCTCTTCTATATAGAAGGCAGCATCCTGATGGCTGTTTTCACCGTAGCGCATATCCTGCTTCTTAATGAAGTTCAGATTCAGAGTACGCGGGAAACGGCCGGCGGGCTGATTACGATCACCGTGATAGGCGGGCACCAGGCTGCCAAAGTAGTTAGCGATCATGCTGTCATACGCGGCAGTGTGTTCAAACGCTTTGATCGCCAGATCGAAACGGGTCTCAAGCTTCAGACCATTTTCATGGGCATCCATTTCGGCAATGATCGCATCGTAGTCGCCGCTGCTGACCACGATTGCCACATCTTTATGGTTCTTGGCAGCAGAGCGCACCATGGTCGGGCCACCGATGTCGATATTTTCCACTGCATCTTCCAGTGAACATCCTTCACGGGCGACGGTCTGTGCAAAGGGATAGAGGTTAACGACCACCATGTCGATTGGGCTGATGTCGTGCTGCGCCATAATGGCATCATCCTGGCCGCGACGACCTAAAATGCCGCCATGCACTTTGGGATGCAGGGTTTTGACGCGTCCATCCATCATTTCCGGGAAACCGGTGTAGTCAGAGACTTCTGTGACAGCCAGACCCGCATCCGCCAGCAGGCGAGCTGTTCCGCCTGTGGAGAGCAGTTCGACACCGCGACTTGAGAGCGCCTGAGCAAATTCGAGGATACCGGCTTTGTCAGAGACACTGAGCAATGCGCGGCGTACAGGACGAGTTTGTTGCATGGTGGTTTATCCCTTGGCTTTGTTTCGCGTATATAAGAGCGTTACATCAGGCTTTACAGCGGTTTTCTCTTCTCTATATAGGAAGAAAAAATCAAAAACCTCAGGTAACGCCCCGAAAAGGGGTGTCCGGAACTTCGCCCGGCATTGTAGCGAAAACGTTTGCGTGATGCTCGCCTAAATTTATCTGGCCCGACTAATGTGGATAACATTGTGTGTAACTGCGTATAACAGCCGCTTTTGCTGTGGAATGCAGCGAACGCTCTTTTTTATGCAATTTATGGGTTGCGCCTCTCAGACAACTCCCTATAATGCGCATCCATCGACACGGAACACCGGCAACGGGAAACGGGTTGAGAGGCACAGGAGACTGCGCCGCCGGAGAAAAACTTCTGAAATAGAGGTTGAC
>NZ_SBFD01000018.1:0-28190 GCF_014156615.1 Pantoea pleuroti | reverse complement strand
CTCTCAACCCGTTTTCCGTTGCCGGTGTTCCGTGTCGATGGAGGCGCATTATAGGGATCCCGTTTCAGAGCACAACCCTTTTTTTGGATCTTTTATCTGAACGGTTATAAATGATCCAGATTGATGAGATCGCCAGCGATCCAGGCCAGAATTGGCTTGTCAGCTGCCTGAAATCGCATCAGGCTGCATTGAAAACAGAACAAAGGAGAACATGATGACTTCCGCCCTACGTCCATATAAAGACCTTTTCCCGCAAACTGGCCAGCGCGTTATGGTCGATCCAAGCAGTGTTGTGGTCGGTGATGTCATAATGGAGGATGACGTGAGCATCTGGCCGCTGGTTGCGATCAGGGGTGATGTGAATCAGGTTCGCATTGGTGCCCGTACTAATGTACAGGACGGCAGTGTTCTGCACGTTACGCATAAATCAGCATCTAACCCGCAAGGCTTCCCTCTTATTATTGGCGAGGATGTCACGATCGGGCATAAAGCGATGTTGCACGGCTGTACCATTGGCGATCGCGTGCTGGTCGGAATGGGATCGATTCTGCTTGATGGCGTAATAGTAGAAGAAGAGGTGATGATTGGTGCCGGAAGTCTGGTGCCGCCAGGTAAAAGACTGGAGAGCGGCTATCTCTATCTGGGTAGTCCGGTCAGGCAGATCAGGCCGCTGAATGACAATGAGAAGGAAGGTTTACGCTATTCCGCTAATAATTATGTCGCCTGGAAAGATGATTACCTGGCGGGAGATAACCAGATCCAGCCCTGAGTATCAATATTATCCTGACGGATAGCCGCTTCGGCCTCATCTTCCAGATCCCAGCGATGGTGCTGAAACAGCGCCATCACCTCTCCTTCACCAAAACGTGAAGCCAGCGACTTCCCGCTGATTGCACAGGTCAGCCGCATGCCGTTGACCAGCACCGGGAAACAGACCGCGTTCAGTTCAGCATCATAGGTTTCATCATCAGGAAACTGTATCGCCTGATTCATGGCTGCATGGCCTGTTTAAGCTGAGTAATCACCGGCGCGATTTCCGGCATCACACCGTGCCACAGATAGAAGGCATGAGCAGCCTGCCCCACCAGCATGCCCAAACCATCTGCCAGATGAACCGTGCCCTGCGCCTGACACCAGCGCAGGAAAGGCGTCAGCCCGCTTTGATAAAACATGTCATAACAGCGCACATCAGCATGGATGACTGCTTCAGGTAAAGGAGGGATTTCGCTATTCACACCGCTTGAGGTCGCATTAATGATCAGATCAAAGTGCCGATCTGCCAGTTGCTCAAAACCACATGCGCGGATAGTGCCGCTCTCTGCAAACAGGCCAGCCAGCTCTTCCGCCCGCGCGGCGGTACGGTTAACAACAGTGAGTGTCACGTCTGCTGAGAGAAGCGGCAGAATGACCCCACGTGCGGCACCGCCCGCCCCCACCAGCAATACCTTGTCACCAGCGTTGATCATCTTCAGCCGTTCAAGATCGCTTAACAGCCCGATACCATCCGTGTTGTCACCCAGGATCTGCCCATCGCTGAGCTTTTTCACCGTGTTTACCGCGCCGGACAGCGCTGCACGTTCGCTGAGCTGATCGGCAAATTCCCATGCCTGCTGTTTAAAAGGTAACGTCACGTTGGCGCCACGGCCTCCCTGTTCGAAAAAGGCAGAGAGCGCATGAGGGAAACCATCAATCGGGGCACAAATCCGACCATAGCGATGTTCAACGCCCGTCTGTTCAGCGAAAGCCTGATGGATCAGCGGAGATTTACTGTGGTTGATCGGATTACCGAAAACGGCGAATTGATCCATGATTTAGCCCTGACGTATAAGTTCGCCGCTGATGACATCGCGGATTTCAGAGGGATTGAGCCGCCCACCTGTTTTTCCCGACAGAACCGGGAACTGCTCACCAAACTGCTGCTTCACTTCTTCAGCCGTGCGGCAGGGAGGCAGGCCTGACAGATTTGCGCTGGTTGAGACCAGCGGTTTACCAAATGCACGGCAAAGAGCCTGCACATCAGGATGGTCACTGACGCGAATGGCCAGTGAATCAAACTGTCCGGTAAGCCAGCGAGGCGTCTGTGGTGGAACGGGTACGACAAAGGTCACCGGGCCGGGCCAGCATGCAAACATCCGCTCACGCTGGATCACAGACAGTTCCCGAGCGGAGATGTAAGGTTCCAGCTGAGTGTAATCAGCCGCAATCAGAATAAGCCCCTTTTCTACCGGACGCTGTTTCAGCGCCAGTAAAGCCATGACGGCAGATTCACTGTCAGGGTCACAGCCCAGACCAAATACGGCTTCAGTGGGATAGGCGATGACCGCCTGTCGATTCAGCTGCTCTAAGCAGGTTTCAAGTGAATCGGCGAGGTGTTGATTTTCCATGGTCTATGCATTCTCTTCAGCAATGGCTTTGCCACAACTTTTACTGGCGCAAAAGCGTTTGATCCCTTGTGCCGTCTTTTTTTCAACTAACAGCGGAAACTGGCAATAAGGACAGATTCCGGCAACGGGTGTCAGATTCACGACAAACTGGCAGGCTGGATAGCGATCGCAGGAGTGAAACGTTTTGCCGTAACGTGAGCGCCGCTGAACTAACCGGCCCTCATGGCACTGTGGACAGGCCAGCGAGGTTTCATCCGGTTTGTCGATGGTTTCGGTGTATCCGCATTCCGGATAGAGGCTACAGCCAATGAACATGCCAAATCGTCCCTGCCGCAACACTTTATCCGCGCCACATTCGGGACAGGCGTGGCCTTCCAGCACTTTAACCACATGGCCATCGGCCTGACCTTTTAGGGGTCGAATGTAGTCGCATGCCGGGTAGTTCGCGCAGCCCAGAAAAGGACCGTGTTTACCGGAGCGGATAACCAGTTCTGCCCCGCAAGCGGGGCAGGGATCCTGTTTACGCACGGTGAAGAGTGCAGCTTTACTCATAGCGATCAATGCATGAAAGGAAATTTAATGCAGCATACCTTCATTGGCGTCGAATAGCAGTTCTTCCATCTGCTGATAGGCATTTTCACATCCGGGAATGTTGAACAACACCATCAGTACCACCCATTTGAGATCCTCCAGGTCAAACTCAGAGGTATCCAGCGCCATGATGCGTTCGATGACCATTTCACGCGTTTCCAGGTTCAGCACCTGAATCTGCTCCAGGAACAGCAGGAAACCACGGCTGTCAGCATCTAAACGTTTGCTCTCTTCATCGGTATAAATACGCATGGAGAGCGGATCATTTGTCAGTAAAATTGGCGCAACCAGTCCTTCCTGATAGTCAGCCAATCTTTCTAACCAGTTCAGCGCACTGTAAATATCTTCACGATGGAACCCGGCATCCGTCAGGTCGTCTGTCAATCTGTCCTGATCAACACCCATTTCTGCTTCGTTGTGGATATATGTCTCAAACAAATACATCAGTACGTCGAACATGGCATGCCCTCCTCAATCGGACATAGCCGCCGGGTACAGCTGCGATCCATCCTGCTAACTCCAGTTCCAGCAACTGAGCTGAGATAACTGGCACAGATTGGCCGGCACGTTCAGCGACAACGTCAACAGGTGTAACATCATCACCTACGTTAGCCAACACATCAGCAAATGGCAATGGAGCATCGTCACTCACCTCAGAATAAATTTCATCGGCCTGTGTCGCCGGCAGCCAGTTAAGTGCACTAGCCAGATCCTCCACGATGTTATTGGGATGGGCCACCAGCAGCGCTCCCTGCTGAATCAGCCAGTTTACACCTTCGCTTAACGGGTTACCGAGCGCGCCAGGTAAGGCATAGACATTACGATTTTGCTCCAGCCCATACCGCGCCGTTACCAGGGAACCACTCTTCAGCGAGGCTTCTACCACCAGCACCCCATGGCTCAGGCCGCTGATAATACGATTACGGCGCGGAAAATTAAGCGGATGCGGCAGGGTCGTCAGCGGAAACTCAGAAATCACAGTACCACCCTGTTCAACGATCTCTGCGGCAAGATGGGCATGATTGCTGGGATAGAGCCGCTGCAAACCACTACCTAACACGGCCACCGTTTTACCGCCCACGTTGAGTGCTGCCTGATGCGCAACACCATCAATCCCCCTTGCCAGTCCGCTGGTAATGGTCAGACCGCTGAGGCTTAAGTGCTGAGTAAACCAGTCGCACCAGTAGCGGCCATAGTGTGAACAGTTTCGGCTGCCCACCACCGCTAACTGTGGTGTGCTGATAAGCGCAGGATCGCCATCAATATAGAGCAGCGGCGGAAAGCGGTTTGTTTCTTTACGACGGGCAGGATAGGCCGCGTCCAGAGCAGTCACCAGATGATGAGCCGGACTCTGAGCCAGCCAGGAATAGACTTCTGTAAGTTTTTTTTCATTAAAATCATAATATTGCTGGCACTGGCTCTCATCTAAGCCAAGCCGGATAAGCTGCTCCCTGTCTGCCTGTCCGGCACCTATTTGCTGCGCCACATCAACCCAGCGTTTTCCTGTCATGCCAGTGACGGCGGCCAGCCGTACAGACTGCGCTATTTTGTCCATCTTCAGCTCCCTGATAGCCCTTGCTTCCTGCCGCAGAATGCTGTCAATCAGGCCTCGAAAAGTCTACAATATAAGGTAGTAATCTTTTCTTAACCGAATACAGATCTGGATATTTATGTCAGTTTTGCAGGTATTACATTTCCCTGACGAGCGTCTTCGCAAAGTCGCCGCGCCCGTTAAAGAAGTTAACGCAGACATTCAGCGTATCGTTGATGATATGTTCGAGACGATGTATGCCGAAGAAGGTATCGGTCTTGCGGCTACGCAGGTCGATATTCATCAGCGCATTATCGTGATTGACGTCTCTGAAAGTCGTGAAGAGCGTTTAGTGCTGATTAACCCTGAGCTGCTGGAAAAAAGCGGTGAAACCGGCATTGAAGAGGGCTGCCTCTCTATTCCGGACCAGCGCGCATTTGTTCCGCGTGCCGAGCGGGTAAAGGTCCGCGCACTCGATCGCGAGGGTAAAAGTTTCGAGCTGGAAGCCAGCGAGTTACTGGCCATCTGTATCCAGCATGAGATTGATCATCTGGAAGGCAAACTGTTTATCGATTATCTGTCGCCTTTAAAACGGCAACGGATCAAAAATAAATTAGAGAAACTGGCGCGTCAGAACGCGCAGGCTTCCTGAGATCTTACTAAGGGATAAACGTGTCTGCCCCGCTAAAAATCATCTTTGCCGGCACACCTGACTTTGCAGCGCGTCATCTTGACGCGCTGCTTGCTTCTGAACATCAGGTTATCGGCGTATTCACCCAACCCGACCGTCCTGCAGGTCGCGGTAACAAATTAACGCCAGGCCCGGTCAAAACGCTGGCGATGGCACATGACATTCCGGTTTATCAGCCTAAGTCACTGCGACCTGAAGAAAATCAGCAACTGATTGCTGACCTCAAGGCCGATGTGATGGTGGTTGTGGCCTACGGATTAATTCTGCCCAAGGCCGTGCTTGATATGCCACGTCTGGGATGCATCAATGTCCATGGCTCACTGCTGCCACGCTGGCGCGGAGCCGCGCCTATTCAACGTGCACTCTGGGCTGGCGACAGCGAAACCGGCGTGACTATCATGCAGATGGACGTGGGACTGGATACCGGCGATATGCTGCATAAGCTGGCTTGTCCGATTACGGCCCAGGATACCAGTGCCACGCTGTATGACAAGCTGGCACAGCTTGGGCCACAGGGGCTGCTGGATACGCTGACCTTACTGACCACTCAGCAGGCTTCACCTGAAAAACAGGATGAAACGCTGGCCAACTATGCTGAGAAACTCAGTAAAGAGGAAGCACGTCTTGACTGGACACTCTCTGCAGAACAGCTTGAGCGTTGTATTCGCGCCTTTAACCCGTGGCCGATGAGCTTTTTCACCATTGAAGATCAGCCGGTTAAAGTCTGGCAGGCAAGCGTTCTGCCCCACAGCGATCGTGCGCCTGGTGAAATTATCCATGCTGACAAGCATGGCATCCAGGTGGCGACGGCTCAGGGTGTACTGAACCTGCTGCAGTTGCAGCCCGCCGGTAAAAAACCGATGTCGGCTCAGGATCTTCTCAACTCGCGCCGGGAATGGTTTGAACCTGGAACCCTTCTGGACTGACTCTCAGGCCCGGTCCCTCACCGGGCCTTTTGTTTGATGACAAAACCCTATGACTAAATCTATCAACCTGCGTAGCCTCTCGGCTCAACTTATTGAGCGTGTGGTCGACAAGGGCGAATCCCTGAATACGGCACTGCCAGCCGCACAGAAAAAGCTCTCTGACAAAGATAGCGCGTTAGTGCAGGAGATCTGTTTTGGCGTATTACGCACATTACCGCAGCTGGAAGCGCTCATTGGCAAACTGATGGAGCGTCCACTTACCGGCAAACAGCGGGTTCTGCACTATCTGATCATGGTCGGTCTTTATCAGCTGGAATATACCCGTGTGCCTGCCCATGCCGCACTGGCAGAAACCGTCGCGGGCGCCGAAGTACTGAAGCGCACCAGTATGAAAGGCTTAATAAATGGCGTATTACGCCAGTTTCAGCGTCAGCGGGAAGAGCTGCTCGCCACTGTTCAGGATGGCCCGCAACGCTATCTGCATCCGGGATGGCTGCTAAAGCGGTTGCAGCATGCCTGGCCGGAACAATGGCAACAGATTGTCGAAGCAAATAATCTGCGTCCGCCGATGTGGCTGCGGGTTAATCGCCAGCACCACGATCGGGATACGTGGCTGGCAATGCTGACCGAAAGCGGCAGGAATGCACAGCCTGCTGTCGATGTGCCAGATGCACTGCGGCTTGACGCCCCTGCCCCGGTCAGCCAGCTACCAGGCTTTGATCAGGGTTGGGTCACCGTGCAGGATTTATCTGCCCAGCGCTGTGCCTTGCTGCTTGAGCCCCAAAACGGCGAACAGATTCTGGATTTATGCGCTGCGCCCGGCGGTAAAACGACCCATATCCTTGAAATCGCGCCTCAGGCCGAAGTCATGGCCGTCGACGTGGATGCGCAGCGTCTTAAACGCGTAAATGAGAATCTGCAACGACTGGATATGAAAGCAGACGTGAAACAGGGTGATGGACGAACGCCGCAACAGTGGTGCGGCGATCGTCAGTTTGACCGTATTCTGCTGGATGCGCCCTGCTCTGCTACCGGTGTTATCCGACGCCATCCCGATATTAAGTGGCTGCGTCGCGATCGGGATATCGCCGAGCTGGCAAAGCTTCAGGGGGAAATTCTTGATGCTATCTGGCCGCACCTGAAACCTGGCGGTACACTGATTTATGCCACCTGTTCCATCCTGCCTGAAGAGAATCATCAGCAGATAGATGCTTTCCTGCAGCGCCAGCATGATGCGCAGGCTGAGCCCCTCGGAGATGCGCCCGCGAACGGCTTACAGGTATTCCCGGAAGCCGAGGGTGGAGATGGTTTCTTCTACGCTAAGCTGATAAAAAAATCGGGTACAAACTGAGATGAGTATTGATAAGCGATGAAAATAATCATTCTGGGCGCAGGACAGGTTGGCGGAACCCTGGCAGAAAATCTGGTGGGTGAAAACAACGATATTACGGTGGTTGATACCGACTCTTCACGCCTGCGTCACCTGCAGGATAAGTTCGATCTCCGCGTCGTGCAGGGTCATGGTTCTCATCCACGAATTTTACGTGAGGCGGGTGCAGAAGATGCCGACATGCTGGTTGCCGTAACCAACTCGGATGAAACCAACATGATTGCCTGTCAGATTGCTTATTCGCTTTTCAATACGCCGAATCGTATCGCCCGCATTCGCGCGGCCGACTATCTGCGTGATGCGGACAAGTTATTTATTCCTGAAGCAGTGCCCATCGATCATCTGATCTCGCCTGAACAGCTGGTGATCGACAATATCTATCGTTTAATCCAGTATCCTGGCGCATTGCAGGTCGTGAACTTTGCTGAAGGCAAAGTCAGCCTCGCCGTGGTGAAAGCTTATTATGGCGGGCCACTGGTGGGAAATCCGCTTTCGATCATGCGTGAGCATATGCCACACATCGATACCCGCGTAGCCGCTATATTTCGTCAGGATCGCCCCATTCGTCCGCAGGGTTCAACCATCGTAGAAGCGGGTGATGAAGTCTTTTTCATTGCAGCCAGTCAGAACATCCGTGCGGTAATGAGTGAAATGCAGCGGCTGGAGAAACCTTATAAACGGATTATGCTGGTAGGCGGCGGTAACATTGGTTTCGGTCTGGCACAAAAACTTGAAAAAAATTACAGCGTGAAGCTGATTGAACGTAACCCCCAGCGCGCAGCAGAACTGGCAGAGCACCTTCACGACACCGTGGTCTTTTATGGCGATGCGTCAGATCAGGAGCTTCTCGCTGAAGAACATGTTGAGCAGGTTGATCTCTTTATTGCCGTCACCAACGATGATGAAGCTAACATTATGTCAGCCATGCTGGCGAAAAAGATGGGGGCGAAGAAGGTTATGGTGCTGATTCAGCGCCGCGCCTACGTCGATCTGGTACAAGGCAGCGTTATCGATATCGCTATTTCACCTCAGCAGGCCACGATTTCTGCCCTGCTGGGTCATGTGCGCAAAGCGGATATCGTGGGCGTTTCATCGCTACGACGCGGTATTGCAGAAGCGATCGAAGCGATAGCGCACGGAGACGAATCAACTTCACGCGTGGTTGGCCGCTCGATTGATGATATCAAACTGCCGCCAGGCACTATTATTGGCGCAGTGGTACGCGGAGACGATGTGATGATTGCCAATGATAACCTGCGAATTGAACAAGGTGATCATGTCATCATGTTCCTGACCGACAAGAAGTTTGTATCGGATGTGGAACGTCTCTTCCAGCCGAGTCCATTTTTCCTGTAAATGCCGGGTTTATAGGCGAACAGAGCACGAGGCACGCAAAACTGCCGCTTAATTCGTTGTGTTGATGGCAAAAACAGTAGGGTTTGTTAGACTTTATGGCATTGGCTTGGGCAAGGAGATAAGTATGAGTTTAATCAAAGAGTTTCGCGATTTCGCAATGCGCGGCAATGTGATGGATTTAGCCGTCGGTGTCATCATCGGAGCTGCATTCGGTAAAATTGTTTCATCGTTAGTCGCCAACATCATTATGCCGCCTTTAGGCTTACTGATTGGTGGTGTCGATTTTAAATCATTCGCCTGGGTACTTAAGCCTGCAGTTGGTGATGCTCCAGCCGTTGTAATGCAGTACGGTATCTTCCTTCAGACCATCTTCGATTTCGTCATCATCGCTTTCGCAATCTTTATGGCGATCAAGTTAATGAATCGTCTGTATAAGAAAAAAGAAGTAGAGAAGCCAGTTGCTAAACCGTCAAACGAAGAAGTTCTGCTGACTGAAATCCGCGATCTGCTGAAACAGCAGAACACCCGGGTCTAGTTAATAAGCCGCCGCACAGGCGGTTTTTTTAACCGTAAAAGCAGAAGGGCAGTGATAAGACGCTTTCTTATCACTGCCCTCCCATCCAGTCCCCTTGCCATGTTTCTCTTTCCGCTTAAAACTACCTTTACCCTTTTGCTTCTGCTCGATGCGTTGCCGAAATAGCGGGTCGTGTAACAGAGCCTGAATCGCGTTGTCGCGGATTTGCCCTTTGGTGTGCTGATATTTACTCATGACGCCTCCTGTTGAGATGGTCTGATACTCTATTCCTTTGCAGCAAAATAACAATATGCTTATTTGCTCAAAGCCTCTCCCCGCTCCAGCGCCTCAAGAATTGAGCACGAAATGCTACTGTGACTGTCACCACAACAGGCATCGGAAAGGTGTCGCAGGGAACGCTGCATCGTTTCTAATTCTGCGATCATCTGAGCAACTTCGCTCAGCCGTTTTTCAACGATCGCTTTTGATTCCTGACAGGTGTGATGCGCAGGATCAACCCGGATCGAAAGTAGCTCTCTGATCGCTTCGAGGCTGAAACCCAGTTTACGACCGTAGCGAATAAATTTCAGACGCTGAAGATCGCCCTCGCTGTAAAGGCGAAAACCACCTTCCGTCCGACCATCATGATCCATCATCTGCTGCTTTTCATAAAAACGGATAGTGTCTGGCGTCACCTCCGCAAGCTTAGCTAACTGACCGATGCGAAACATTTACTCCTCCTCGCGGAAACGATGCTGAATAGCAGTGGAATAACTACCATGAAGAAAATCGGTACTGATACCCGCCTGGCGTAATCTTAGCTCCAGCACCTGAAGCCGATGGCAATGATCCTGATAGTGTTGATCCGCAGGATCGAGGTTGCGAATAAGATCGTTAACTTCCATGGCTTCCCGTCTGAGTTCAAGCTCTGGCGGCAGAAAGCCCGAATTTTTTAGTAACCGGTACCCCGCTCTTAACTCAGGCGGAACATGACTGTCATCATCCAGCTGTAGCGGCTTACCGGAGCCGGGAAGATTACTCAGCTCGCCTTTTTCCAGCGCCGCCTTGATATGCTGTTCAGCAAGTTCATCAACCAGCCACATAGTTGGCTCCTTTGAACATGAAAAGAGTAAGTTCTAAGGTAGTAAATTTCAGGCAATAAAAAACCCGCCGAAGCGGGTTTTTTACGTTGCTACAGATTACTCTGCGGCTGCTTCTGCTTGAGCTTCTGGACGATCAACCAGCTCGATGTAAGCCATCGGAGCGTTGTCACCAGCACGGAAGCCACACTTCAGAATACGAGTGTAACCACCGGCACGGCTCGCGAAACGCGGGCCCAGCTCATTAAACAGTTTTGCCACGATCTCGTTATCACGAGTACGGGCGAATGCCAGACGACGATTAGCTACGCTGTCGGTCTTGGCAAGAGTAATCAGCGGCTCAACTACGCGACGCAGTTCTTTGGCTTTCGGCAGAGTCGTTTTGATGATCTCATGACGAACCAGAGAACCGGCCATGTTGCGGAACATAGCCTGACGATGGCTGCTGTTGCGGTTCAGTTGACGACCACTCTTACGATGGCGCATGACCTTATCCTTCTCAGTGAAACCTTAACCTGTGATCTGATTATTCATCAGCAATGCTTGCTGGCGGCCAGTTCTCGAGGCGCATGCCCAGAGAAAGACCACGCGAAGCCAGCACATCTTTAATCTCGGTAAGAGATTTTTTACCAAGGTTAGGCGTTTTAAGCAGCTCAACCTCGGTACGCTGTACCAGATCACCGATGTAGTGGATAGCTTCTGCCTTAAGGCAGTTAGCAGAGCGGACAGTCAATTCCAGATCGTCAACAGGGCGCAGCAGGATCGGATCGAATTCTGGTTTCTCTTCTTTAACTTCCGGCTGACGTACATCACGTAAGTCAACGAAAGCTTCAAGTTGTTCTGCCAGAATGGTTGCCGCACGACGAATCGCCTCTTCAGGATCGATTGTACCGTTGGTTTCCATTTCGATGACCAGCTTGTCCAGGTCGGTGCGCTGCTCTACACGCGCTGCTTCAACATTGTAGGCGATACGGTCTACAGGGCTGTAGCAAGCGTCAACTAACAGGCGGCCGATTGGGCGCTCATCTTCTTCCGAATGAATTCGGGCAGAAGCCGGCACATAGCCACGACCACGCTGAACTTTGATACGCATGCTGATAGCAGCGTTCTCATCGGTCAGATGGCAAATGACATGCTGAGGCTTGACGATTTCGACATCACCATCATGGGTAATGTCGGCTGCAGTCACAGGGCCAATGCCAGATTTATTCAAGGTCAGAATAACTTCATCTTTCCCCTGAACTCTTACCGCCAGCCCTTTCAGGTTGAGCAGGATTTCCAGGATATCTTCCTGTACTCCCTCTTTGGTGCTGTACTCATGAAGTACACCATCAATTTCAACCTCGGTCACCGCGCAACCCGGCATGGATGAAAGCAGAATACGGCGCAGTGCGTTACCAAGAGTATGGCCAAAGCCACGCTCTAAAGGCTCAAGGGTCACCTTGGCGTGCGTCGAACTCACTTGCTCGATATCTACCAGGCGCGGTTTTAGAAACTCTGTCACAGAACCCTGCATTGTGTCCTCTCTTTGGTACTAAGCCTTACTTGGAGTAAAGCTCGACGATCAGGTGTTCGTTAATGTCCGCAGACAGATCAGTACGTTCAGGAATACGCTTGAACACACCTTCCATCTTAGTCGCATCAACTTCCAGCCAGGTTGGCTTTTCACGCTGCTCAGCCAGCTCCAGAGCGGCCTTCACGCGAGATTGCTTTTTGGCTTTCTCACGGATGCTAACGACATCATTCGGAGATACCTGATAAGAAGCGATGTTAACAACGCGGCCATTTACCAGAACAGACTTATGGCTAACCAGCTGACGTGCTTCTGCACGAGTGGCACCAAAGCCCATACGATAAACTACGTTGTCCAGACGACCTTCCAGCAGAGCCAACAGGTTTTCACCGGTGTTGCCTTTCAGACGAGCTGCTTCTTTATAATAGTTACGGAACTGACGCTCCAGCACGCCGTAGATACGACGAACTTTTTGCTTTTCACGTAACTGACCGCCGTAATCAGACAGACGCGGTTTACGCGCACCATGCTGACCAGGGGCTTGTTCAATCTTACACTTGGAATCAATCGCGCGAACGCCAGACTTAAGGAATAAGTCAGTGCCCTCACGACGGCTCAGCTTGAGCTTAGGACCCAAATATCTTGCCATTTTCTTTCTCCAACTATCCTAAAAAAACGGGCGTTATACGCGACGTTTTTTCGGCGGACGACAACCGTTATGAGGGATCGGAGTCACATCAGTAATATTAGTGATGCGGAAACCAGCGGCGTTCAAAGCACGAATCGTAGATTCGCGACCTGGACCCGGACCCTTTACCATAACTTCCAGGTTCTTAATTCCGTAATCTTTTACCGCTTCTGCACAGCGCTCTGCAGCGACCTGAGCAGCAAACGGAGTGGATTTACGTGAACCGCGGAAACCGGAACCACCGGCGGTTGCCCAACCCAGTGCGTTACCCTGACGATCAGTAATGGTAACGATGGTGTTGTTAAAAGAAGCATGGACATGAGCCACGCCATCTGAGACTTGTTTTCTTACACGCTTACGTGCACGAACTGGTGCCTTTGCCATTATTTACTCACCCCGATTATTTCTTGATCGGTTTACGCGGACCCTTACGGGTACGTGCGTTGGTCTTAGTACGCTGACCGCGAACCGGAAGACCACGACGATGGCGCAAACCACGGTAGCAACCAAGGTCCATAAGACGCTTGATGCTCAGGGTGATTTCACGGCGCAGATCACCTTCTACAACGAATTTCGCAACTGCATCACGCAGCTGATCAATTTGTTCTTCAGACAGCTCACTGATCTTAACATTTTCAGCAATACCCGTTGAAGCGCAGATGGCTTTAGAACGAGTTTTACCGATACCGAAGATCGAAGTTAATGCGATAACGGTATGTTTTTGATCAGGAATGTTAATGCCTGCTATACGGGCCACTATGCACTCCTATAATTAAACAAGCACGTCCCATGCTGAAAAGCCCGTTTTCAGGATACTCAAATGGAAACGCACTGACATACAAAAGATTGGCTGGCTAATCTAGCCAGCTCAACCCGACTTTGCAAGAAAAATATGTGACAAAATCAGCCTTGGCGCTGTTTATGCTTTGGCTCGGCGCTGCAGATCACACGGACGACACCGTCGCGACGAATGATTTTGCAGTTACGACATAATCTCTTGACGGAAGCACGAACTTTCATTTTTACTCTCCGTAACTTCTCAACCAACTGAATTAACGGCCGTAGCCTTTCAGGTTAGCTTTCTTCAGTGCCGACTCGTACTGACTTGACATCATCAGAGTTTGCACTTGAGCCATAAAGTCCATGATGACGACAACTACGATAAGCAGTGAAGTACCGCCAAAGTAGAAGGGAACCTTCATCGCATCACGCATGAACTCCGGGATAAGGCAGATAAACGTAATGTAGAGAGCGCCGATTAAGGTCAATCGCGTCATTACTTTATCAATATACTTCGCCGTTTGCTCTCCCGGACGAATTCCCGGTACGAATGCACCAGACTTCTTCAGGTTATCTGCTGTTTCACGTGGGTTGAAAACCAACGCCGTATAGAAGAAACAGAAGAAGATGATTGCAGTCGCATAGAGTAGCACATAAAGCGGCTGTCCTGGCTGCAAATACAGCGAAATTGTTGTCAGCCAGTTCCAACCGGTACCGCCCCCAAACCACGATGCAATCGTTGCCGGGAACAGAATAATGCTGGAAGCAAAGATGGCTGGAATGACGCCTGCCATGTTCACTTTCAACGGTAAATGTGTGCTCTGTGCAGCGTAAACGCGACGACCTTGCTGACGTTTTGCGTAGTTCACCACAATGCGGCGTTGACCACGTTCAACAAAGATAACAAAGAAGGTCACTGCGAATACGAGTACTGCAACCAACAGCAACAGAAGGAAGTGCAGGTCGCCTTGCCGCGCTTGCTCGATGGTATGGCCAATGGCCGGCGGGAGACCCGCAACGATACCTGCGAAGATAATGATCGAAATACCGTTACCGATACCACGTTCAGTAATCTGTTCGCCCAGCCACATCAGGAACATCGTTCCTGAGACCAGACTCACAACAGCGGTAAAGTAGAAAGCAAAGCCTGGATTCATTACCAGGCCTTGCATCCCTGGCATATTCGGCAGACCGGTAGCAATACCGATCGACTGAAATATGGCCAATACCAACGTACCGTATCGGGTGTACTGGCTAATCTTACGACGGCCAGCCTCCCCTTCTTTCTTAATTTCCGCTAACGCTGGATGAACCACCGTTAATAACTGGATGATAATCGATGCCGAAATATACGGCATGATGCCCAGTGCGAAAATAGAAGCACGGCTCAGAGCACCACCAGAGAACATGTTAAACATTTCAATGATGGTGCCACGCTGTTGCTCAAGCAGTTTGGCAAGTACAGTGGCATCAATACCAGGGATTGGAATAAAAGAGCCAATACGGAAGACAATGAGTGCGCCGATTACAAACAGCAGTCTGCGTTTCAGCTCACCAAAGCCACCCTTGGCACTTTGAAAATCTAATCCCGGTTGTTTAGCCATCTGCTACTTATTCCTCGATTTTACCGCCAGCAGCTTCGATTGCAGCACGTGCACCTTTGGTGACACGCAGACCGCGAACCGTTACCGGTGTAGAAACTTCACCAGACAGAATTACTTTAACGAATTCAATCTGAACACCGACAATGTTGGCTGCTTTCAGCGCGTTCAGGTCGACGATACCGCCTTCAACTTTCGCCAGATCAGACAGACGAATCTCTGTGGTGATCATTGCTTTGCGAGAGGTGAAACCGAACTTCGGCAGACGACGGTACAGAGGCATCTGACCACCTTCGAAACCGCGACGTACGCCACCGCCAGAACGTGAGTTCTGACCTTTGTGACCACGACCGCCGGTTTTTCCGAGGCCAGAACCGATACCACGACCCAGACGCTTGGTAGCGTGCTTAGACCCTTCGGCCGGAGACAGAGTATTTAAACGCATCTCTTACTCCTCCACTTTAACCATATAGGAAACCGCGTTAACCATACCGCGTACTGCAGGCGTGTCTTCACGCTCAACGGTGTGGCCAATACGACGCAGACCCAGGCCAACCAGAGTGGCTTTATGCTTAGGCAAGCGGCCGATTGAACTACGGGTTTGAGTGATTTTAATAGTCTTAGCCATCGTGATTACCCCAGAATTTCTTCAACGGATTTACCACGCTTAGCAGCGACCATTTCCGGAGATTTCATATTGCCCAGGCCGTCGATAGTTGCACGAACCACGTTAATCGGGTTAGTAGAACCATAGGCTTTTGCCAGTACGTTATGAACTCCAGCGACTTCCAGAACGGCGCGCATTGCACCACCGGCAATAATACCGGTACCTTCTGAAGCCGGCTGCATGAACACGCGGGAACCCGTGTGTGCACCTTTAACTGGGTGCTGCAGGGTGCCGTTGGTCAGCGCGACGTTAACCATGTTGCGACGGGCTTTCTCCATCGCTTTCTGGATCGCTGCTGGAACTTCACGCGCTTTACCGTAACCAAAACCTACGCGACCATTACCATCGCCTACCACAGTCAGTGCTGTGAAGGAGAAGATACGACCACCTTTAACAGTTTTAGAAACACGGTTTACCGCGATCAGTTTTTCCTGCAGTTCGCCAGCTTGTTTCTCGATGTGTGCCATCTTAGACCTCTACCTTAGAACTGAAGGCCAGCTTCACGGGCAGCATCTGCCAGTGCCTGGACGCGACCATGATATTGGAAACCGGAACGGTCGAAAGAAACACCAGTGATGCCTTTTTCGATTGCGCGTTCTGCGATAGCTTTACCTACTGCAGCTGCGGCTTCTTTATTACCGGTATACTTCAGTTGTTCAGTGATAGCTTTTTCTACAGTAGAAGCAGCGACCAGAACTTCGGAACCGTTCGGGGCGATTACCTGTGCGTAAATATGACGCGGGGTACGATGTACCACCAGGCGAGTAGCACCCAGCTCTTTGAGCTTGCGACGTGCACGGGTCGCACGACGGATACGAGCAGATTTCTTATCCATAGTGTTACCTTACTTCTTCTTAGCCTCTTTGGTACGCACGACTTCGTCGGCGTAACGGACACCCTTGCCTTTATAAGGCTCAGGACGACGGTAGGCGCGCAAGTCCGCTGCAACCTGACCAATCAGCTGTTTATCAGCGCCTTTCAGCACGATCTCAGTCTGAGTTGGACATTCTGCAGTGATACCCGCGGGCAGCTGGTGATCGACTGGATGAGAAAAGCCCAGAGACAGGTTAACCACGTCGCCTTTAACGGCTGCACGATAACCTACACCAACCAGCTGCAGCTTCTTAGTGAAGCCTTCGGTAACACCGATTACCATTGCGTTCAGCAGCGCGCGAGAAGTACCCGCCTGCGCCCAGCCGTCAACGAAACCTTCGCGCGGTGCGAAAGTCAGAGCGTTGTCAGCATGCTTAACTTCAACAGCATCATTGATAGTACGAGTCAGCTCGCCGTTTTTACCTTTAATCGAAATTACCTGACCGTTGAGTTTTACCTCTACGCCGGCAGGAACAACGACAGGTGCTTTAGCAACACGAGACATATGTATCCTCCGATTACGCTACGTAGCAGATAATTTCGCCACCAAGACCTGCCTGGCGCGCTGCACGATCAGTCATGACACCTTTAGATGTAGAAACTACAGCGATGCCCATACCAGCCATTACCTTTGGCAGCTCATCTTTTTTCTTATAGATGCGCAGACCAGGACGGCTTACTCGCTGAATGCTTTCTACAACAGCTTTGCCCTGGAAATACTTGAGAGTAAGTTCCAGTTCCAGCTTGATGTCGCCTTCGATTTTGAAATCTTCAATATATCCTTCTTCCTTCAGAACGTTGGCAATTGCCAATTTCAGCTTGGAGGAAGGCATGGTGACCGCAACTTTGTTTGCGGCCTGACCGTTACGGATACGGGTCAGCATATCCGCGATCGGATCTTGCATGCTCATCTGTGTTACTCCCGTGATTCAATTGGTGACAATTACCAGCTAGCCTTTTTCAGGCCCGGGATTTCACCGCGCATGGCGGCTTCGCGGACCTTGATACGGCTCAACCCAAACTTCCGCAGGAAACCGTGCGGACGACCTGTTTGACGGCAGCGGTTACGCTGACGCGAAGGGCTGGAATCACGCGGCAGACTCTGCAGCTTCAGAACAGCATCCCAACGATCTTCGTCGGAAGCGTTCACATCAGAGATGATCGCTTTCAGTTCAGCGCGTTTAGCGAAGAATTTGTCTGCTAATTTTGCACGCTTAACTTCGCGTGCTTTCATAGATTGCTTAGCCATTAAGTAACCCTACCTTACTTACGGAACGGGAAGTCAAAGGCAGCCAGCAGAGCACGGCCTTCATCATCAGATTTCGCAGTAGTGGTAATGGTGATATCCAAACCACGAACGCGATCGACTTTGTCGTAGTCGATTTCTGGGAAGATGATCTGCTCACGTACACCCATGCTGTAGTTGCCACGACCATCGAATGACTTAGCGGACAAGCCACGGAAGTCACGGATACGTGGAACAGCAATGGTGACCAGACGCTCAAAGAACTCCCACATGCGCTCGCCACGCAGAGTTACTTTACAGCCGATCGGATAGCCCTGACGGATTTTGAAGCCTGCAACTGATTTGCGTGCTTTGGTGACCAGCGGTTTTTGACCGGAGATTGCTGCCAGGTCAGCTGCTGCATTATCCAGCAGTTTCTTGTCAGCGATCGCTTCACCAACACCCATGTTCAGGGTGATCTTCTCGACCCGAGGGACTTGCATGACAGAATTGTAGCCAAACTCTGTCATGAGTTTCTGGACTACTTCGTCTTTGTAGTAATCATGCAGTTTCGCCATCGTACTACTCCAAATTACTTGATAGTTTCGCTGTTAGACTTGAAGAAACGGACTTTTTTGCCGTCTTCGAATCTAAAGCCTACACGGTCAGCCTTACCAGTTGCCGCGTTGAACAGTGCAACGTTAGAAACCTGAATAGCAGCTTCTTTTTCAACGATGCCACCTGGTTGGTTCAGAGCCGGAACCGGCTTCTGATGTTTCTTCACCAGGTTGATACCTTCAACGATGACCTTACCAGAAGACAGGACATTCTTAACTTTACCGCGCTTACCTTTATCTTTACCGGTTAACACGATAACTTCGTCGTTACGACGGATTTTAGCTGCCATTGTTCGCTCCTTAGAGTACTTCTGGTGCCAGAGAGATAATTTTCATGAACTTTTCAGTACGAAGTTCACGAGTTACCGGCCCAAAAATACGCGTACCGATAGGCTGCTCACTGTTATTGTTCAGAATAACGCATGCATTACCATCGAAGCGAATGACAGAACCGTCCGGGCGACGAACACCCTTCCTGGTGCGCACCACTACCGCCTTCAGGACATCACCTTTTTTGACTTTACCACGCGGAATTGCTTCCTTGATGGTAACTTTGATGATGTCACCGACGCCTGCGTAGCGACGGTGCGAGCCACCCAGAACCTTGATACACATTACGCGACGTGCACCGGAGTTGTCGGCGACGTTCAGCATAGTCTGTTCTTGGATCATTTTAGTGCTCCGCTAATGTCAACTACTACTTCGGGACCTAAACCTCAGGTCGTTAGAAAGCCCCATAATTGAGGGCGCGGCATTGTAACACCGGTTCTCACAGATGGGTAGAAAAAATAAACGGCTCTCAATCGAGCCGCTGATTTCCCCTGATGACAGGGAGGGCGTATTCTAGGGAATAGTGCGAACAGTAGCAAATGTAATCTGCCTTATTTTTCGTCGCCTCCCAAATAAAGTGCCCTTCTGACTCAACCAGCCAGTTTCCTGGCCAGTTGGTTATGCTGACGCAGCACGGCTGGCAGTTCAATTCCGGCCACTTGTCCGTCCCGTACCCGGACTTTTCCGTTAATGATGCTATAGGCAACCTGTCCCGGATTACAGAACACCAGGGCGGCGACAGGATCGTGCCCTGCCCCGGCAAGACCAATTCGATTCAGGTCAAAAATGGCCAGATCGGCCATCATGCCCGGCGCAATGGTGCCCACATCATCGCGGTTAAGCACCTTTGCTCCACCCAGCGTCGCCAGTTCCAGTGCCTGACGTGCCGTCATCGCATCCGGGCCGAAGCCTACGCGCTGCAGCAGCATCGCCTGACGAACCTCGGCCATCATGTCTGAGCTGTCATTGGAGGCTGAGCCATCCACACCCATACCCACGTGTACGCCGGCATCACACATATGGCGTATCGGCGCGATACCGGAACCGAGGCGCATGTTCGAGCAGGGACAATGCGCGACGCCGGTACCGGTACGTGCAAAGAGTTCTATGCCATGCTGATCCAGTTTGACACAGTGAGCATGCCAGACATCCGGTCCTACCCAGCCAAGGTCTTCAACATACTGTGCTGGCGTCATATTGAATTTTTCACGGCTATAACGAATATCGCTGTCGTTCTCCGCCAGATGGGTGTGCATTGATACATTGAAGCTGCGTGCCATCGCTGCGGATTGCTTCATCAGCTCACGGCTGACTGAAAACGGCGAACATGGTGCAACCACGATGCGTAACATCGAACCGTGGCTGCCATCATGGTAGCGCTCAATCACTCGCTGCGTATCTTTAAGAATGGCGGCTTCATCCTCTACCAGTGCATCGGGTGGTAAGCCACCCAGGGACTTACCGACGCTCATGCTGCCCCGGCTCGCATGGAAACGCATGCCCATCAGGGCTGCAGCCTCAATACTGTCGTCAAGCTTACAGCCATTGGGATAGACGTAGAGATGGTCACTGGTGGTGGTGCAGCCGGAGAGCATTAACTCGGCCATGGAGATCTGTGTTGAGATATGAATCATCTCAGGCGTCAGATTCTGCCACAGTGGATAGAGGTGGGTCAGCCAGTTAAAAAGCTCGCCGTTTTGCACTGCAGGAATAGCGCGGGTCAGGCTCTGATACATGTGGTGATGCGTATTGATCAGGCCAGGGATGACAATGTGTCCTCGCAGATCGATGATCTCATCCGCGCTATCGGGTAACGAGCGTGCTTCCCCGACTGCAACGATTTTATTTCCTTTTATCAGAACAGAAGCATTACGTATTTCCCGACGGTCGGCATCCATGCAGACCACACATTCAGCATTCTTCAGTAACAGAGTTCGTTCCATGCTATTGCCTGTGGGTAGTAGTTGTGTGTTACCCGATAATAGCGGCAAGCTTTTGGCAGAGCTAATCGCAGGTAACGCAGCTAACAGTGGCAATTTTAACAGTGACCGGCGTAAGCGGTCATGACTCTCCATTTTCACGGCACATTTCCTTGTACAATTATGATAACCCCGGCTTTTATAGCCTGGCGCTTTCAGGCCGCGTCGCCTGAGGAGAGGCAGCTTAATCCCTGCAAACCCCTGAATTTGTGAGCGCCATCAAATCCGCATTGCCACAGGCACAAATGGATCAAGCCCGAATTGCAGGCAAAAAAAAACCCCCTGCCGAAGCAGAGGGTTTCCTCAGAAAAAGCGATTCTTATTACAGAACAGCTTTCTCGATTACGCGAACCAGGGTCCAGGATTTAGTCTTGGACAGTGGACGGCATTCGCGGATTTCTACCACGTCACCAATTCCACATTCATTGTTCTCGTCATGGATGTGCAGCTTGGTCGTACGTTTAATGAATTTGCCGTAGATCGGGTGTTTCACGAAACGTTCGATAGCAACAACTGCAGATTTCTGCATTTTGTCACTTACTACACGACCCTGCAGAGTACGGATTTTATCGGTCATTACGAACCCGCCTTCTCAGTCAGTAAAGTCTTAACGCGTGCAACATCACGGCGAACCTGTTTCAGCAGATGAGTCTGCTGCAGTTGGCCAGATGCTGCCTGCATGCGCAGGTTAAATTGCTCACGCAGCAGATTAAGCAGCTCAGTGTTCAGCTCTTCAACGCTTTTTTCACGCAGCTCAGTTGCTTTCATTACATCACCGTCTTAGTTACAAAGGTGGTTTTGATAGGCAGTTTTGCTGCTGCCAGCTTGAATGCTTCACGGGCCAGCTCTTCTGGTACGCCGTCCATTTCATACAGGACTTTACCAGGCTGGATCAGGGCAACCCAATACTCTACGTTACCCTTACCTTTACCCATACGCACTTCCAGCGGCTTCTCGGTGATCGGTTTGTCCGGGAATACTCGGATCCAGATCTTACCTTGACGCTTAACTGCACGGGTCATAGCACGACGTGCTGCTTCGATCTGACGAGCAGTCAGACGACCACGGCCAACAGCTTTCAGACCGAAAGTACCGAAGCTGACATCCGTACCCGCAGCCAGACCGCGGTTACGGCCTTTGTGCACTTTACGGAATTTCGTACGCTTTGGTTGTAACATCAGCGACTCTCCTTACTTACGGCCTTTACGCTGCTGCTTTTTAGGTTGAGCAGCCGGTTCCGGTTGTTCAACAGCAGCCATACCACCCAGGATCTCACCTTTGAAGATCCATACCTTAACGCCGATTACACCATAAGTGGTGTGCGCTTCAGAGGTGTTGTAGTCAATGTCAGCACGCAGTGTGTGCAATGGCACGCGACCTTCACGATACCATTCGGTACGTGCGATCTCGGCGCCACCCAGACGGCCGCTAACTTCGACTTTAATACCCTTCGCGCCAAGACGCATGGCGTTCTGAACTGCACGCTTCATAGCACGACGGAACATCACACGACGCTCCAGCTGTGAAGTGATGCTGTCAGCTACCAGTTTCGCGTCCAGTTCCGGCTTGCGGACTTCGGCGATATTAATCTGTGCAGGAACGCCAGCGATATTCGCGACGACCGTGCGCAGTTTTTCTACATCTTCGCCTTTCTTACCGATAACGATGCCCGGACGAGCGGTGTGAATAGTCACACGGATGCTCTTCGCTGGACGCTCGATAACGATACGAGAGACAGATGCTTTAGCCAGTTCTTTAGTCAAAAACTGACGTACTTTAAAATCGCTGTCCAGGTTGTCAGCGAATTCTTTGGTGTTCGCAAACCAGGTAGAGTTCCATGGTTTTACAATACCCAGGCGAATACCATTAGGATGTACTTTCTGACCCATTGCTAGTCTCCAGAGTCTCAGCGATCGGACACAACCACAGTAATGTGGCTGGTGCGCTTCAGGATGCGATCTGCACGACCTTTGGCACGCGGCATAATGCGTTTCATGGTCGGACCTTCATCAACGAAAATTTTCGTGATTTTCAGATCGTCGATATCAGCGCCATCGTTGTGTTCGGCGTTAGCAATGGCAGATTCCAGAACTTTTTTGACCAGTACAGCCGCTTTCTTATTGGTGTAGGTCAAAATGTCCAGTGCCTGCGACACTTTCTTACCGCGAATCAGGTCAGCAACAAGGCGAACCTTCTGAGCAGAAGAACGAGCGTGGCGATGTTGAGCTAAAGTTTCCATCTCTTCCTCCTACTTATTTCTTCTTGGCTTTTTTATCAGCCGCGTGACCGCGATAAGTACGTGTCGGCGCGAATTCACCCAGTTTGTGACCAACCATTTCGTCGGAAACAAAGACAGGAACGTGCTGACGACCATTATGGACAGCGATGGTCAAACCGATCATGTTAGGAAAGATCGTTGAACGACGGGACCAAGTGCGCAAAGGCTTCTTGTCACCGCTTTCCACCGCTTTCTCTACCTTCTTCAGCAAGTGCAGGTCAATAAAAGGACCTTTCTTGAGAGAACGTGGCATGGCTTATCCTCTAATATTATTTGCTACGGCGACGTACGATAAACTTATCGGTACGCTTGTTGCTACGGGTCTTCTTACCTTTGGTCTGAACGCCCCACGGAGTTACCGGGTGCTTACCAAAGTTACGACCTTCACCACCACCGTGCGGGTGATCAACTGGGTTCATCGCGGTACCACGAACGGTAGGACGAACACCACGCCAACGGGCTGCACCAGCTTTACCCAGAACGCGCAGCATATGCTCAGCGTTGCCGACTTCGCCCAGTGTTGCGCGGCAGTCAGACTCGACTTTACGCATTTCACCTGAACGCAGACGCAGGGTAACGTAAGAACCTTCACGCGCAACGATCTGCACGTAAGCACCGGCTGAGCGAGCAATCTGACCGCCTTTGCCTGGTTTCATTTCTACGTTATGCACGGTTGAACCCACCGGGATGTTACGCATCGGCAGAGTGTTACCTGCTTTAATCGCAGCATCAACGCCAGATTGAATCTGGTCGCCGGCTTTCAGGCCTTTAGGGGCCAGGATGTAACGGCGCTCGCCGTCTTTGTACAGAACCAGTGCGATGTTCGCAGAGCGGTTCGGATCGTACTCAAGACGTTCAACAACTGCCGGGATACCGTCTTTGTTGCGTTTGAAGTCAACAATACGATAAGCCTGCTTGTGACCACCACCGATATGACGGGTAGTGATACGACCATTGTTGTTACGGCCACCGGATTTGCTGTTTTTTTCTACCAGCGGGGCAAATGGTTTGCCCTTGTGCAGCTCCGCGTTTACCACTTTAACTACATGGCGACGACCCGGAGATGTCGGTTTACATTTAACAACTGCCATTGTCTTTCTCCTCCGACTTACTCAGCGCCGCCAGCGAAGTCCAGATTCTGGCCTTCTTTCAGGGTGACGTAAGCTTTTTTCCAGTCGCTACGACGACCGATACGCTGTCCTTGACGCTTAACTTTGCCCTTAACTACCAGGGTGTTTACGTCTTTAACTTCTACTTCGAACAGTTTCTCAACAGCAGCAACGATCTCTGCTTTGGTCGCGTCATTAGCAACTTTGAGAACGATGGTATTGGTTTTTTCCATCGCGCTAGATGCTTTTTCAGATACGTGCGGCGCGCGCAGTACTTTCAGCAGACGTTCTTCACGGATCATGCCAGCATCTCCTCAACTTGCTTAACTGCATCAGCAGTCATAACGACTTTGTCGAAGGCGATCAGGCTAACTGGGTCGATACCGGATGCATCACGTACGTCAACCTTGTACAGGTTGCGCGCAGCCAGGAACAGATTCTCATCCAGTTCACCGGTGATGATCAGCACGTCTTCCAGAGCCATGTCTTTCAGTTTCTGTACCAGCAGCTTGGTTTTCGGTGCTTCTACAGCAAATGATTCGACAACGATCAGACGATCTTGACGTACCAGTTCGGACAGGATGCTTTTCAGCGCGCCGCGGTACATCTTTTTGTTAACTTTTTGACTGTGGTCCTGCGGCTTCGCAGCAAAGGTCACACCACCTGAACGCCAGATTGGGCTCTTTACAGAACCTGCACGCGCACGGCCGGTGCCTTTTTGACGCCATGGCTTTTTGCCTGAACCGGTTACTTCGGCGCGAGTTTTCTGCGCACGAGTACCCTGGCGGGCGCCAGATGCGTAAGCAACAACAACCTGGTGAACCAGCGCTTCGTTGAAATCACGACCGAAGGTAGTTTCGGAAACAGTCAGCGCGCTCTGCGCGTCTTTCAATACTAATTCCATTGCTATCCCCTTACGCCTTCACAGCTGGTTTAACGATCAGGTCGCTACCGGTAGCACCGGGAACTGCACCTTTAACCAGCAGCAGGTTGCGCTCAGCGTCAACACGTACTACGTCCAGACTCTGAACGGTTACGCGCTCATTACCCAGCTGACCTGCCATTTTCTTGCCTTTGAACACTTTGCCCGGAGTCTGGTTCTGACCGATAGAACCCGGAACGCGGTGAGACAAGGAGTTACCGTGAGTAGCGTCCTGGGTACGGAAGTTCCAGCGCTTAACGGTACCGGCGAAACCTTTACCTTTAGAGGTACCGGTTACGTCAACTTTCTTAACTTCAGCGAAAATCTCAACGCTGATGCTCTGACCTACAGAGTATTCTTCACCTTCAGCGGTGCGGAATTCCCACAGGCCACGGCCAGCTTCAACGCCAGCTTTAGCAAAATGACCAGCTTCAGGTTTGGTCACACGGTTTGCTTTTTTAGCACCGGTGGTAACCTGAATTGCCTGGTAACCATCGTTTTCCAGGCCTTTGACCTGAGTAACGCGGTTCGCTTCAACTTCGATTACGGTGACGGGGATAGAAACGCCATCTTCAGTGAAGATGCGGGTCATGCCCACTTTTTTACCGACTAAACCAATCATTGTTTCAACCTCTCAATCGCTCGATGACCTGATTAACCCAGGCTGATCTGCACGTCAACACCGGCAGCCAGATCCAGACGCATCAGAGCATCAACGGTTTTTTCAGTTGGCTCAACGATGTCTACCAGACGCTTGTGAGTGCGGATTTCGTACTGATCACGCGCATCTTTGTTAACGTGCGGAGAGATCAGAACAGTAAAACGCTCTTTGCGGGTTGGCAGCGGGATTGGACCACGAACCTGCGCACCAGTGCGCTTGGCGGTCTCAACGATTTCCGCGGTTGATTGATCGATCAGACGATGATCAAACGCTTTAAGACGGATACGGATTCTTTGGTTCTGCATGAGACCAGAGCTCCAAACTTTTTATAGACGAAAAAAATTACTACTCGAGCCCATTACGATTGATGGGAGAGTGTAATCGTTCAGCATATAACTCCACAATTGGGAGTATTGTCAGGCGGCCTAAATTTCAGCCGTCTGCGATTCTGCTCGAATCGCGCCTGCAATATCTGCAGGCCCGCGCATTATACGTAAATCTGTTCAGGAAGCAACCCGTGTTGAGGTTTTACCCATTAAATTGTGGCCGGTTCGTGAGGCGTGCGTCGCATTGCACTGCCGTATCGCTGATAAATCAGTTATGCAGTTGTGAGTCTGTTTCCGCTGTTCTTAATCCACAGATGACACAGAACCCATTGCCGACGAGAGTGCATCTAACCTTTCGTCCGGAGCATAAACATGTTGCCCACTCTGATAACTCACATTGCTGCACTCGCAGGCGGCGGTGCATTGGGAAGCTTTCTTTCGCTGACCTGCCAGCGCTTCACCCCCGCCCTCTCACCTGCTCAATGGTTTGCCCTACTCTGCTTTCCGGGTTCGCACTGTAATCATTGCCAGCAGCGCCTGCTGTGGCGCGATGCGCTGCCGTTAATAAGCTGGCCAGGCTTAAAAGGACGGTGTCGCTTCTGTCATCGCGCGTTCGGCGCAGAAAGCGTTGTCATTGAATGGCTGTTCGCCATTCTGTGCCTGCTGGTGCTGCAGAGCTTTGATCACTCTGCGGAAGCTATTTTTATTATTACTGCCTCCGGCCTCTTGCTGCTCGTGGCTGCCATCGATCGCCGCCACTTCTGTATACCTGATCCGCTCAATTATCTGCTGCTCTGGTCCGGATTACTTCATGCCACGCTGTCCGGAACCGAAACAACGGCGATATGGGGTGCTCTGGCGGGCTACTGTGCGTTGTGGCTGCTCGCGTGGAGCTATCGGCAGATGCGGGGATACGAAGGGTTAGGCTATGGCGATATCAAGCTCTTCGCAGCGTTAGGTGCCTGCTGTGGCTGGCAGACATTACCCTGGATTGCGCTGGGTGCCACCGTTATGGCGCTGACGTCGATCGTGATGCTGCAACTGCGGGATTTTATTCAGGGGGACAGCCCGCTGCCGTTTGGCCCTTTCCTGGCCATTGCGGGCTGGGTAACGATAGTGCTGCAGACCCGATTCACTCTTGTTTGATTTGAGCCTGCAGATAGTTCTGGATGCCCATCTTCTGGATTAACTCAAGTTCCGTCTCGATCCAGTCAATGTGATGTTCCTCATCAGCCAGGATTTCAATCATCATGTCACGGCTGACATAGTCATGCACTTTGTCAGCATAGGAGATGGCTTCACGAAGGTCTTTCGCACCCTCCAGCTCCAGATTCAGGTCTGAACTCAGCATCTCCTCAACATCTTCACCGATACGGAGCCGTCCCAGATCCTGAAGGTTTGGGATCCCTTCCAGGAAAAGAATACGCTCAATATATTTATCGGCATGTTTCATCTCATCGATTGATTCATGGTATTCCACATCATTGAGGCGCGTCAGACCCCAGTTTTTGAACATGCGCGCATGAAGAAAGTACTGATTGATAGCAACCAGTTCATTTCCAAGCAGTTTGTTGAGATGACTGATAACTTTGATATCGCCCTTCATTGTTAACCCTCCGCGTCTGGTTTATTAGAGCGTAGATGCGGTTAAAAAGAAGTCAAAAAAACGCGACAAATATTGTGGGTATTCACGCACCGCTCGTCGGTCAGGCTATCTCTTTGTAGAGTGGTGCATGCTGCATCTCTTCATCCATAATTTCACGCGCAGCACGAATGCATTTGCCGCATTGCTTGCCGACCGGCACAAGCTGGCGCAGTTGCTGAATAGATTTGGGCTGATAGCGACGCACGACTTCACGAAGGGTTTTATCACTGATGGCATTACACAGGCAGACGTACATTGATTCTTCACTCGGGTACATTTTCTGTACACAGTGTAAATGCGAATCGTTTTTATTTCAAACCCACCCTTTGCAGGGTTATGGCGTTTTCAGAGCAAAAAAAAGAGCACCGGAGTGCTCTTTTTACTGTGTTGCAGTGGCCATTTACACGGCCACAGCAGATATCACAATTAAGCGATAACTTTAGCAACAACACCCGCGCCAACGGTACGGCCACCTTCGCGGATTGCGAAGCGC
>NZ_SBFD01000017.1:523-35594 GCF_014156615.1 Pantoea pleuroti | reverse complement strand
CGCGAGGACCGCCAGCCCCTGCCCGGCACCAGACTGCGTTATCACCTGTCGCTTAACTGACTGACATTACCGCTGTGCTGGCCTTTTTTATGGGAAAGATGCTGATTTGCGAGGCGTCTTCCGTCAGCCGATGAGCAGCGCTTCCAGCTCACCCAGCGATTTGACCTGCCAGGTGGGCTTAATATGTTCCGGCAGCGGCCGGGTGCCATGATCGAGCCAGCAGGTTTTAATGCCGGCATTCATGCCGCCCAGAATGTCTGACTCTGGCGTATCACCCACCATCAGCACCCGCTCACGATCCGGGTTGCCCATCAGATTCAGTGCGTAATCAAAAATCTCTGGCGCCGGTTTTGGCTGGCCGACCTGCTCGGAGATTACCAGCGCCGAGAAGTAATCGCGAAAACCGGTGCGCTCCAGGCGCGTCTGCTGCAGCGCAGTAAAGCCGTTGGTGATGATGCCCATTTTCACCCGGCCATGCAGCTGGTTCATCAGGCTGACCGCGCCCGGCAGCGGCGTACAGATCTCTCCCATTGCGCTGAGAAAGCCGCTGTTGAGGATCTCCGGCGCAACGCTGAGCTTTTCGCTCCAGTGGTTGAAACGCTGAGTCTGCAGCTGTAACGCGGAGATAGCACCGTTCTGATAATCGACCCACAGCGGCTTGTTTATCGCCTGATAATCGCTGTAATCCTGGTCGGTGAACTGCACGTCATAACCGGCGAACAGGCGCTGCAAACCGGCATAGGCGTCGAAATGAAAAAGGGTATCGTCGGCATCAAACAGGATGCAATCCCAGTTATCAATCATTAAAGCTCCTTAACACCGCTACGGCGTCAGTGCCATGAGAATGGCATCTTCACGGCCGCTGGCGGTGGGATAATAGTTGTGGCGACGACTGACCTGATTGAATCCAAGCTGCTCATAGAGCGCGATAGCGGGCAGGTTCGAAGCCCGCACTTCCAGCCACAGCGTCAGCACGTCGCGTTTGATCAATTCATCGATCAGATGCTGCAACAGCTGGCGGCCCAATCCCCGGCGCTGAAAAGCGGGATCGACCGCGATGTTAAACAGCGAGGCTTCGTCCAGTACCACCTGCGTAATCGCAAAGGCGGCCATTTTGCCGTCAACGTCGAGACGTAAATTGATAAAGCGCTCGCCCTGATTGCTGGCAAACGTCTTTTCACTCCAGGGAAACGCGTGACTACGACACTCAATGGCGAAGGCCTGCGCCAGATCGTCAGGGGTGAGTAAAGAGATGGCTGTCATGGTTACACATCTGTTGCCAGAGCGCGCGTTTGGCGACGCCGCTGCTGATCAGTTCATTGAAAGAGGCGCTGGTTAATGCCACGCCATTGAAAGTCTGTTCGCTCTCTACGCCGAGCAGCCAGCCCGCGCAGTTCAGCGTTTCCGGCAGCATTTGCAGCTGATCCGGTGTCACGGTCATTACCTGAGCGGGTTGCAGATTGAGGGCATGCAGCACATCGCGCATCAGCGGTTCATGCAAACCGGGGGGCGCGTCAGCGACAATAATTAACTGCGTGTCCGGTGCCAGCGTGACGGCAATTTCGCCCTGAAGCACGCGCGGGCGGCGCAGTTGGTACTGCGTAATCCCCATTTGCTGTAAAAGCCAGTCGCGCCTGGACGTCATGGTGTTACCTGTTCTGCTGCCTGAATGCGACGCTATGCTAGCAAACCCATCGAACATGCGCCAACAAACCACTATAATCCCCGCTCAGATCTTACAGGAGCCCTACATGTCTGCTTTTACCCCGGCCAGCGAAGTCATTCTGCGCCACAGTGATGAATTTACCGCCCGCCATGTTTTATTTGCTGGCGATCTGCAGGATGACCTGCCCGCTCAGCTGGAAACCGCCTCATCGCGCGTTCACACCCAGCAATATCATCACTGGCAAAACCTGAGCCGCCGTATGGGCGAGCAGGCGCGTTACGGAATGGTTGCGCAGGCCGAAGATGTGCAGGGCTGCGATACCCTTGTCTACTTCTGGACCAAAAATAAGCCGGAAGTGCAGTTCCAGCTGCAGAACCTGCTGTCGCTGCTGCCGGTGGGCTGCGACGTATTCGTGGTCGGTGAAAACCGCAGCGGCGTGCGCAGCGCCGAAGGCATGATGGAGTCGTGGGTGAAGCTTGAGAAGATCGACAGCGCGCGTCGCTGTGGTCTCTACCACGGTCGCCTCGACAAACAGCCTGAATTCGATGCCAGCACCTTTGGTCACCAGTATCAGCTTGATGGTCTGACGATTCATACCCTGCCTGGCGTCTTCAGCCGTGACGGTCTGGATAGCGGCAGCGCACTGCTGCTGTCGACCTTTACCCCGCACACCAAAGGTAAAGTGCTGGATATGGGCTGTGGCGCGGGCGTGATTGCCGCCTCGCTGCCTGCCCGTTCGCCTAAAGTGCGTCTGTGGCTGTGTGACGTGCACGCAGCGGCGATTGAAGCGAGTAAAGCGACGCTGGCCGCCAATGGCATCGAGGGCGAAGTCTTCGCCAGCAACGTCTTCTCTGACGTAACCGGTCGTTTCGACATGATTATCTCTAATCCGCCCTTCCATGAAGGCACTCAGACCAGCCTCGACGCCGCACAGGCGCTCATTCGTGGTGCGGTGAAGCACCTGAATACCGGCGGCGAGCTGCGTATCGTTGCCAACACCTTCCTGCCCTACCCGCAGGCGCTGGATGAAGCCTTCGGCAGTCACGAAGTCATCGCGCAAACCGGCCGCTTCAAAGTTTACCGTGCCGTCTATGGTCGCGGTGCCAAAACGCGCTAAGGGTTTTTCCTGCCGTTAACTGCTTTGCCGGGCTGAAAACGTTGCTTTTTACAGCGATCGTTTCAGCCCGACGAAATAGTTGTTGACGCAAAGAGTAAAATCTCTAGAATGCGCCTCCGTGGTTGTAACATTCTCAAGGTGTTACGGGTATGCGAAGGTGGCGGAATTGGTAGACGCGCTAGCTTCAGGTGTTAGTGTCCTAACGGACGTGAGGGTTCAAGTCCCTCTCTTCGCACCAAAATCACAAGTTTCATATCGCGAGCACTGCGCGAAGGTGGCGGAATTGGTAGACGCGCTAGCTTCAGGTGTTAGTGTCTTAACGGACGTGAGGGTTCAAGTCCCTCTCTTCGCACCATTGCGGTGATATGAACAGACAACTCGATGCGAAGGTGGCGGAATTGGTAGACGCGCTAGCTTCAGGTGTTAGTGTCTTAACGGACGTGAGGGTTCAAGTCCCTCTCTTCGCACCAACGTTGTCATCTTCAGGCCTTTCCCGCTCATCTCTTCTTTTCCCCTGCGGTTTCGCTTTATCCCCTGCTCGTTTTACCTTTTCCAGTTGTTCTGTTTTCCGGTCGCTTTACCTTTTCCAGCCGCTTTACCCTGTACGCCTGTTTTACCCACTCCGCTTATGTTAATTCAGATGAAAATTCACAGAGACAGCCGCCAGTCCGCCCGCTAACGCCAGACAGGATGGCAGCAGCAGATAGTGACGCAGCCGCTGGTTAAACAGCATCACGACAGTCAGCAGCAGCGCAACCGTCATCACCATCCGCCACTGGCTGAAGCTCGGTTCCCATAAGGCGAACAGCGGCAGCGCAATGCACGGCAGCAACACGCCCCACGCACTATCCAGCTTTTTACCCAGTGCCCAACTGACTCCCCACAGGCCGCAGGCCGCGATAATCGCTATCCCCATGACACAAACCTCAAATGATAAGCATTCCCATTATCATATGACAGTTTTGCCTGCACTGCAGCCTGTTTTTGTCACGCCCGGCAACGAAGATGACAGACCAGTTGGAAAATGCTAGATTGCGGCCGATAACACCTTTAATAACAGCAACAGCAATAATTTGCTCATTGTCTGGCAGAACCTGATTTTGCCGGCGTGCGCTTTGGTATTTCAGGGTCGTCACGAGTACTTATAATGAAATTACAATCCTATGAAGAGCTGAAGCAGAGTAAATACCGGCTTTCAGTGATGCTTTTCCTGTTTCTGAATATCGCCGTTTCGCTATTTCATCTGCTGCCAATAATGAGCAGTGAGAAAAGTGAGACGACCCTGCCGGTAATTAGTGTCGCGGCCTTTAGCGGCATTATGTTAATTTCCCTTTTAATATGGCCTAAAGTAAAACTTCCTCTGTTAAATCCTGTGGCGCTGCTGCTGGGAATGCTCTGGGCCTGGCATATTAATTATCGCTTTCATCAGGTGTTCTATTTTGATGGTGGCTTTCTTATTATCAGTTTGATCAGTGTGTTATTTATCAGTGCCATCGCCCTGAGCGATTATCTGGGGGCTTTTTGTCTGCATGTCACGCCACCGGTGCTCACCGTATTGCTGCTCGACAATGCACAGCACCTGCCGCTGATCCTGCTGACCATTACGCTGCCGCTGATTGGTTTCTCACTACAGCATCTGATGCGCCGCCGTGCCGACAACTTTACTCTGCGCCTGATGCATCAGCTCTACGAAGAGAAAGAGACATTCAGCGACCTCAGCATGCTCGACCCGCTGACCGGGCTTTATAACCGTCGTGGTCTTAAGAACCGGCTGGATAATATTCTGGAAAACCATGCTGGCAGCCACTATGTACTGCTGCTGGATATCGATCACTTTAAGTCTTATAACGACAATTACGGGCATGCGATGGGCGATCAGGCGCTGGCGCGGGTCTCTGTCGCGATTCGTGATGCGGTGCGTTCACGCGATGTTGTTACCCGCTATGGCGGCGAAGAGTTTCTGGTATTGATGACCAATGTGAACGGCTCCATCGCCATGAAACTGGCAGAGCGAATCCGTCAGTACGTGCTGGATTTAGAAATTCCTCATCTTTTCAATGAAACCGTTTCAACCCATGTCACCATCAGTGCCGGCATCGCGCCTATTTATGATAATGAATTTGACCTGGCGGTCGCCAATGCTGACAGCGCATTATATGTGGCTAAAAATCAGGGCCGGAATACCATTCTCGCCTGGGAAGATTTACCCCGAAAACAGCATCACGCCGCCAGTGAACATGCATAATTAAACGTAACGCTATCGGTAATCACTGAGGCTTTGACTCAATATGCCCGGCTCTCTGCTGCTCTGCCCGATCGGATAACTGACCTTAACCCCACCGTTGTCCCACCCGCAACGACGATTTTTTACACGACTTGTAGAGTTAATCAATAACGATTATCATTTGCTTTCTTATCTACACTTTTCGCGAGTCGTCATGGCAACCGTTTCAGCTCAGGAACAGCGTTTTAACGCTCAGTCGATGATCTTCCGGCAGAATGACCGTCCACTGGCGGAAAGTCTGCATGAACGGCTGCAACAACAGCGCAGCTATCTGCTTGAATCGACGAAGCTCAGCCAGCCTGCTCCGCGCGACACGCTGACCCTCGCCGCCTGGTCACAATCAGAGTCCTTTACCCCAATTATCCAGCGCTACAGCGATTATCTCTATCGCGATCATCCTGATGCAGTTCGTGAAGCGAAACCGGTGCTGTCACTCTGGGCGCAATGGTATTTTGGCCTGCTGCTGCCAACACTGACCATGGCGTTATTGCAGGAGTCACGTGCACTGGACTGCTCGCCAGAGCATATCCGCGTCGGTTTTCATGAGAATGGTCATCCGGCCACTTTCTGGATCGATGTGCAGGAGGATGAAGAAGCGCGCTACCTTAACCCTCAGCAGCGTATCGATCGGCTGATTCAGCAGCATCTGATTCCGGTGGTCAATGGTATTACGCAGCATGGTGATATCAACGCCCGACTCATCTGGAACAATATGGGCTACTCATTCCAGTGGTTCCTGGGTGAGCTGAAAAGCCAGATCGATGAGTCGCTGGTGCTGCAACTGGAGCAGGCGCTGTTCTTCAACCAGCGGCTGCTGGATGGCAGCGAAAATCCGCTCTACCGCACCATGATCCCACGTAATGGTGAACTGGTCCGTCGCAGCTGCTGCCAGCGTTATCGCATTCCCGATGTCGAACAATGCGGCAACTGCACCCTGAGCGGCAGCTAAACAGACTTAATTACGCTGAATTCTCCGTTTATCTCGTTTACAGGCACTGAGGCTTGTGGCAATTTTTACGCCTTCGATCAGCCTGGAGATAAAGATGAGCCTGGAGTCCGTGCGCCAGTTCTTCGCCGAACACGCCCCTGAAATTGAAATTATTGAACTGGCCGAAAGCACTGCGACGGTCGGGATGGCTGCCCGCGCCCATGGCGTGACGCCAGGAGAGATTGCCAAGACCCTGTCACTGAAAGTAAAAAACGACGTGGTGCTGATTGTGACACGAGGCGATGCCCGGCTGGATAATCGCAAGCTGAAAGCGGCGCTGGGGGCGAAAGCACGAATGCTGAGCGTGGACGAGGTGATTAACTGGACCGGCCACCCGGTGGGCGGCGTCTGTCCTTTCGGTCTTGAGAATCCGCTGACCGTTTACTGTGATGTCTCACTTCGCAGTTTCGAGGAAGTCCTGCCCGCCGCCGGCGCTATCCACAGCGCCGTCCGCATTACCCCACAGCTGATGGCTGAACTGACTAACGCCCGCTGGATCGACGTGTGCGAAGCGATGTAATGCCGGGTATCAGCTCACACAAGCCCTGCACCTTCTGCCCGCGCCCTGATGCTGCTGATAAACTGACGGATAACGTCAGCGTTTGATGGCCACAGCGCCCTTCTGGAAACCGATCCGCCGCAGCCAGCAAGCGGGCGAGTTAATCGCCCACGACATCAGGATTTCAGGCGCTTAAATGCCTGTTCAATAATCGACAACAGCAGCTTGTTATCGACACGATGCAGCACATGCACCGATGCGCCGCACTGCTCAGGCACACCGACAGTGAGCCGAAGGGGCTGACGATAACGCCAGCTTTTGCCGCGCGTCGCACCGGGACGCAGTTCTATATCTACCCGGTAATCGATGCCTGACGCGACCCGCTGATTCAGCAACCAGGCGACCACCAGCGCATCGTGAATCCAGCATCCCGCCAGTTGCCGGGTCGCCATCGAATAGTCGATCCACGGACGCAGCGTGTCGCGCACAAATTCGGTCAGCGGATGATCGACGGCGGTAAGGCGGGTCAAATCCTGCTGGGTCAGCAGCGTCTGCGTGGTGACATCCATCGGAACCAGCGTTACTGCTGCACCACTGTGCAGCACCTGATGTGCCGCTTCCGGATCCAGGCCAAAATTGGTGTCTTTGATATAATCATCCAGCGTAAACACGCCGCCCATGATGACAATTTCCGCCACAGCGTCGGCCATAGCGGGATAGCGCTGCATTGCCAGCGCCACATTCGTCAGCGGACCAATCGCCACCAGGGTAATCTCGCCCGGATTGTCACAAATCAGTTTGCCGATAGCGTCAGCAGCATCAAACGCATCCGCCGCGACATCCGCTGGCTGACGCACGCCCTGCCACATCTCACCCAGCGCAAGCTGATTGACCCGGTTATCCAGCGTCTCGCGCCACGGAGCAGGATCTTCCTGTAGCGCCTGCGTCGCACCCTGGATTACCGGGATAGATAATCCCAGCCGCACGATCAGATCTTTGGCGACGCGCGCGCCGACTTCACATGGCGTGTTACCGGCCACGGTGGTGATCAATTCCAGCGACAGTGCAGGTGAAGCTAAGGCCAGCGCAATCGCCAGCCCATCATCGGTGTTGGCACCCGCGATACCGTTGCCGGGATCGCAGTCAATAATAATTCTTTTCATATTTTTATAGGCTAACTCTGGCTTTGCGGCTTACAGCCGCAGGATTCACCGATTTCAAGGTAGTGTGGAAACTCCTTTAATTGCGCTTCGCTCTGTCCCTCTTTCAGCATATGAATCGCAGAGCGAGCCATCTCACGCAGTGGCTGGCGCACGGTCGTTAATGTCGGGACGTGAAACGACGAGTGATTGGTACCGTTAAAACAGACCAGCGCCACATCCTGCGGCACACGAATCTGATGTTCGGAAAAGGCGCGAAGCGCACCAATCGCCTGACCTTCGTTGCTGGTAAACAGCGCACGAGGCACACGACCCCGGGCGATCATGCTTTGTGCCGCAGCGTATCCGCCCTGTGGGGTGTAGCTGGCGGGAAACATCAGCGATTCATCAATCGGCAGACCGCGATCCTGCATGGCATCACGCCAGCCCTGAATACGATCCTGCGCGTTAAGCATATCGACCGGGCCGCTGATTATGCCGACCTGCTGATAACCGTGACTCAACAGATGTGCCGTCACCTGCCAGGCGGCCTGACGCTCATTGACCCGCAGCATGTTAACGCCCGGCTGAGGCTCAACCCGCTCCAGCATGACCAGTGGCGTACCGCTGGCTTTAATCAGGTCAATGTAAGGATGGCGATCGACGCTGTTGTAAAAGAGTCCATCGACCTGCCGATTCAGCAATCCCTGAATTAATTCCAGTTCGCGCTTACGGTCATCACCTGCATCACCCAGCAGCATGACGTGGCCGTGATTCATCGACTCCTGCAACAACACGTGCGCCATTGACGCCACAAAAGGATTGCCGATGTTGGGCACCACCAGTCCGAAGGTTTTGGTGTTACCGGAAGCAAGTGCGCGTGCTGCCGCATTTGGCCGGTAACCGGTCGCTTTAATCGCCTCCAGTACCCGCTGACGGGTCGCCTCGGCGACCGGACGAGGCCCGTTATTAATGACATAACTGACAACTGCCACTGAGGTGCCTGCCGCTTTCGCAACTTCACTTCGGGTCACTTTTCCCGTTAACGACTTAGGCACATCACGTTCCTCCATAAAAAAAACAGGCCGCTTTAAACGGCCTGCTGCTTTTGGCGCTATCCTGGCAGATGGCATCCTCAGGCAAAGCTAGATGGCATCTTCAGGCAGATTGAGATCCCGCCCTCGCGTTTCAGGCGCGACAAAGGTGGTAAAGAACCCAATTGCGGCCATCGCCGAGAAATAAACCGCAATCGGCCACCAGTGACCGGTATAAGAAAGCATAGCAGCGGCAATAAGTGGTGCGGTTCCGCCGGACAAAATGGAACCCAGTTCTTTAGCCACTGCCATTTTGGTGTAGCGATGATGAACGCCGAACATCTCCACGCCCCATGCCGCCTGCACACCAAAAATACCCAGCGACGCCAGCGCCATACCAACCACAATAACCGGGATCACCAGCATCGGTTCACGCGTGTCGAGCAGCGTAAAGGCGGGCCAGGCGTAGAACATCAGTAACAGACAGAACACGCGATAAACCACCCGCCGACCAAAGCGGTCAGAGAGCCAGCCTGCTAAAGGAATGATCAGGAAACCCAGCAACGACGCGAGGAACACCGCAGTGGTTGGTACGGACTTGTCGACCATCAGCACCTTCGCGACGTAACCGACGATGAAGCCCTGCGCCAGATAGGAGGGGCCATTTTCGCCGATACGCAGGCCAACCATGGTCCAGAAGGCACGGGTACGCTGGAAGAAAGGCCGCTGATCCACCACCGGAGCGGCCAGCACGCCTGCGCGTTCTGCTTCCATTTCCGCTTTTCTGCGCTCAAACACCGGCGTTTCGCGCAGATGACGTCGAATCCACAATGCAACCAGCGCAATCAGCGCACTGCTGAGGAACGGAATACGCCAGCCCCACTCCAGCAGGCTTTGCTGATCCATTTGTACCACCAGCAACCAGACCAGCGAAGCCAGCAGTGTGCCGCTGTTAGAACCCAGTGCGATCACGGAGGAGATCAGTCCGCGACGCTCTGTCGGCGCATATTCGCCCAGCATCACCGTCCCGCCCGATAACTCCGCGCCAGCGCCGAAACCCTGCGTAAAGCGCAGCAGAACCAGACAGGCAGGAGCCCAGACGCCAATAGAGGCATAGCTCGGGATTAAGCCGATAAACGTCGTGGAAGCGCCCATCAGAATGATGGTGGAGATCATCACCACCTTTCGGCCTTTGCGGTCGCCGAGCCAGCCGAAAAAGAGTGCGCCGATAGGCCGGGCAACAAAGCCGACTGACCAGGTAGCAAAGCTGGAGAGCAGTGCCATGGCAGGGGTTGATTCCGGAAAGAAGACGTCGCCAAAGATAATACCGGCCGCCAGGCCATAGAGCGCGAAATCCGCGTACTCCATTGCCGTTCCGAGCCAGCATGAGAAAGTGGCGCGCCAGAAATCTTTGCGGCCTGAAGGGGTGTTAAACCGCTCATCGGCGGCTGAAGTGGATGACAGTGATGCCTGCTGATTAACGGAGTTGTGTGCCGTCATAACCCTATCCCTGAATGAGTATGCAGATCGATAAACGCCCGTCCATGGGTCGATTCCCTGATAAAAGCGGAAATTCCCCGGTGACGACGTTCAGTTGACTAACCATGATGAAAGGTTAAAGGATTCCCTGGTGTTGGAATCTTGTTCTTCGCCCCATTTCGCCGGTGTATTTTTCACCGGTCGCTTAAACTGAGCGAATGTAACTTAACAATCGATGGGCCTACTGTGCATCGGGCACCGTGAGCAATCACTGGGGACCTAGTGTATCTACGCGCGTAGATAAATCAATAGATCCTGATGAAAATTATTAGTAAAACTTCACTATCACATCCCGTCATCACGCATTTTTAGCGCAAATTCAGCCAGTTAACCGCAACACATCGCCTGAAAAAAATCACCATCGACTATAAGTTACCATTTTCTCTTATGATTAAGCGTTATAAGACAGGCTAAAATCCTTTCATCGCGCTCTGTTGTCGCACACGCCTGTGACCATGAGATGACACGTGTATTTATTCTGAAAAATCGCTGTAAGCGCAGACAATACGTTACCCTGACAAAAAGGGCGGACAGAGATGCTATGAAAATTATCCTGATGCGACACGGTAAACCTGACCACCAGGCTGCGGGTCGCCAGAGCGTGCAGGCACTGGCAGACTGGTGCGAAGCCTACGATCTGTCACAGGTTAGTGACGGACCGCCGCCGCGCAGCATCGAAATTGCCCGTCAGGCTACGTTTATTGTCTGCAGTCCCCTGCCCCGCGCGCAATCCTCTCTGAGCCAGCTCGGTCTGCAGCCCCATGAGGTTGATGCCGTGTTCAGCGAAGTCGCCGTACCGCTGCTGCGAACCGGCGCGGTGCAGCTGCCTACCCTGTGCTGGCTGGCCCTGTTGCGGCTATTGTGGTTCTGCGGGTATGCGGGTGAAGCGGAGTCGCTGCAACATGCGCGCAGCCGCGCCTCGGCGGCGGCAGAGAAGCTGATCGAACACTCACAGCAAGGCACGGTGCTGCTGCTGGGCCACGGCATCATGAATAAGATGATTGCGCGCGAATTACGTAAACGCGGCTGGCAGGCGGAGAAGCACGCCAGCAGCCGCCACTGGAGTTCCGCGATCTATCATCGTCCGTTTATCTGACCGATCGGAAAATAACCCAGCACCTCACAGCCCGTTCCGACACGCGGCGTGGCAATCACTTTACGCTGCGCCAGATCGATCACGCTCAGCGTGCCATCATCCTGATTGGCAATCAGCAGCTGTTGCCTGTCTGGCGTAAAACAGCCATCCATCGGCATGTTACCTACCCGGATGTCGCCCAGCGGATTCAGCAGATCGTCAAACAGCGTCACCAGCGGTTCCTGATCCCCTATCGCCACCAGCTGCTCGCCATCGGCGCTGAAGCGTACCACCTGACAGGGCCGCTGATGACCCGGCAGCGTCAGGCGCTGGCGAATGCGGTGGCTTTGCCGATCGATCACATAGAGCAACGGTGCATCAGCGGCGCTGGCGACCAGATAGGGGTGTTTCGGAGAAGCAGCGATGCCAGCAATCGGCCCGGGCAGCAGGATGGTGTCGATGACCCGCCCCTCCGCTTCACAGAGATCCACCACGGTGATGGTCGCATCCTCTTCATTATCGGTGAACAGCTTGCGGCCGCTGGGTGACAGCGTCAGGCGATGCGCGTTATGAGAAGGAATTGGAATGATTTTTTCCACTTTGTCGCTCTGCGGATCGATCACCGCCACTGCGGCACTCTGTTCACAGCAGAGATAGACTTTGCCATCGCGGCCAAGCTGCCCGCTGTGGGGCGCCCGTAACGGCGACAGATCGATAAAGCCACTGATCTCCCGACGCTGTAAATCGATAATCGCCACTTTGTGACCCGGATGCGGGTTATTACCATGAACGCCATCGCCAAAAATGGGTACATAGGCTTTACCCCATGGGGCCAGCATCAGGAGTTCATGCGGCCGCGGTGGAAAAGCGTTCAGCTCCCGCTCGACCGCGAAGGTTTCCGGATTAAGAAACAGGACGCGATTACCCTGCTTATCAACTGCCAGTAACCCGTAAGATTCACTCTGCATGCGCGCTCCTTTCTCAGTAAGTTCTTCTTAAGCGTAGACAATCCTCTTCAGGCTGTCTGATTCCGGGGATTGATGAGCCGGGCTTACACCACCAGTTAAGTACAATAGCCACTGTTCCTGTGGCCCGGGCCGCAGGATAACGCGCATGCTCAGAAGAATATTCAGATATTCCTTAACGGCGTTTATTCCCGCATTTAAATAAATGATTAACAGTGACGACATTATTATTTTCATAACGTGACCGGATTATTTCCGTATTATCCTAAAGTCAAAAAAAGACATAGCTAATGTGTAAATAATGTTTTATTAAAAAGGTGCAGTGCAATTAAACAGCCGTGAGGAAACTATCGCGCGCTCCAGCACTGCGTCGCCACCAGGGAAAACTATTCATTAATTCCCGCACTCATCGGGATTGCAGCCAGTTTGCAATGTCGGCCGTTCCTGCCGCTGGCGGAACGGGCAGAGCCTGCACTATGACGGGAAAATAAAAATAACAGGTGTACCATGACTTCACATCGCCAACGTCCAGCGCATAAAATCTGGCGTAACTGGAAAAGAATATCGTTCAGTAGCCAGATGTTATGGAATAGAAAACAGCAGCGACTCTGTCGGGCTCCGGAATATGATCCGGGTCAGGAAGATAATGTTGTATTGATCGCGCAGCAGAAAGATCTGCCGGAGATTCCAAAAATCGTCTGGATGGTCTGGCATAACGATCATCTGCCTGCCTCAATGGCGCTGAATATCAGTAAAATCCGGCGGGACAACCCCGACCACCAGGTTTATCTGATTACGCAGCGCACCCTGTCGCAGTGGCTGCCCGATCTCAACTTTATCTCTTCCGATCTGACGCTGGCACATAAAAGTGAAATCATCCGGCTTGAGCTGATTCACCGTTATGGCGGCATCGGCATCGATTGCAGCACATTGCTGTTTGAGAATCTCGCCTGGGTGCATCGCGTTCACGAAGCGCGGTCAATGGATCTCATTGGTTACTATGGTGAGCAATCGACGCTGAACCTGCTTGCGCCGGTCACCGAGAGCTGGTTTCTTGCTGCCGCCCCGCAAAATCCCTTTATCCGCGAATGGCTGAAACAGCTGGCGCCGGTTAAAAACGTCGGCATCCGCAACTATTTCCATGAGCTGAAGAAGCGTGATGATTTTCCGCTGATTGTGCAGAATATGGAGAATCCGTCTCGTCAGCTCCTGTCGCTGGCGCAGCAGGTTGCAATGCGGGAATACCGGCGGGCGAATCTCTATCTGCGTAAAAGTGAAGCCAGCGCCTGGTTCTATCAGCGCCTGCATGCCGACAGCAGCAGCGCCTTTGCGCAGTCTGTGATGTTTCAGCAGCGGCCACAGACGCCGCCACCCATTATAAAATTAACCGGTAACGAGCGGCTACATCTCGACTTCAATCTGCGGCTTGGTTTATATAACCGCAGCAGCCTGATTGGCGAGATGATGCACACCACGCCGCCTGCGCTGGCATTGACATCAACGGTCAAAGCGCGCGCGTAACCAGTGCGTAAACGTGGTGACCGCACGTGGCACCTGCGCCGCCCAGGGTCGAACGATCCACAGGCGGGCGGCAAAGGCCTCAACAGGCTGCCACGCAGGCAGCACCTGCTGCAATGATCCCGCAGCCAGCGCCTCCCGGGCGCTGAAATCGGGCAGCATAGCGATCCCTAACCCCTGCAGGGCCGCATCGCGTATCGACTCGCTGTTGTTAGTGGCAAAGCTGCCCTGAATCCGTACCTGGACCTGTTCGCTATCCGCGGTGGTGGAAAACCGCCAGCGCGGTGATTCGACGCCGCGTGGGTAGTAAAGGCAGTTATGCTGCGCCAGATCCTGCGGCGTATGCGGTATCCCCTGTTCGTTGAGATAGGCGGGTGATGCCACCAGTAATGTCCGCGTGTCACACAGCGGCAGTGCCACGTGGGTTTCCGGCAGGGTATCGCTGTGTCGAATGGCCAGATCAAATCCCTCACTGCTCAGCGACACAATGCGGTCAGTCACATCCAGCTGCAGACGCACCTGCGGATAATCACGCAGAAACTCACCGATAATCGGCACCAGTTGCTGACGGGCAAACGCCACCGGTGCGGTAATGCGCACCAGGCCACGCACCGGCCCGGCGGTGTCCCGCACGCTGAAAAAACTCTGTTCGATGCGGGCAAAAGGCTCGCGTAGCTCCTCCACCAGCTTCTCACCGGCAGAGGTCAGCCGCACGCTGCGCGTAGTGCGTTGTACAAGCAACACACCGGCCATCTCCTCCAGCTCTTTGATTTTCTGACTCATCGCCGCCTTGCTGACGTCGAGCCGCTCTGCCGCGCGGGTAAAACTGCCCTGCTCTGCCAGTACGGTCAGCCAGTGCAGATGATCCCACAGCGTATCCGTTTTCATCTCTTTCATCACGATTGTTCACTATAGTGAATAATCATTTCAGGCTACGCGCTTTTTCCCGCCGGATAAAGGGGTCACCATAGGGTTCTTAATCACCGGGAGGAATCCGCTATGCCACTGCTGCAATTTGATGTTATCCAGGGTCGTTCAGAATCAGAGCTTCGTACACTGCTGGATGCGGCACACCGCGCCGTGCTCACGGCCTTTAAGGTGCCGGAACGCGATCGCTACCAGATTGTTCAGGAAAACAAGCGCTATCAGATGGTGTTTCAGGATACCGGACTGGGATTCAGCCGTAGCGATAATCTGGTGATGGTGCGGGTCTATACCAGCCCACGCAGCAGTGAACAGAAACAGCTGTTCATGGCCGAGCTGGCGCGTGAGCTGCGTGAACATTGTGGTGTGCAGGGCAACGATTTAATGATCAGCTTTATCACCAACGACAAAGGTGACTGGAGTTTTGCCGACGGCGAAGCACAATATCTCACCGGCAAACTCTGAAAATCGCCCTGACTTCTGCTCTGCTGACGGTGCGCGCCAGCCACCGTCACGCCTGATAACCTCACTTCTGAAATGACAATAAACCAATCTGCTCTTCACCGCACAAATCGGGCCGGATATGTTGCAGCCGGATTACAGCCAATATAGATTGTCGAAAAACCATCCCCCGAAGGTGGCCGGTTGCGTGAAGCCTCGCGTAGCCCTGAAGAGAGGATTTGCCGTTGTCCGAATTGGTGTCCGTCGCGTTGTTTCTGGCCGCTATTGCAATCTATTCCTGTAAAGCCGGGCGTAACAAATTCTGGTTTATTGTCGTTCTTATTCTGCTGGTGCTTTTCGTTGTGCTGAACGCCACCCTCTATGCCAGCAACTATTTTACCGGTGACGGCATCAACGATGCGGTGCTCTATACGCTGACCAACAGTCTGACCGGCGCGGGTGTCAGTAAATATGTGGTGCCGGCGATTGGGCTGATCATCGTGCTGTTTCTGCTGTTCTGCCTGCTGTCATGGATTCTGCGGCGGCGTAAGCGTCCGCATCACATGGGCTGGTCGCTGCTGGCTGCCGCCTGCGCACTCGGCTCGGTGCAGACCACCCCGGCCTTTCGCCAGGTCGCGACCCTGATTGTGTCGCATACCCAACTGGCAGATTCTGACTTCGACAACTTCTATAAAGTGCCGCGTAATCGCATTGAACAGCCGCACCTCAACGTAGTTTACATCTATGGTGAAAGCTTAGAGCGCACCTATTTTGACCCTATCGCCTTTCCCGGCTTAGCGCCGGAACTGAGCCGGCAGAAAGAGCAGAGCATCGACTTCAGCGAAACCGAACAGCTGCCAGGTACCGATTACACCATTGCGGGCATGGTCGCCTCACAGTGTGGCATTCCGCTGTTTGCCCCATTTGATGGCAATGCGTCAGCGTCGCTCTCCAGTTTCTATCCACAGAACGTCTGTCTGGGCGACATCCTGAAAAACTCCGGCTACGAGAACTGGTTTATTCAGGGTGCCGATCTGCGTTTCGCCGGGAAAGATATCTTCCTGAAATCACACGGTTTTGATCCCGCGAACCTTTATGGTTCGCAGGAGCTGAAAAGTCGCGTCGCCGATCCCACCTACCGTAATAACTGGGGTTATTACGACGATACGGTAATGGATGAGGTGTTTGAGAAGTATCAGGAACTCTCTCAGGCCGGTAAACCTTTTGCGTTGTTTACGCTGACCGTCGACACCCATCATCCTGACGGATTTATCTCACGCAGCTGCGATCGCAGGAGCTACAGCATTGAGGGCAAACCGAATCAGTCATTCAGTGCGGTCGCCTGCTCGCAGGAGCATGTGGCGCACCTGATTGCGCGCATTAAAGCGTCGCCGTGGTTCAAAAACACCGTGATTGTGGTGAGCTCGGATCATCTGGCGATGAACAACACTGCGCATCCGTGGCTGGTCAAACAGCCTCGTCGCAATCTTTTCATGGTGATCCGTGGTGACAAGCCGCAGGCGGAATTGATGGAGGCGAAGCGCAGCACGCTGGATAACGGCGCCACGCTGCTCGATATTCTCGGCGGCGATAACGCGATTGGCCTGGGCCGCAGCAGCCTCTCATCGCTTTCACTCTCCACCCAGTTCGACGATATGAAGAGTAAGGTGACGAGCTGGAAACCCGATATTATCCAGCTGTGGAACTTCCCGAAGAAGATAGACAACTTTACGGTGGATCAGGCGAAGAATATCTTCAGCTTCTCGGGGACCACCTTCAAATTGCCGATTCTGTTCCGCATCAGTGATAAGCATGTCGAGCCGATGCCGGAGGGGGAATATTCGGCACCGCTGCGCTATCAGCTGGCGGATTTCGCCTCAGCCGATAAATTCCTCTGGGTGGATCGCTGTTTTAAAATGGCGCGACTCTGGCAGCCTTCGCTGGCACTCTCCGGCGATCTCTGTGTGGCGATGGGACAGCTCGGCGGCACGCCGACGGTGACGCATGTCGACAAACCGCAGTGGAAAGGCAAAGTCCGTTTCCCGGAGGGCGCTATCAGCAATGCGCGTTACCAGCAGAACCTTGCGCAGATCCGTATTGAAGATAACAACATTCGCTACAGCGCCGATAGCTTCCGGCTTGATGTGCCTGGTGCGCCGGAGAGTGTTAAAAGCTTCAGCGGCATCTCACGGCCAGAGAGCTGGGGACGCTGGTCTAACGCTAATCTCGCGCCCGAGGTTCATATCGACTATATCGATGCGCTGCCCGCGAAGTTCGATCTGGTGATCACCGCGCGTGCGTATGGCCCCAATGCGCACCGGGCGATTCCGGTTCGGGTCGGCGATCAGCAGCAACTGCTGTCGCTGAGTGAAGAGATATCGACACATACCCTGCATTTTGATAACCCAGGCGCCAGCCATCGTCTGGTGATTGCACCACCTGAACCGCAGCTGAGTAACACCGGCAATATCACCGGTCAGGATCCGCGCAAACTGGGCATCGGCATGGTTGAAATTAAAATCGTGCCACAGCCCTAACGCCCGCTTTTTCTCTTTCCGACTCTGCGGATTTCCGCAGAGTCGCCTCATCCTGCCATCAGCTAAATGTTGCGAGACAGCCCGCACTCTGTTGCACGTTACTTGTTGTACTAATTGATATTTTTCGGCGAGACGCGCAAAATGTAACCGGCTTAGTGGCGATACGTCTTTTGCCTGTCATGATGCCGTTATCGCTGAAGTGCCCAGGGAGGTGTCGTGATGACAAGCACAATGATGAGTACCCACAAAGCTTTTAAAGCGCTGTAACAGGCAGGGATCGACGATCAGCAAGCGGAGGCGATGGTGGAGGTGTTTACTGATATGCAGCAGAGGCAGCCAGGCGGACAGGTTGGAAAGCAACTCGGTCAGATTCAGACCAAAGCCAACCATATAGGCATTCGGCTCGGCCAGCTTACGACCAAAGTCGATCAGATAGATGGGCAGCTTGGTCAGCTCACAACAAAAGTACATCAGATAGATGAGCGGCTTGGCCATGTTGAAAGAAAAACAGACAAACTGGCCATCCGTTTTAATCAGTTAGAAGCCAAGGTGGATAAGCTGGATGTCGCTCTCAGTGAAATGAATTTCCGATTAACTTCGGCTGTGGACAGTCTCAGAAATGACGTTGTTACCCTGACCACCGATATGCGCTGGATCAAACGGTTATCTATTCTCATGACCACCACCCTGCTGGCGGCGGTCCTGAAAGATATTGTAATGTGATCCCGTTATCGCCCGGTCAGGGTCTGTCGCGCAGCGCCTCCAGCTTTTCGCGCTGCTGACCGTCGGCGGTAAAGTTCTCCTCCGCCAGCCAGCGCTGCAGGCCCTTTTTCACCTGCGGCCATTCGCTATCGATAAGCGAGAACCAGCTGGTGTCACGTGAACGCCCTTTGTAGATGATCGCCTGACGAAAATCGCCTTCATAACGAAAACCAAGACGTGCCGCTGCCTTACGGGAAGGGGCGTTACAGCTATCGCATTTCCATTCATAACGGCGATAACCCAGCGTCTCAAAGGCGTAACGCATCAGCAGGAAATGCGCCTCCGTTGCCATGCGGGTCTGTTTCAGCCGGGTCGAAAACATGACGTGCCCGACTTCCATCACGCCATGTTCAGGCTGGATGCGCATTAACGACAGGCTGCCTACTGCCTGGTCGGTGGCGAGATCGATCACGGCAAAATGCAGCGGATCGCGGCTCACTTCAAGCTGTGCAGCATACGCCTGCCATGCCTGCCGTTCGGTAAAGGGACCGGCAGGCAGGTAAGTCCAGTCACGCCCATCTTCAGCCAGTGCCCATGCCTCAAACAGTGCCTCAGCATGACGCGCCACACTGAACGGCTCCAGCCGACAAACTTCGCCAGTAAAAACCTGATGCTGAGGCAGAGGCCGGGGCTGCCAGTCTGGCATTGGCTCACCGACCGGCTGTCCGTACTGATTGGTATGTTGTGACATGTTATCTCCTGGCTGCAGATTATCTCTGCAGATTGCCACGATCATAATTGATTAAAAAGGACCAAAACTGGAGAAAATGATAGACCCATTGCCTGCGAACGCATCAGCCAGGCGATATACCGGTTACCGGGCTGGCGGGGTTAACCCTCTTATTTCCCACTGATGAGGCTGGCCGGTGCGGCAATGGACTGGCGAATCATCAGACGGGCATCAAAGCGCGGCATCGGTCCGACGGCTTCGCCGCGTATCTCCGCGATCAAGCGTCGCGCCGCTTCACGGCCCATCTCATACACCGGTTGCGCTACTACCGTCAGCGGTGGCGTGACAATCTCACTCCACGGAAAATTGTCATACATCACGAATGAGAGATCGACAGGGATTCGCAGTCCGCGCTGCGTCACTTCGCGCAGCAGCCACATCGCGACTACGCTGTCAGAAGCCACCAGCGCAGTGGGCGGCTGCGGACGCTGCCACAGCTCGGCCACGATACGGGCAATCTCCGCTTCGTCCAGCGCATTCACTTTCACCATCGTCGGATCAAATTCCACGCCCGCGGCAGCAAATGCCTGCATCATGCCGCCCACGCGCTGGGCGACCGGCGTCAGGCCAAAATCGCCTGGCGTGCTGTAGTCGGTTGCCAGTGCCATGCTGGTGATATAGGCGATGTGGCGATGGCCCGCTTCCAGTAACTGCGAGGTTGCTTCTGCAGCGACTTCGGTAAATTCGCAGCAGATCGCCTCCACATCAAGATCATTAACTGCGCGATCAAATAATTTCAGCGCTCTGCCCTCTTCCAGTACCTGGGTCAGGTGACTGTTGTGATGGTGTTCTGAACAGCAGGGCGCAACGATAATGCCGTCGACCCGCTTTTCCAGCATCACCCGTACCGCATCCTGCTCAGCCTGCAGCTTCTCATCGCTGTTACTGAGCAGCAGATGGTAACCGGCAGTGCGCGCCACATCCGCCATGCCGCGCAGCGCAAGACCGAAATGGGGATTTTCGATGTCGCCGACAATCACACCAATGGTATTGGAACGTCCGGTATTCATACTGCGGGCCAGGGCATTCAGACGGTAGCCCAGCGAGGAGGCCGCGCTGTTGACCCGCTCCTGCACCTCATCACTGACTGCCCCATAACCACCCAGCGCACGCGCCGCCTGGGCTTTGGATACTTTTGCTGCGCGCGCCACATCCGCCACGGTGGGCGCTTTAGATTGTCGTTTCTGGCTGGTCATAATTATTTTGAATCACAGGTTGATGACAGGAATATTGACGCCGAAAAAAGGGTGTGCTTAAACTCATTGTAACCCCTTGAGACCGGTCTCACAACACCAGCGTCTTAAGGTGCCACCTGTGTTGAGACCGGTCTCAATAATAATCGCTGGCTCAACAGTCTCTGATGTTTAAACCTGCAAAACGGATGAGCTATGAAATCGCAAACCACCCTGGGCAAACTGCTCGGCACCACGCTCGCACTCTGTTCACTGTCGTTCTGTACGCTGGCTGCCAGCGATAACAATCCCTATGGGCTGATCGAACCGGGTCAGCTACGCATCGCCAGCGTCGGCGACTCAAAACCTTACACCTTCACGGATGCCAGCGGTCAGTTCACCGGCTTTGACGTCGAATTCTTCAAAGATGTCGCCCATCGTATCGGGATCGATAAGGTCGATTTTATTGGACAGGACTTCTCGGCCATCATGCCGGCGGTGGCCAACGGTCAGTATGACGCGGCGGTAGCGGCTATCGGCATCACCCCTGCGCGTGAAAAGACGGTGGATTTTTCAACCGGCTATCTGGCGGGATTTCTCACCGTTCTGACCCGTCACGACAGCGGGGTGAAGAATGTCGCCAGCCTGGCAAAACACCGACTCGGGGTGGTTCAGGGTACGCTGCAGGAGAGCTATGCCGTCGAACACTTCACCCAGACCGATCTCGTGCGCTTCCCGGATAACAACAGCGCAGTCTCTGCGCTCAACAACGGTACGCTCGACGCGATCTTCCTCGACTACGAGGCGGCAAAAAGCTACGCCGACCGCTTTAAGCTGGTCTCTGCCGCCGACATCCCCTCGTTTGATGCACCGGCCGGCATTGCCATTGCCAAAGGCAAACCCGCCTTCAAGGCCGCGCTGGACAGCGCCATTAAAGCAGCCATGCAGGATGGCACCTGGCAACGGCTCTATCAGAAGTGGTTCCCCGGGTCGCCGATGCCAAAACAGTATCTGCCTGGCGGGCAGTAAAGATGCGGACGTTCGCGTCCTGAGTTAACCGGGGGATCCCCCACCCTGCATGGAGACGGCGATGGACTTGCTCACGATTCTTTCCCGCACCTTCTTTGATTTTCCATCAATGATGGAAGTACTGCCGCAGATGCTGACCACCGGGCTGGTCAACACAGTGATTATCTCGCTGGCGGCAACGCTGCTCGGCACGCTATTCGGACTTCTGCTGGCGCTGATGGGCATCTCGCCCTCACGCTGGCTGCGTCTGCCTGCCCGGCTCTATACCGATCTGTTCCGCGGTCTGCCATCGATTCTGACCATTCTGCTGATTGGTCAGGGCCTGGCGCGCTTCAGCTATCAGCTGTTCGGTCCTACGCCCTATCCGCTGGGGATCTTCGCCCTCAGCCTGATCGCCAGCGCCTACATGGGCGAGATTTTCCGCGCCGGTATTCAGAGTGTTGAACGCGGCCAGATGGAAGCCTGCCGTGCGCTGGGGATGAGTTATGGCCGGGCAATGCGACTGGTGGTGATCCCGCAGGGGATCCGCCGCGTATTGCCCGCCATCGTTAACCAGTTCATCGCCATCATTAAAGATTCCTCGCTGGTTTACCTGCTGGGCCTGATGACCCAGCAACGGGAACTGTTTCGCGTGGGCCAGGATGCGGCGGTGCTCACCGGCAACCTCTCGCCCCTGATGCTGGCAGGGCTGTTCTATCTGATTATCACTGTGCCGCTGACGCACATGGTCAACTATGTCGATGTGCGTTATCGCACCGGCCGACGTCGCCTGACTGCCCCGCAAAGTGGCTTAAAAGAGGTGGAGGAAGTCAGAGCGCCCGGCGGCGCACTGGTCACTCATCCCCGGATCGGAGGCAACCATGAATAATCTGAACAGCACCACAGCCGCGAGCTGGCACGGTGCCAGCCTGGAGCTGCGCGATCTGACTCTGGCTTACGGCCCGATTGAGGTGTTGCGTAACGTCTCGCTGCGGGTCGCGCCCGGCAGCACCACCTGCATTATCGGGCCATCCGGTTCGGGTAAGTCGACGCTGCTGCGCGGCATCAACCGGCTGCATGAACCGCAATCGGGAGATGTACTTCTGGCTGATCGGTCAGTGTTGCGCGACAAACCAGATGCGCTGCGGTTACGGATCGGCATGGTATTTCAGCATTTCAATCTCTTCCCCGATCACAGCGCACTGGAGAACGTGGCGCTGGCACCGTGGCGGGTTAAAGGCCTGCCCAAAGCGCAGGCGATGGCGATTGCGCGTCAGCGGCTGGAAGAAGTGGGTCTGGGTCAGCGCGCCGATCACCGGCCACGCGATCTCTCCGGCGGCCAGCAGCAGCGTGTCGCGATTGCCCGCGCGCTGGCGATGGATCCCGAGGTCATGCTGTTTGATGAGGCGACCTCCGCGCTCGATCCCGAACTGGTGAAAGGTGTCCTGACGCTGATGGCGGATCTCTGTCGTCGCGGCATGACGATGGTTGTGGTGACACATGAAATGGGCTTTGCGCGCAAAGTGGCGGATCAGGTGGTGTTTATGGACGAAGGCGAGATTGTTGAAGCCGGGCCGCCGGGCGCCATTTTTGATACGCCACAGTCGCCGCGACTGCAACGTTTTCTCTCTGAAGTGCTGTAACTGAGCAAGGAACCTGATAATGGCGGTAAAAACTGAAATGAAAGTAGTTGTACTGGGCGGTGGCGTAATAGGGGTCTCGACGGCGCTGGAGCTGACAAAACGGGGAGCGGCGGTGACGCTGGTGACCGAAGCCGCGCTCTGTTCCGGCGCATCGGGACGTTCACTCTCCTGGCTCAACTCGGCGGGTGAACGCTCCCGCCCCTATCACGCGCTGCGGATGGCGGGCATTGATCGCTATCGCACCCTGTTTGCTCAACAACCCACCTTCGACTGGCTGCGTTTTGATGGCGGGGTCTGCTGGTTCAGCAATGATGCAGCCGGAACGCAGGCGCGGCACGCCTATGAGAAAGCACATGGCTACGACTCACAACTCATGACCCCTGATAACGTGGCGCAGGCGGATGCGACAATCGATCCCGACGCGCTGCCGTCGCAGGCGATATTTAACCCCGGTGAAGGCTGGGTCAGCCTGCCGCACCTGTCAGAGTATCTGGTGAATCAGTTCCGGGCGCGGGGTGGTGAAGTGATTGAACACGCCGGTAAAGCCAGTGTGATCACCGATCAGGGCCGGGCCTGCGGCATTCGCAGTGAGCTGGGTGAACTGCGGGCAGATGCGGTGGTGGTCGCCTGCGGGCCCTGGACACCGGATGTGATTGCGCCACTGGGTGTGACGATTCCCAACGGATCGCCCGTCTCCATGCTGGTGATCACTGAGCCGGGCAAACATGAACTCAAAGCGGTGCTGAACACGCCCCGCGCCGCCATCCGGCCAAACCCCGGCAACCGTTACGCCCTGGATCACGACTGGTACGAGGCTGATATCCAGAAGCTGGCCGGAGGCGATTATTATATTGATAAGCAGGTTGTAGCAAAGCTGGCCGAAGAAGCGAGTCAGCTGTTACGGGGTGACGAGCCGCTTAGCGTCCAGAGCTGGAAAATTGGCCTGAAGCCGATTCCAGGCGATGGCGATCCGGTGCTGGGGCAACTGCAGAAGGTGCCGGGCTGTTATGTGGCGTTCACGCATTCGGGCGCAACCCTGGCGCTGATTGTCGGTGAATTACTGGCGGAGGAGATTGTAAGCGGTGAAAAGCATCCGATGCTGGCAAGCTTTGGTGCTGAGCGTTTCAGCTAAAAAAAAGCCGGTCATCACGACCGGCTGATTTTTTATCGCTTATTTTAACCGCGGAAGAAGATATCGCCCGATTTACCCATGACGATTTTGCCGGTGTCATTAGTAATAAGAATGTAGTTGGCGTTGATATAGGCCCAGTGGGTATTTTCCTGTGGAGCAGGCAGATTACGCTTTTGCCACTCATTGATGGTGTACGTTTTATCGGTGTACTTCTCTGGCACTGTGTCACCGATTTGGTACTGTTTGTAGTCGATGATGATGGTGCTGAGGTCGTAATTAGGGTGTGCGCCGTTGGAAGGTGCCGGCGTGGTCGGCGTAATACCATCATTAGATTGTGAACTGGTCGGTGCCTGGCTTTGCGCGGCACCGGCATCCGGCTGAACGCTGCCCGTATCAGGCGTAGCGGGCTGGGCATCCGGATTAGCAGGCTGAATCTGCGGCGGTGGCGGAACGGTATCCGTTGCTTCGCCAGCGGCTTGTACAGCGGGGATCAGGCTCAGCGAGCCAACCAGTAATCCCATTGATAAAAGTACACGTTGAGTCCTGCGCATAATGATTTCCACGTTGAATTTTGACAGTCAGGCTAAAGACAATGTTTATCGCACTTCAGTTCCGGCGCACTGACGCTATGTGTAAGGAAAAACAGCGCTATTCACTTTACTGCACACAGGCCAGGTAGCGGATCACTGTCCGACCACTTTATCCTGAGTTGCCAGATCGACCAACAACGCAATGCCTAAATAGTTACTCCAGTTAAAGCCGTTCTGCAGCACCACAATCGCATTGCCGTTACGTTTATCGTAGCCGATAAAACTGGAATAGCCGCCGATATAGCCCACCTGATAGGTGATCTGCTGCCCTTCGAAAGTGTCGGTCACCCAGGCGATATTCTGCACCTGCGCGCCCTGCTGATACCACGCCTGCTCTGCTGCCGCGAAAGCCCGGTCCAGCGCAGCATCACCGGTGGCACTGAGATGCGCGCGCAAATAAGCACTCAGATCGCGCGCATTACTGTAGAGACTGGCCGCCGCCACCATGTTGCCGTGAAAATGCCAGTCCGGCGTCAGCGTGCCGCGGCGGATAAATTTCGGCTGATCGCCTGCATGGCCCAGCGCACGCAGCGGATAGCCCGCCAGCGTTTCCGGTACAAAGCTGCTTTGGTTCATCTTTAACGGTGTGAAAATAAGCTGTGACGCCAGCGTCTGAATATCCTGATGAAAACGCGTGCGCAGGATATAACCAAGCAGCGCATAGCCGAGGTTGGAGTAGTGTGGCATGCGTACCGCGGGCGCAGAGAAGTCCGCCAGATAACTCAGCAGCTTGTCGCTATCAAGGTTGCCATAGAAATTCTCGCCGGTGTCCAGATATCGAACGAACTGCTGCAGCATCGTCAAATCCATATCCTGTCGCGGCAGACCCGAGGTGTGCGTCACCAGCTGCAGCAGCGTGATGTGCTGCGCGTCAGCGCTGAGGCGAGCGCCTTCCGGCAGAAGATCGGCCAGGGTATCGCTCCAGCGCAACTTACCCTGATCAACCAGCTGAATAATCACTTCTGCCGTCACGCCTTTACTCAGCGATCCCAGCGCAAACAGGGTATCGGGCGTGATCGGATAGCGATGCACACGATCGGTTACGCCAAAAGAGTAATAGCGGGTCGGCCCACCGCGATGAATGACCGCAATGCTGATGCCGGGAACCTGCTTCTGTTGCATGTAATGCTGCACGATGTCATCGACATTTTCATGAAAGGTGGCGTGTGTCAGATAAACGCGATCGCCCACCGGGGCGGACGTTTGCGACAGGGTTCCACATCCCGCCAGCAGGAAGATAAAGGCTGGCATGAATCGCGTCATTAATCTGCTGATCCACTGGCCGCCAGGGGGCCGCCGCGCGAGGGAGACTGCAACAGCCGGCCTGCCAGTAAATCCATTTTTCATATATTAATCATTTACTTATTATTATTTAACACGCAACTGTCTGGCTGGAGCGCAAAAATGTACCATAAAGTGCTGTGGGCTATCGCCTGCATAACGGGGTGAAAGTGGTGCTAAACGCGGTTTAGTCACCGCAGCACGCCCGAACAGGGTTAGCTGTGTTGCAGTTCACAAGGGTGTACACTGCTGCGGTTTTAAGGCTCAACGCCGCTGAAATTTTGAAATGCCCGGGAGGCAACCGCATGAAAGAAGGCCCACTGTCCGAAAAAGAGCTGCAATGGCTGGAAGATATGCTGGAAAAATATGGCAGCGAAGCATCGATTATTGATGTCTCCGAGCTGGATGGCCTGCTGACTGCTGTACTCTCCGGTCCCGTCAGCATTGAGCCAAGCCAGTGGCTGGTGGCACTGTGGGGTGGCGAGAAGCAGATTCCGAAATGGAGCAACGAGCGTGAAATGACGCGCTTTATGTCGCTTTGCTTCCAGCATATGAATGATGTGGCTGACCGCTTATCTGAATTCCCTGAGCAGTTCGAACCGCTGTTTGGTATCCGCGAAATGGAAGGTCTGGAATTTACCGTGGTGGAAGAGTGGTGCTTCGGCTACATGCGCGGTGTCGCGCTGACCGACTGGTCTGCCCTGCCGCAGGATCTGCAACCCGCGCTGGACGCCATCGCTCTGCACGGCGTGGAAGAGAATCTTGAAAAGATCGATGCCATGACGCCGGACGAGATGGAAACCAGCATAGAAGCTATCCGTCCTGCTGCGCTGGCGCTGCACGATCACTGGATCTCCCAGCCAGAAGCGATTCCCGTTCCCCAGAAGCCTGTCGCGGCAGAGAAACTGCCCGGCCGCAACGATCCCTGCCCGTGCGGCAGCGGCAAAAAATATAAGCAGTGCTGTCTGCACTGATCGGCTGCTTAGCCTCACGATCTGCCGGGCGGCTATTCAGCCCGGCATGCTTTTCTCACGATCCACGACAGTTTGACCTGCATCACCCTACCCACACCGTTACCTGAATAGACTGCTCACGACTTGAACAGCTTCGTGCTTATCGCTAAGGTAAGCGCGATTTTACCCGCCAGGAATGAACATGATCACCATCGCGCTTATTGACGATCACCTTATCGTCCGCTCCGGCTTTGCCCAGTTGCTGGGCCTGGAATCGGATTTCCAGGTCGTAGCGGAATTTGGTTCTGGCCGTGAGGCGCTGGCAGGTTTACCGGGCCGGGGCGTTCAGGTCTGTATCTGCGATATTTCGATGCCGGATCTCTCCGGGCTGGAGCTGCTGAGCAAGCTGCCGGCGGGCCTGGCCACCATCATGCTGTCAGTCCATGACAGTCCGGCCCTGGTGGAGCAGGCGCTTAATGCCGGTGCGCGCGGATTCCTCTCTAAACGCTGTCGTCCCGATGAACTGATCGCGGCGGTGCGCACGGTCTCCACAGGCGGCTGTTATCTGACGCCAGAGATTGCGATCAAGCTGGCCGCTGGTCGGCAGGACCCGCTGACCCGACGCGAGCGTCAGGTGGCGGAAAAACTGTCACAGGGCATGGCGGTAAAGGAAATTGCCGTTGAGCTGGCGCTGTCACCGAAAACCGTACATGTCCATCGCGCGAATCTGATGGAGAAGCTCGGCGTCAGCAATGATGTGGAGCTGGCGCGCCGCATGTTTGATGGCTGGCAATGAGCCCCTGTGTTTCGCGGCTGATCTCCATTGTCGCCAGCTTTTTCATCTTCTCGGCGGCCTGGTTCTGCCTGTGGAGTATCAGCCTGCACCTGGTGGAACGCCCGGAGCTGGCGGTGCTGCTATTCCCGTTTGGCCTGCGTCTGGGGCTGATGCTGCAATGTCCACGCGCTTACTGGCCGGTGTTGCTGGTAGCTGAGTGGATCATGCTGATCTGGCTGGCGAAGGTGGTCGCGCTGGCGCATCTGCCGCTGTTAATGGCGGGCAGTGTACTGACGCTGCTGCCGGTGGCGCTGATCTCCCATTACCGCCATCAGCGTGACTGGCGCACGCTGCTGAGCCAGGGCGCGGCTCTGATCGCCGCGGCGCTGCTGCAATCCCTGGCGTGGGCGGGACAGCAGGAGATGCTGAACGCCCTGCTGCTGACGCTCACCGGTGGTCTGACGCTGGCCCCGACCTGCCTGGTCATCTGGCACTACCTCACCAGCACCCGCTGGCAGCCGCTGGGGCCGTCGCTGGTCTCACACCCGGTCAACTGGCGCGCCCGGCATCTTATCTGGTATCTGCTGCTGTTTGTCATCAGTCTGTGGTTGCAGCTTGGCCTGCCCGCTGAACTGTCGCGCTTTACGCCATTCTGTCTGGCTCTGCCGATTATTGCGCTGGCCTGGCACTACGGCTGGCAGGGTGCGCTGATCGCGACGCTGATGAACGCAATCGCGCTGATCGCCAGCCAGACCTGGCACGATCATCCGGTCGATCTCCTGCTCTCGCTACTGGCGCAAAGCCTGACCGGACTGCTGCTGGGTGCCGGTATCCAGCGGCTGCGCGAGCTGAATCAGTCGCTGCAGAGTGAGCTGGCGCGCAACCGACGCCTGGCGGAACGGCTGGTCGAGACAGAAGAGAACGTGCGCCAGGAGGTGGCGCGCGAACTGCACGATGATATCGGTCAGACGATTACGGCAATTCGTACCCAGGCGGGCATTGTGCAGCGCCTTGCGCCGGGTAATGGCCGGGTGATCCAGAGCGGCGTCCACATTGAACAGCTCTCTCTTGGCGTCTATGACTCAGTGCGGCGACTGCTGGGACGTCTGCGACCCCGCCAGTTAGATGACCTGTCACTTGAACAGGCAGTTCGCTCCCTGATGCGTGAGATGGAGATGGAGGATTGCGGCATCGTCAGTCACCTTGAGTGGCGTATTGATGAGACGCTGCTGAGCGAAGCGCAGCGCGTCACGCTGTTTCGCGTCTGTCAGGAGGGGCTGAACAACATTGTGAAACACGCCAGCGCCAGCGCCGTGACGCTGAAAGGCTGGCAACAGGATGGTCGCGTTTTGCTGGTGATTGAAGATGATGGCTGCGGTCTGCCGCCAGGTTCCGGTCAGCAGAGCTTTGGTCTGGTCGGGATGCGCGAACGCGTGAGTGCGCTGGGCGGATCGCTGACTATCTCCTGCACCCATGGAACCCGCGTCAGCGTGCATCTGCCGCTGCGTACGGCCTGAGGAACCACCGTGTTTAACTTTCTGAAAACGCCCGCTAACGCCGCCCCGCTGCAGGACAAAAGTGAGATTGACAGCCGCTATCGCTACTGGCGGCGGCACATTATGTCGACCATCTGGATCGGCTATGCCCTGTTCTACTTTACCCGCAAAAGCTTCAATGCGGCGGCGCCGGAAGTGATCGCCAGCGGCGTGATGATGCGCACCGATATCGGCCTGCTGGCGACGCTATTTTACATCACCTACGGCCTGTCGAAGTTCTTCTCCGGCATCGTCAGTGACCGCTCCAACGCCCGTTACTTTATGGGGCTGGGGCTGATCGCCACTGGCGTGGTCAATATCCTGTTTGGCTTCTCGACGTCGCTGTGGGCCTTTGCGCTGCTGTGGACTATCAATGCCTTTTTCCAGGGCTGGGGCGCGCCGGTCTGCGCGCGCCTGCTGACCAGTTGGTATTCGCGCAACGAGCGCGGCGGCTGGTGGGCATTATGGAACACCGCGCACAACGTTGGCGGTGCGGTCATCCCGATCGTTATCGGCGCGGTGACACTGCATTATGGCTGGCGAACCGGGATGATGATTGCGGGCACTTTAGCGATACTCGCCGGATTGTTTCTCTGCTGGCGTCTGCGCGACCGGCCTCAGACTGTCGGCCTGCCCGCGGTAGGCGACTGGCGACAGGATGAGATGGAGATGGCGCAGCAGCAGGAAGGCGCAGGTCTGAGTCGCAAAGCGATCCTGACCCGCTACGTGCTATTCAACCCCTACATCTGGCTGCTGTCACTCTGTTACGTGCTGGTCTATGTGGTTCGCGCGGCGCTCAATGACTGGGGAAATCTCTACATCTCCGACACGCTGGGGGTGGATCTGGTGACGGCAAACTCGGTAATCACCCTGTTTGAGCTGGGCGGTGTGATAGGTGCACTGGTCGCGGGCTGGGGCTCGGACAGGCTGTTTAACGGCAACCGTGGTCCGATGAACCTGATTTTTGCAGCCGGGATTTTGCTTTCCGTCGGCTCACTGTGGCTGATGCCGTTTACCAGTTACGTGATGCAGGCAGCCTGCTTTTTTACTACCGGTTTCTTTGTCTTTGGCCCGCAGATGCTGATTGGTATGGCGGCAGCCGAGTGTTCCCATAAAGATGCGGCGGGCGCAGCAACCGGCTTCGTCGGTCTTTTCGCCTATCTGGGCGCGTCACTCTCCGGCTGGCCGCTGGCGTGGGTTATCGACGTCTGGCACTGGAGCGGCTTCTTTGCGGTGATTGCCACGGCGGCGGGGATCTCCGCGCTGCTTCTGCTGCCGTTTTTAAATGCTCAGGCGCCGCGTCCCCTGCCTGAAGCGTGATACGCCTCTCCTTTTTGCCCCGAGTGGGGCAAAACTAAGAAATTTTCCTGGTTTCGCCTGGATGCTGTCTCAGGCCAGTCTGGCGGCAGGTTTTTACAATGCCAGCCATTCGCTGCCCATTGCAGCTATTCCAACCAGGAGAATCCCCTTCCATGCAGGCATTCCTTAAACAGGTGCGCAGACCGACGCTGGATCTGCCGATCGAACTGCGGCGCAAGATGTGGTTCAAGCCGTTTATGCAGTCCTATCTGGTGGTCTTTATCGGCTACCTGACCATGTATCTGATCCGCAAAAACTTCAACATTGCACAGAACGATATGATCACCACCTACGGACTGAGCATGACGCAGCTGGGGATGATCGGTCTGGGCTTCTCCATCACCTATGGCGTCGGTAAAACCCTGGTCTCCTATTATGCTGATGGCAAAAACACCAAGCAGTTCCTGCCGTTTATGCTGATCCTCTCGGCCATCTGTATGCTGGGTTTCAGCGCCAGCATGGGCACCGGTTCCGTCAGCCTGTTCCTGATGATCGCTTTCTATGCCTTAAGCGGATTCTTCCAGAGTACCGGCGGCTCCTGTAGCTACTCCACCATCACGAAGTGGACGCCGCGCCGCAAGCGTGGCACCTATCTGGGGATGTGGAATATCTCCCACAACCTCGGCGGTGCCGGTGCGGCGGGCGTTGCGCTGTTTGGCGCCAATGTGCTGTTCGACGGCCACGTAATTGGGATGTTTATCTTCCCCTCTATTATCGCGCTGATTGTTGGTTTTATCGGCCTGCGCTACGGCAGCGACTCCCCGGAGTCTTATGGCCTGGGCAAGGCCGAAGAGCTGTTTGACGAAGAGCTGAGCGATGAGGACAAAGAAGCCGAAGATGAGTCGATGACCAAATGGCAGATCTTTGTTGAGTACGTACTGAAGAACAAGGTGATCTGGCTGCTCTGCTTCGCCAACATCTTCCTCTATGTGGTACGCATCGGGATCGATCAGTGGTCAACGGTTTACGCCTTCCAGGAGCTGAAGCTCTCTAAAGAGGTGGCGATTCAGGGCTTTACCCTGTTTGAAGTGGGCGCACTGGTCGGCACGCTGATGTGGGGCTGGTTATCCGATCTGGCCAATGGCCGTCGTGCGCTGGTGGCCTGCGTTGCATTAGCGCTGATTATTGCCACGCTCGGGATCTATCAGCATGCCAGCAACCAGTATGTTTATCTGGCGTCGCTGTTCGCACTGGGCTTCCTGGTGTTTGGCCCGCAGCTGTTAATCGGCGTCGCCGCGGTCGGCTTTGTACCGAAAAAGGCAATCGGCGCAGCAGATGGCATCAAAGGCACCTTCGCCTATCTGATTGGTGACAGCTTCGCTAAACTGGGCCTTGGCATGATTGCCGACGGCACGCCGATATTTGGCCTGACCGGCTGGGCGGGCACCTTTGCCGCACTGGATGCCGCTGCTATCGCCTGTATCTGCCTGATGGCGCTGGTTGCCGTGATGGAAGAGCGTAAGATTCGCCGCGAGAAACGATTGCAGCGTTTGAAGATGGCGTAAAGATAAAATCAGGCCCGGCGTAAGCCGGGCTTTTTTTTGCAAAAATGAAGAGAGAGATTGCTGCAGAAGGCACTATACAGACTCATTCCCGAGAGAATGTGAAATGTGCTTCAACGAATTAACTCCCTGCCTTGCGATTACCCTTCTGAGTCCACTGTCTGCTGAAACCAAACGTTGCCGCAGGTATTAACAACACCTGCGTGTTTCAGGATGCCTGTCAGGTATGCCGTGATACCCAACAGGCAGCCCAGCCGTCAGGGTACAATAAATCACCGTTATCAGAACAAAGGGAATAATTATACCCGCGAATAAAATCAGAAAATCCAAAACGAAGAAGCAAACATAAAAACACGCCCCTCTTCACAGACTGTAGATATTTACCTCTCTCCTGCCAGACACACTTCAACACGCTATAGATTTTAACATAGATTATAAAATGATTATCTTATTGCCTGTCTCACAGAAAGGTAATTAAGAGTGCATTTATTGTTAAAAATATCCCACCATTATTTATTGCCATATGACAACGCAGGTTTTTATTGTACGCAAAACCTATTAACATCAGGTGTAAAAAAAACAGATCACCTTTGAAATAATGCCCCTGATAAACCAAATCGCATCACACAATGGACTGTTTTTATTGAGCTTTTTATATAATCCATTTTGAAACTCTTTTTTATGCGCAAAAAACAGCGCCTTACCTACGCTTACATTGAATTGACATAAAAATCTGATAAAAACTGCAATAGAGATTATTTTTAGGATTTAACACTAAAAAACCACACCAGAAAAAAGTTTAAAGAATAATATTCCGCATAACGACTCTTATCGATACTATATCTTACCAGGACTCTGTAAATTCCATTTTATGAGTTTATTTGTAAGAATGCCGACTGCAGTTACCTGAATAATTAAATCATCACCCCCTCCTGTCCCTTTGATAAGAGAGAGGTGGTTTAAGTTATACCAAATAGCGTTACCGCCCCGGATAAACACTCAGTTACCCGAACTCATCCATGAGCCATATAACCGGGGCAATAAACATTCAGGATAAGCGAATCAATCCTAAAACAGGTTAAAACCTTACTCTGAAAAACGATCATTCACCTTATGGCAAGGTACAGGAAAAGGCGTTCCGCATTATTAATGCAGCGTATCAAATGGCACCGCTCATTACAGGAAATAATACTTTCAGCCATGTTTATTACGCCACAGCAGGTGGCCATTATTAACGGCTACATGGAGGTTAATTAATTTTTTTAACAAAATTTTTCTTAAATCAGCACAGCAACGCCTGGTGATTAATTAATCGCCCGGTTCATTTCGGCATCTATGGGTGAAAAATGAAAATTCAATTAATTATTAAAGACAGTAATGGCAATATCATTGCTAAGCATGCTTTAAAACCTGGGCAGTCGCTGGCATTGAAGTCCACGCCACAGGCTGCGTCCTATGAAGTTCACAGCGTTGATGGGCAGCCTCCGCAGAAAATCGTTGCGTCAAAAGCTAACGGCCAGATGAAATTTAAGCTGGTGGATGATGTAACGGGTGAGCAGTATGACATCGTCCTGCAAAACGTCAGCGCAGATGAACTCCCGATTATGACTGCCTCTGGCCCGGATGGTGTGGCCTATGCGTATAACTATGATGCGACTAATGGCGTATATGAACTCGCTTCAACGACTGCGGATCCGCTCATCACTGACAATGTCTATCTGGCGGGTGGTGTTTTAGGTGGCCTGGCCGCGATAATTGGTGTGGCTGCAGCATCAAACTCAGGTGGCTCCTCCTCAAGAAATAACAATACGGCAGCAGCCAATGAGGACAACAGCAATGCCAGTGTTGTTGCTGGCACAACGCCATCTCTTGTCGATGACGCCGGCAACCCCGTGGCTGGTCGTCCTACCAGCGACAGTACCCCCACGATCAGTGGTAACGGCATGCAGCCCGGCTCCACCGTGGTGATCACCGACGGCGACACCGAGCTCGGCACTGCCACAGTGGGCGAGGACGGCAGCTGGACCTTTACCCCCGACGCCCCGCTGGCCGACGGCGAGCATGCGCTCGTGGTTGACGGCACCGATGCCAGCGGCAACCCTGCCAGCAGCACCGTCGACGTTATCATCGACACCGGTGACACGACGCCGGGCGCGAGTGATGATGCAGGCAGCCCGGCAGAAGACAATGGCAGTGCCTCTGTGCCGGGCGCGGGCGGCGACACAGGTAATCCAGCGGAAGGCGACACCAGCGCCACCGCGCCGGGCCTGACCGACGACGCCGGTAACCCGATCGCCGACGGCAGCAGCACCAGCGACAGCACCCCGACCATCGGCGGCGGCGGCATGCAGCCCGGCTCAACCGTGGTGATCACCGACGGCGACACCGAGCTCGGCACCGCCACCGTGGGCGAGGACGGCAGCTGGACCTTCACCCCTGACGCGCCGCTGGCTGACGGCGAGCACGCGCTCGTGGTTGACGGCACCGATGCCAGCGGCAACGCCAGCAGCAGCACCGTCGACGTCAACGTTGACACCAGCGCCACCGCTCCCGGCCTGACCGACGACGCCGGTAACCCGATCGCCGACGGCAGCAGCACCAGCGACAGCACGCCGACCATCGGCGGCGGCGGCATGCAGCCCGGCTCCACCGTGGTGATCACCGACGGCGACACCGAGCTCGGCACCGCCACCGTGGGCGAGGACGGCAGCTGGACCTTCACCCCTGACGCCCCGCTGGACGACGGCGAGCACGCGCTCGTGGTTGACGGCACCGATGCCAGCGGAAACGCCAGCAGCAGCACCGTTGACGTCACCGTCGACACCAGCGCCACCGCGCCGGGCATCACCGACGACGCCGGCAATCCGATCGCCGACGGCAGCAGCACCAGCGACAGTACGCCA
>NZ_SBFD01000017.1:0-415 GCF_014156615.1 Pantoea pleuroti | reverse complement strand
GCACGCGCTCGTGGTTGACGGCACCGATGCCAGCGGCAACGCCAGCAGCAGCACCGTCGACGTGAACGTCGACACCAGCGCCACCACATCCGGCCTGACCGACGACGCGGGCAATCCGATCGCCGGTGGCAGCAGCACCAGCGACAGCACCCCGACCATCAATGGCGGCGGCATGCAGCCCGGCTCCACCGTGGTGATCACCGACGGCGACACCGAGCTCGGCACCGCCACCGTGGGCGAGGACGGCAGCTGGACCTTCACCCCTGACACCCCGCTGGATGACGGCGACCACGCCCTGGTGGTTGACGGCACCGACGCCGACGGCAACGCGGTCAGTGACACCGTGAACGTAAACGTCGACACCAGCGCCACCGCGCCGGGCATCACCGACGACGCCGGTAATCCGGTCGCCGAC
>NZ_SBFD01000016.1:0-39053 GCF_014156615.1 Pantoea pleuroti | reverse complement strand
TCACCGGTGCCCGACAGCGGGTAGGGAACTGGGCTGGCGTCACGGTTGAGCGCAAAGAGGGGCAATTTTTTACCGCGCAGTCAGATGTCCGGCTCATCGATCTGCCAGGCACCCGATCACTGACGACGCTATCTGCTGAAAGCTCGATAGATGAGAGCATCGCCTGCCAGTATCTCTATCAGGATCACGCCGATGTCGTGATTAACGTCGTCGATGCCTCCAGTCTGGAAAGTAATCTGTTCCTGACCTTTCAGCTGCTGGAACTGGGCGTGCCCTGCATTGTCGCCCTGAACATGCAGGATATTGCCGCCAGCCAGAACATCACTATTGATGTCGCAGCACTGTCAGCTCATCTGGGATGTCCGGTTGTTTCACTGACCTCAACCAGGGGTGATGGTATTGCCCAACTCAAAGCGCTGATTGACCAGCCTCATATTTACCGCGCACCGGAACGGGTACGTTATCCGGCCGCAATTGAAACCGCCATTGAGCAGCTCTGCAAGCAGATGCCCGCCGCCATAGCCCCACAAAAACGTTACTGGCTGGCATTGCAGCTACTGGAAGGGGATATCAACAGTCAGAAACTTTGTCCGGCGCTGGTTCCGTATTTGCCCGAGATTATGCAGCAGGCCGGAGGAGAGACCGGTGTGCAGATTGCCGATTACCGCTATCGCGCCATCAACGCAGTTTGCGCGGCCGTCAGTAACCTTCATCAGGCAATGCCCGCCGGTCTGACCCGCAGGATCGATAAAATTGTGCTGAACCGCTGGATGGGCATTCCGATATTCCTGTCGGTGATGTATGTGATGTTCGAGCTTTCAATTAACATCGGTGCTGCGCTACAGCCGCTGTTCGACAGCAGTTCAGTGGCGATATTCATCCATGGAGCACAATGGCTGGGCTATGTCTGCCACTTCCCTGACTGGCTGACGGTTTTCCTGGCGCAGGGTATCGGGGCCGGTATCAATACCGTGCTGCCGATCATTCCGCAGATTGGCCTGATGTTCCTGTTCCTCTCTTTCCTGGAAGACTCCGGCTACATGGCGCGCGCCGCCTTTGTGATGGATCGGCTGATGCAGTCACTGGGCCTGCCGGGAAAATCCTTTGTGCCGCTGATAGTCGGCTTTGGCTGTAATGTCCCGTCGGTCATGGGGACACGGACGCTGGATACACCGCGTGAGCGTCTGCTGACGGTGCTGATTGCGCCTTTTATGTCATGTGGCGCACGGCTGGCGATCTTTGCGGTTTTCGCTGCGGCATTTTTTAACAGTCACAGTTCCAGCCTGGTTTTCTCCCTCTATCTGCTGGGTATTATAGTGGCCATCGCGACCGGTCTGGTGCTTAAGCATACCCTGCTGGGCGGCGAAGCCTCGCCATTTATCATGGAATTGCCGGTCTATCACCGGCCTCATCTCAAAAGCTTGCTGTTGCAGACCTGGCAACGGCTGAAAATGTTTGTGGTGCGAGCCGGACAGGTCATCATCCTGGTCAGCATGCTGATTGGCGTACTGAGCAGCTTCGCCTTTAATGGCCAGATGGTTAATGACATTAACCACTCTGCGCTGGCGGCGACCAGCAAAGCGATCACGCCCGTGCTGTTGCCGATAGGGGTCACTCAGGATAACTGGCAGGCAACCGTGGGACTGGTGAGCGGCATCATGGCAAAAGAGGTCGTCGTCGGCACGCTCAACAGCCTTTACACTACAGAGGCAATCCAGAGCAGTCCATTTGATCCGCAGGCTTTCAACCTGCTGGATGAGCTTAAAGAGGCGCTGGCAGAGACCTGGGCGGGGTTAACGGCTGCCTTCAGAATTGATGCGCTGGCCCATCCCATCGATGCCAGTAAAGGCGATGGTGAGATGGCGACCGGCTCGATGGGCGTGATGTCAGCCAAATTTGGCAGTGGCTTTGCCGCTTACAGTTACTTAATTTTTGTCCTGCTTTATGTTCCCTGCGTCTCGGTCATGGGGGCTATTGCGCGGGAAGCCGGTAAAAAATGGATGATGTTCTCATTCTTCTGGGGACTCAACATCGCCTACACCACCGCCACGCTGTTTTACCAGACCGTCACTTTTGCCGACCATCCTGCATTCAGTGCTACCTGCCTGATAAGCGTGCTGGTGCTGAACGGAATCATCCTGCTGGCATTGCGAAAAGCGGGAAGCCGGGTGCAGTCAATACCGGTCATGCTCAGGGAGGAAAAGGGGAGTTGCCGCGGCTGCCACAGTAGCTGCAGTAAACAGGAAAATTACGTGCAGTAACGGCTAAAGCCTGGCGGGCCGGATGATACGTTACACGGACCTGCAGCAGTCGAGTGAGTTAATAAGCGCCAAATGAGTGCTTTCTTGTCTGCACAGGTTAACAGGCAAGAAAGCATCTCATTAAGTTAAAGGCTGGCGTCAGGATCTGCCGCTGATGGATTCTGTGATTTCACCGGTCCGCCCAGCGCCTGGCGGAACCAGTGGGTAACTTTGGTGATTACCTCAGGTTGATACCAGCGGTAATCACCATGCTCAGCCCCTTCAATCAATACGTATTCAGCACGGTCACCCGCTTTTTTAAGGGCGTTATAAAGATTCGCACTCTGCTCCGGAGAGACCAGAGTATCGTTGCTGCCGTGCATAATTAAAAATGGCGGTTTAACGCCTTTCAGGTGACCAACCGGACTTGCGTAAAGCGCTTTCTCGGGCTCGTCGGTCACTGATGCCCCGGCGAAATCGCGGAAAGCGGCACCATTAACCAGCAGAGCTTCAGTTACGGCAGGGGATTGATGCACTTTTTGTATTGCATCGGGAAAGCCTTCGCCGATGCTCCGTAGATCGGAAATGCCATACAACGTGGCCACCGCCTGAACATCTGAAGACTGCTCAGGGAAATCGCCTTTATCAAACGTTTTATCCCCATTAGTAGTCCCCATCATCTGGGCGAGCCATCCCCCAGCCGAATCGCCCAGAACCCCTATACGCGCCGGATCGATGCCATACTCTGAGGCATGCTGGCGCAGATATCGGACTGCGGCTTTGGCATCTAAAACTGGTGCCGGAAAAATATCAGGAATAGTGCGGTATTCTGCAGCAGCAACTACAAAACCGGCTTCCGCTAACGCCAGCCGCATTGAAATAAATTTGTCACGTTCCGCTGTCAGGAAACCACCGCCGGGAAAATAGACGATCGCTGGTTTCAATTCATTGGTGCGGGGAACCAGCAGTGACATATGCAATTGCCTGACAGAGCGCGTGCTTTTTACCTGGCGATAAACCACATCTCCGATATTGTCGATCTGGTCCTGACTGCTGTTAACCTTGATAATCTCTGCACCCTGAGCGTAGCCTGGCAGCTGATCATGAGCGGATGCGATGGTTGTAGTAGCGACTGAAAGCATAACAACTCCCGACATTAAGAGGGGCCAGTTTCCCATATTTTTATCCTGTAATGATATAAATGTTAATGCGTTGTCCGGTATGAGTATGACAATAAAGGCTGCAACTCTGTAAACCCGGACCATAATGTAAACGATTTAATATTGACACACTTAAGCAGCTGAAATTCAAACTTCAGACAACATTGACTGACACACTGATAAGACAGCAGCAAAAAGGATTAATTTCAGAAGTTAAATGATCTTTTCAGATTAATAATTTCATCGTATTTTTGGTATCTTCACCCTACCTCATTTCACCTATTATTCCCGCCCTGAAAAGAGTGATACGGATTTTTTAAAAAATTAAATGGAGTAGTAAATGAAACTTGAGTTTATAGCATTGTTGTCTCTTTTCTCTTTTTTACGCAGCAGCAGAAACGGTTGGATATCGGGCGGAGATCATCTACTTTAAAGCCGACCCAGCAAAAGATAAAGAAGCAGCCGCCCATTACAAAGGCAGCTATCTTATTGTTAAATATGTATATATTTTAAATTCGAGTGATTATACGACACTGAAAGATCAGCCGGTCGACAGCATGATTGACTACAGCGGGAAAATTATTACGCCTGGACTCGTTGACACTCATGTTCATTATCCTCAAATCACCATGATCAGTGAATATGGCGAACAGCTTATTGGCTGGCTCAATACCTACACGTTTCCAACAGAAATAAAATACAGCAATCACGCGTACGCTTCACAGGAAGCGTCTGTCTTCCTTGATCAGTTGGTAAAAAATGGCACAACCACGGCACTGGTGTTTGCAACCCGTTCGCCAGTCTCAGTTGATGCATTTTTTGAGCAGGCGTTAAAACGTAATATGCGTATGATCAGCGGTAAAGTCCTGATGGATAGAAATGCACTCGCTGAATTACTGGATACACCGCAATCAGCCTATGATGAGAGCAAAGCGCTGATTGAAAAATGGCAGCACAAAGGCCGTCTTGATTATGCCGTTACGCCACGTTTCGCGCCTACCTCCACTGACAATGAACTCACTATAGCTGGAAAATTGCTTAAAGAATTTCCGGACGTTTATCTGCATACCCATTTAGCTGAGAACAACCAGGATTTTCGTCGTCCTCGACCCTCAGGCTGGACAGGTTCTCGCCGGACGCAACAAAGAAGCTAAGAGCATCGAAGAGCTGCTGTTTGGTATGGAAATGTCAGGGGACGATCGAACTGTTACACACGCGTATGTGATGGGAACCAAAATGAAGTAGGGTTCGTGTAATTTTAATTCTCCTGCTGCAGTTCACTGAGCGCCAGAGCAGGGTTCACTGCCTGGCGCAGCAACTCACTCATAATTGCCGACGTGCTCTGTTTATCATGACAGAAACGCCGCAGGTGGTATGGCAGTAAGAATAAATCAATTAAATCAGCCGGATGAACGCTGTGGATACCCGCCGCAGCGATAATCCGTACCGGCTTACACACAGGCTGTCCACTTTTTCTGTGGATAACTTCAGCCTGAAAAAGGGCTTTATTCTCTTTTCAGGAGCCATCAGCCAGGATAATCAGGGTCACTATATTGCTCCATAAACTCCACCATGGCACCTTTGTGTGCATCCACATGGCGGATATAGCGCATCAGTGTTTCTGGTTTTTTCCAGGTGCCTTCCTGCATGATCCTGGCAATCGGATAGCCTTTATCTGCCATATCCTGCGCAGCTCCCACCCTGGCGCTGTGGCCACTCCAGCCGGTGTAGCGATTTTTGTTGGCCTTTACTGCGCCCACTTTTCCGGCAGTACGCCATGCACGGCTAAAAATCTGTTCCAGTGACCTTGTGCTCATCGGCTTTTCAGCAATCAGTGGCCGGCCAGACCGATGTACTGCAGTAAACAGCCAGGCATCAGGCTGGCTTGATATCCCGGACGCTTCAATCCACTCCTCCAGTCGCTGAGTCGAACGGGTGCTGAGCGCCTTAATCAATCCGCCGGTCTGCACAATAGTTTTTGTCCACGCCACATCCAGAATGATACGTCCATCGCCGGCACGCATCACATCCCGCACCCGCAATCGCGACAGTTCACTGATACGCAGTAGTGTCGCATAAGCCACATGTAAAAAAGCCAGATCGCGAAGCGCCTGAAGGTTATCAGAACCTGCCCATTCTTTATCCAGCGCCAGAAGATCAGTCAGCCTGAAGGGCACGGCCTGGCCTGCCCGCTCACCGTTGATCACGGCTACACGGTTTATCTTCTTCATCGTACGGAAAACCAGCGGAGAGACATTGGGCACCGGCAATCCGGCGTTACGGTGTAACATCGAAATTAACGCCGCGTGTGAAGTGACGGTTGAGGAGGCCCGGCCGCTTTGAGCCAGAAAAGAGAGATAGTCACGCAAATCGTCTGCACTCATGGGCAGGAAGCTGCGCTGGTTATCTTCCGACCAGCAATTGCAGATTCGCATTACGCTAAGCAGCTGTCGCCAGGTGTTAGGTGAGAAAGCCTCTTTATCCTGAACGAACTGCCGGAGCCGTTCGGTGATATCGCTATTCCGGTCAACCGTCAGAGGGGTTAACGGCACTAACTCACTCATATTTGCTCACTTATCAACCAAAGATGCCGATGATCGCGCTACGTTAATTCTGAGAATTAAGCAGGGGGATAACCGGGCAGAATTTACGTAGCGTTGTCATTTTCAGGGCGAACTTTACTGCTATCCATCTTAACCCGGCACCATCTATATGTCATGACTTCGTATAAGAACAATTATACGAAGTCATGATTGGGTGCAGCATCCAGCCTGGTTTTTACCGGATCGCGAGTCACTACAATCGGATGGGGCAGGGATGCATGGTGAGTACACACTGATGTTTATCGATAGGCGGAACGGCATCTGCTATCGGAACATCAGATTAAAACAGGATACTGACAAAAAAAACCTCAACGCGGGATAGTTTAAATTCTGAACCTGTTATCTGTTAAGACATCACTTAATTAAATCACGCATCCAGACGCTGATTTATTTAGCGCGGTAAACAGTGAAAATGCCAGAAAAATTTATTTAAATGAGCGCAGACAGGATTAAATAGTCAGCCTGTTGAATCTGACGCTCATAAAAAAACCCCAGATAACATTACCCAGAAGGGTTTTCCTTTGAAAACTTTTTTACTCTTAACATCACTGAAAAAATGGGCGGCACTATATTCACAGGCCTGAACTACAGACTGCTCAACTGTACTACTCACAAGCCTGGCGCTATTAAAATACAGGATAAAAAACTAAATCCTGCCTTTTTGAAGATTTAAATACCTGATGGTAATTATCATCAGCTATCTTGAAATCCAGCCAGTCAAAGCGTCGATACGTATATTTATCATATTTTTGAATCAAATGAGACTGGCCATTTATTTACCGCATCGGACTCATTTTCGATAAGACAGCATAACCATACCGCAATAGCGAATTATTAGCACTTTTTATGGCGGCGTCTGGGATGTCTCTCAGCACGCCGGCTTCCACCAGGGTAAAAGAGGATATTTTTATGAAAAAAACGTTATTATCATTATGCCTTTTAGGTCTCTCCTGCGCGCCTGCAATTACGCTGGCACAACAGCCCGTGACCTGTGTTAAAGCCTCCGAGCAGGATGTCGCAAGCCTGTTTAATACCTGGAATGATGCGCTGGCAACCGGCGATGCAACTAAAGTCTCTGAGTTATATGTCAGCGATGCCGTTTTACTGCCGACCATTTCAAATCAGGTACGTCTGACCGATCAGGAACGTATCGATTATTTTAAAGACTTCCTGAAAAAAGGACCGAGCGGTAAAATCGATTCCCGGACTATCAGAATCGGTTGTAATAAAGCGATTGATACCGGCGTTTATACATTTACTTTTAAAGATAGCACCCACGTCACAGCACGTTACACCTTCACTTATGTCTGGGATGGTCAGGGCTGGAAAATCTCAACTCATCACTCTTCAGCTATGCCAGAGCCTGTAAGTAAGCCTTAACAGCTACGCTGATGAAAAAAGAGCCAGTATCATGATGTAATGCTGGCTCTTTTCCCTTTGCACAAAAGTAACCCTGCAGGCTGGCAGAAAATAACGTCCGATTGATGCTTAATAAATGATAATTAACATACGTCGCGTTTAGCGTGTTTATTTCCTGCATCACGTACTGAATGACCGCTATTAAATGGCCAACGCCAGTTTCATGTCCGGATAAAATAAAAACTGTCGCTATGCCATGCTGCTTCCGTTGCCGGCTGATCCATTACCACACCCAAATACCTGCCCATGAAACAGCGATTTTATATCCCATTTCCATTGCCTATCTGCCAGATGAAGGTCGGATCGGTGCCGTTCACCTCCCAGTCACCTACGTTACGTAGCTTGTAGATCACCGGATTGTGCGACGACACCGTTCGTGCATTACGCCAGTGCCGGTCGAGTGCCTTGCTGACGCGGGTATCAGATGCACCCAGCGCATTGAAGAATTCTGTTGCCGCACGCGTCACCAGCTCAACGGCCACCGCCTGTGCCTGGGCAGACTCCACTTCGGCCAGCACGTTAGCCGCATGAAGCTGCGCCTCATCTGCGCCACTCAGTTGCAGCTCAAATGCCCTCTGCAACGAGTAGGTCGCCCGGTCGACAGCGGCTTCGACTGCCCATGCCCAGCTGCTTATCTGACCCACCACCTGCAACACCTGCACATCCTGCTTCACCTGCGAAGCATTACCATGACTGTAAATGCGTTTACGCTGCGCCACGCCCTGAGCGGCATCGCGTACCACTGCCCGCCCGATGCCCGCCAGCGTGGCCAGTAAGACATGCTGATAGAATGCCGTCTGATAGCGGAAACGCTCACTGAAATCATAGACATGTGGCAGTTCAACCCGGGCCTGATGAAAGCGCGTAGTGCCGCTGCCGGTCAGCCGCTGCCCGAAACCATCCCAGTCATCATCGCGCTCCACCTCATTCTGGTGGGTGTTCACGAGGGCAATCACGTCACGGCCGTTGTCAGTACGCTGAGCATAGACATCAATCCAGTCTGCATAGAGCGTGCCGGTGCTGTAGAACTTCTCACCACTGATCCGCCATCCCATTTCATCGGGAGAAACCTGAGTATTGACCTCACCCAGCTTCACCGCGCCGATTTCACTCCAGCCGCTGCCCACCAGCTCACCGTCCACAAAGCGGCGGAACCAGCGACGCCGATCCTCGCTGGCAGGCTGGTTCAGGCGATCCTCAATAAATGCGAAGTGCGCACGCAGCGCCTGTGGCAGGTTCGAATCTGCCTCAGCCAGTTCGGTCAGCAGAGCAAATAACTGGGGCAGCGAAACCCCAAAGCCGCCTTCTTCTTTGGGGATACGCAGGGTGCCGAAGCGTGCCGCTTTCAGCCAGTTGATCGGCTCATGCAATAGTGTGCGTTCGGTTTCACGGGCACTGGCCCCCTCAGCGATGCGGGCGAATAGCGGCCTGAAATGCTGAACCAGTTCGGCAAATTCGGTACGATTTAATTCAGACATGATCCTCTCCAGAGTCGGGTTGCTCATCGATGTCCTGTCGGGTCGGTTCAAAACGAATGATTAACAGGAAAATAATCGGGATAAGGGCGGCCAGTGAGACAATCCAGAACATATTGGTGCCGTAACGCGCCTGCAAAATTGGCAGAATAAACAGCGCCAGCGCGCTGCCCACACCAGAGAGCGAACGACTAAAGCCGACACCGGTGGCGCGTATGTGGGTCGGGTAGGAGAGCGCCGGATAGATCATCAACTGCGCGCCGGGTCCGAATCCCTCTGCGAAGAGCCACAAACCCAGCATCAGTACCGCAAACACCACGCCAGCAGTCGCCTGTGGATGACCGATCAAAGCCAGCGAAATCAGCGCGATAAACTGCAGCGCAAATCCGGCGATTGCGACATGCCGTGAAGGGAATTTCCACGCCAGTCGCATCCCCAACAGCCCGCCGGTAAAGGCGAACAACGCATTCAGTCCCAGTGAGGCAGAGATGGTTTCAAATACACCCGCGCCCAGAAATTGCGCCAGGATAGAGGGCAGGAAGAAAGCGATGGCGGTGTATTCAAACGAAATACAGACGTTCATCACCGCACTGACGACCGTGCGCTCCAGATAAGGCTTCTGAAACAGTACGCGGAAACGCACTTTCGGCGTCGCTTTCACCGCATCGGTTTTAGCGGGCGGCTCCTCATGCGCAACAATGCCGTAAGAGTCACGCAGAATACGCACCGCACCGCTCAGGTCGCCCTGATTCGCCGCCCACAGCGGTGACTCATTCATAAACTTACTGCGCACCGCAATAATCAGTAGTGCCGGTACGGCGCCAAACAGCAGCGAGGCGCGCCACAGCCAGTCGATATGTTCGGCGGGCAGCAGGAAATAAAGCGCAAAAATAATAAAGAAGCAGGCAGACGAAGCGGCATACCACATCGGGCACCAGGCTGCGAGGCGCGATGCTTTATTGCCCTTGCCGGAGAACTTAGAGAATTCTGCCAGATAGGCCATGGCAACTGGCAGATCGATCCCGACGCCGACGCCCATCAGAAAACGAGCACCAATCAACACCCATACATTGGGGGCCAGCCCTGCCGCAATGGCGGAGACGACAAAAAACAGCATGTCCGCCATAAACACTGAGTAACGGCCATATTTATCGGTCAGCCAGCCGCCGACCAGATTACCCACAATGGTGCCGATCATGATTGACGACGTTACCAGGCCCGTGAGTACCGGGGTTAAACCAAACTCCTTCACCACATCATCAATGCCGTAGGAGAGGGTAGTGAGATCGTAGGCATCAAGAAACACGCCGCCCAGCGCCAGGAAAACAATCCAGCGCGCATAGCTGTTTTTTTCGGTGTTACTGTTGATTAGCCGGGCCACATCACTCACCGATCGAACCGGTTGAGAGTGAGGCGGTGGCGCAGTCAAGGTGTTGTCAATTTCTAATGTACTCATCGTATCCTCGTTATTATATTCAGCAGGTAACGAGGGTTTTATATGAATTCCTGGCATAGTTAACAACCAACAATTACAGATAACTATTATAATTAATTCAATAAGATAGACTTATATTTCGCCCACACCAAACCCCGCATGAAGTATAAAATTCATCCGGTAGTATTCAGCGAAATGTTGTTTTTTATACTGCTGAAACGCGTGAGGTTTCAGCAGCACATGGCAGACCGGTTTAGCAACGGTTAACAGCAATGACCGGTCCGGTAATGCCGGTCCATCAACCGGCGACAAGACGTACTCTTGTCTCTTTGCACCTTGCTATGCGCCGGTTATTCATGCCGGGCAGCCAGCCGTCTCTGTTATGAAACTTCCACCCTGGCTGCTCGCTGTTCCAGATCCGCACTCCGGCGATAACCGGCACCCGGATGCGGCAACGTCAGCCGCGGCCCCTGGCCAAATAACTTTTCACGCAGCGTGCCGGGCTGATACTCCTGCTTGTAGACGCCACGCTTTTGCAGTTCCGGCACCAGCAGTTCCACCACGTCAGTAAAGGTTTCGTGCGTCACGGCGTAGGCAAGGTTAAAACCATCGACGTCTGTCTCTTCAACCCAGCTTTGCAGCTCATCGGCCACCGTTTCGGCGCTGCCCACCAGCAGCGGACCAAATCCGCCAATGCCTACCCAGTCTGCCAGGCCCTGCACCGTCCATTGGCGGTTGGGATCGGCAGTAGAGAATGTCTCAACCGCCGACTGAATCGCATTGGTGTGCAGATGTTTCAGTACCTGATCCGGCTGATACTGCCCGAAATCGATACCGGTCCAGCCTGAGATCAGCGCCAGCGCGCCTTCGTAACTGACATAGCGCTTGTACTCCTCCCATTTGGCCTGCGCCGCCAGGTCGGTTTCACCCACAATGACTGTCTGCAGGTTGAAGACCAGTATGGAGCGGGGATCGCGTCCCGCTTCAGCGGCTCTCCGGCGAATATCCGCCACGGTTTTCTTCAGCAGCACTTTCGAAGGTGCCGCCACGAACACGCATTCGGCATGTTCCGCCGCAAACGCTTTACCGCGGCTGGAGGCGCCCGCCTGGTAAAGTACCGGCGTGCGCTGCGGCGAAGGTTCGCACAGATGGATGCCGGGTACCTGGAAGAATTTACCCTGATGATTAATCGGATGGATTTTATTCGGGTCGCTGAAAATATGACGTTCACGATCGCGCAGGACCGCGCCATCTTCCCAGCTTCCCTCCAGCAGCTTATAGATAACCTGCAGGTATTCATCGGCATAGTCGTAGCGCGCATCGTGGTCGGTCTGGGCCTGATGTCCGATATTACGCGCGCCGCTTTCCAGATAGGAGGTCACAATATTCCAGCCAATGCGGCCTTTGGTCAGATGATCCAGCGTCGAGATCCGCCGCGCAAACGGGTAGGGGTGCTCAAATGACAGTGACGCGGTCAGGCCAAAGCCCAGATGTTCCGTCACCAGCGCCATCGGCGTGATTAACGCCAGCGGATCGTTTACCGGCACCTGCGTGGCGTGGCGAATCGCGGCCTGGTTATTGCCGTTGAGCACGTCGTAGACCCCAAGCACGTCAGCAATAAACAGTCCATCAAATCTGCCGCGCTCCAGCAGGCGTGCTAAGTCAGTCCAGTACTCCAGATCTTTATACTGCCAGGAACGATCCCGGGGATGCGCCCATAAGCCGGGCGATTGATGACCGACACAGTTCATATCGAAAGCATTCAGGCGAATTTCACGTTGCGATGACATAGCGACTCCTGGGCGGATGCGGCAATCGCTTGCCGCCCACCTTTTAGTGATTGTTCCGGAAGGGTGATTCAGTAGATGAGTGAGCCGGGACATCGCTCGCTGAGGGGCAGCGGCATAGTGGAAAGTAGCCGCCGTGCTACGGACTCAGCGTGTTCTGCAACCTGCGGTAATCCCATGAGTTCGCCAAAGCGACCACGCGCGGCAGGCCCGGCCACAAAGAGATGAGGATTGGCATCACCCTGTGCATTCAGCGTCTGTGACAGCGCGTTAACCTGAATGCCCAGCGCCAGCGGGTCAGGCTGAATCACGCCCTCGCCGTGGAGCTGGCGCAGCAGCGCGTTGCTTTTAAGCAGTGCGTTGTGCGCTGGCCCGGTGGTGACAATCACTTTATCCACCACCCGTATTTCTGATTGCGCTCCACGCCGGCGCAGCGCCAGCTGAAGATTGTTTCCCACCGCTTCTGCCCCCATCAGACGTGCCGCCAGCAGTGACAACTGACCGCTCGCCTGCTGCTGATTGAGTATCTGGCTTACCTGCGGGGCAATCCGGTAGCGATGAACATCCCACCAGGGTCGAAGATGGTGCAGAAAACGCTGCTGCTCATGCAGTGAAAGGCTCTGCCAGATACGCTGGCCGTTACGGCGGATATCATCCAGCACCAGCTGCCAGGGCAGATTTAACGCGGCTGCCTGTTTTACCTCCTGACGCACACGACGTAACCAGCCACGTGCGCTGGCGGGCTGCGGCTGACTGTAATCCAGGGTGTAGCTCTCATCGCTGCCGCTCAGGTTGGCACGCGGCAGCTGTCCACGGCGTGAGAAGGCGGTAATCTCTCCGCGATGCTGCTGGCGATGCAGCGATGCCACCACATCGGACATGGTCAGGCCTGAACCGATAATCCCTACCCGATCGTCAGGTGCGACCTGTGCCAGCGCGCCATTCTGCCAGGGATTGGCAATCAACCCCGGATGCCCCTGTAACGGCTTCAGCAGCGCGGGCAGATCCGGCGGTGGATGGCTGATTGCCAGCACCACCTGATCAGCCCGGATCTTCTGCCCTGAGGCTGTGGTCACTACGCCATCCTGCAGCGCAACTGCGCTGTCACGCAGATGGCTGAGTTTTACCGGCGAATGCTGCTGCTGATGCACAAACTGCGCATTGACCCAGCGACCAAACTCACCACGTTGCGGGTAAACATTGCCGTCACGCCACAACGCGTCCGGGTCGGCCTGAAAGGCGGGTGATGTGCGATAGTCGCGGTCAAATATGCCCTCTTCATCACCAGCAAGCTGCATTCTGGCGGCCGGCACATTGATGCGGTGGGCCGGATCGGTGGTGCCGTATGCCACCCCCTGAGCAAGCTGCGCTCGTGGTTCAATCACCGTCACGTGCAATCCTGCCTGGCCAGCCCGGGCCAGATGGATCGCCAGCGCGGTTCCGGTAAAACCACCGCCGATAATGACTATCTGCTGCTGTGACATAAGCAAGCCTTCTCTTCTGTTAACTGGCGCTGGCCTGTTTATCAGGACGACGGTCACCGCCAATGGTTTCACCAAAAGGACCGGTGTTCACGCTGCGCTGTTTCTTTTCGGCGTTAGCAGCCAGCGGTAACAGCGGCATCACCAGTTCAGCGAAGCGGTGCGCCTCTTCAAGGTGCGGATAGCCGGAGAAAATAAAGTTCTCGATCCCCAGCGCCTGATACTCCCGGATGCGATCGGCTACCTGTTGCGGACTCCCCACCAGCGCAGTACCCGCGCCGCCGCGCACCAGGCCGACGCCTGCCCAGAGATTGGGGCCAATGCACAGGCTGTCTCGCGAGCCCTGATGCAGCGCGCTCATCCGCGCCTGTCCGGCTGAGTCCATGCGGGCAAAGATCTTCTGCGCGGCGGCAATGGTCTCTTCATCCAGATGAGAAATCAGCCGATCGGCCGCCGTCCAGGCTTCCTCTTCGGTTTCACGGACAATGACATGCAGCCGGATGCCGTAGGAGAGGCTACGGCCATTCTCCTGCGCCCGCTGACGAACCACCGCCAGTTTTTCCGCTACCTGTTCAACCGGCTCGCCCCACGTCAGATAAGTGTCGATCTGATTCGCCGCAACGTCGATAGCGGCATCAGACGAACCACCAAAATAGAGCGGTGGGCCATTTTCCTGCACCGGCGGAAAGAGGATCTCAGCGCCTTCCACGCGGATGTGATCACCCGAAAAATCGACCTTCTCGCCTTTCAGCAGGCGGGAGTAAACCTCAAGAAACTCTCTGGTCACCTGATAGCGCTCTTCATGACTCAGAAAGATGCCGTCACCTTTGTTCTCAACCGGATCGCCCCCCGTGACCACGTTAATCAATAAACGTCCGCCAGAAAGCCGATCCAGCGTGGCCGCCATACGCGCCGCCAGGCTTGGCGGTTGCAGGCCAGGACGCACGGCCACTAAATAGCGCAGCTTTTTGGTGATCGGAGCCAGTGCAGAGGCGACAAGCCAGGAATCCTCGCAGCTCTTACCGGTCGGGATTAATACACCGTAGTAGCCCAGATTATCTGCCGCCAGCGCAACCTGCTGTAAATAGGGTAAATCGACTGCTCTGCCGCCTTCGGTGGTGCCAAGATAGCGCCCATCGCCATGGGTGGGCAGAAACCAGAAGAGGTTGAGGTTTTCCTGTGTCGCATGGCTCATTAGCTGATTCCTTTATAACGATATTTAAATTTAATACATAGACATAAATTCTTTAGTTATATAGGTGTTAGCAGGATACATGCCAGTCTGTTTATAAAAATTTATCTCATCAATTCAATAACATATTTATATTTTCTCTTGCTGAATATTGCTGCATTTGCGACAGGTAAAGTTACAGTCTGCTGCATTGGCAACAATCCGGCCCGGTTAACCTCTCGTTTCCGCGTTATCCACGCGGTATGGTCATGGCTTTCCTGTTAACCCGGTGAATAAGATGCAGATTGCCAGCCCTGAGTTGATTGACCCCGCATCGCGCGCCTTTAAAAGCGTGCTGGATCAGCTTGCACCTACCGACGCGACGGTGCTGATCATTGGTGAAACCGGCACCGGCAAAGAGGTGATGGCGCGCTATCTGCATCATCACAGCGCCCGCAGCAGACAGCCGTTTCTGGCGGTCAACTGTGGTGCCCTCACTGAGAGTCTGGCGGAGTCTGAACTCTTTGGTCATGAGAAAGGGGCATTTACCGGCGCACAGGATCGCCATCGCGGCTGGTTTGAGGCGGCAGAGGGCGGGACGCTGCTGCTGGATGAAGTCGGTGAACTGAGTGCGTCACTGCAGGTGAAGCTGCTGCGCGTGCTGCAGGAGCGTGAGATTACCCGTGTGGGTTCCTCCAGGGCTGTAAAGGTCAATGTGCGGGTCATTGCGGCCACCAACCGTGACCTGGCGGTGGCGATCCGTGAACGGCGCTTCCGGGAAGACCTCTACTACCGGCTCAATGTGGCCAGCGTCACGCTGCCGCCGCTGCGCCAGCGCTGCGAAGATATCCCGGTGCTGGCCACTCACTTCCTGCAGCTCTATGCGCGCCGTCTGGGCCGACCTCAGTTACGTCTCAGTGAAGATGCTGTCGCCACGCTGATGGACTACAGTTGGCCGGGCAACATCCGCGAGCTGGAGAACACCCTGCATAATGCCGTCCTGCTCAGCAAAACCTCGCTGGTCACGCCGCAGCAGCTCCGGCTGAATAATCTGACGGGTAGCGAGCTGCCACCGGGAGAGGAGGCGCTGGATCAGTTTTTACGACAGCAGATGCAGAAGAGCGAAACACCGCTCTATCCCCGGGTGATTGAGGCGCTGATAAAGAATGCGCTGGAACTCACTCAGGGCAATCAACTGCAGGCCGCCGCGCTGCTTGGCATCAGTCGTCATACGCTGCGCACCCAACTGGGCCATCTGGGAGTGATTAAACCGCGCCGCACTTCACTGCGTCAGCGCGACACTTCTCTGAATCAGCAGCCAGAACGGGAGCGGGAACTGCGCATCGGTTATCAGAAATTTGGCAACCTCGGCATCCTGAAAGCGCGCCAGTCACTGGAACAGCAGCTGGCCGATAAAGGCGTCAGCGTGCTGTGGAGTGAGTTTCCTGCGGGTCCGCAACTTCTGCATGCGCTGAGCCAACAGGAGATCGATTTCGGCACGACCGGTGAAGTTCCTCCCTTGTTTGCGCAGGCCAGCAACAGCCCGATGGTTTATGTGGCCTGGGAACCCGCCGCGCCGCAGAGCGTGGCACTGCTGGTACCGAACAGCAGCCCGGTTCAGCAGATTGGCGATCTCAGAGGAAAACGCATCGCCGTAAATCGTGGTTCCAACGTTCACTATCTGCTGCTGCAGATTCTGGATGAAGCGGGTTTAGGGCTGGATGATGTGCGCATCGTCTATGCACCGCCAAAATATCCACTGACGCCCAGCGATCTCAACGCAGTGGATGCCTGGATGATGTGGGATCCGCTGCTCAGCGATGCAGAGAACAGCGGACAGTTCAGGGTGATCGCTGATGGCACCGGCCGGGTCAATAATCATCAGTTTTACCTTGCCGAACGCGGGTTCGCGGCGCAGTCGGGCGATCTGCTGCAGGTTCTGCTCACCGCGCTGGAGCAGACTGGCCGCTACATCGATGCACACCGCGCAGAAGCCGCTGCGTTGCTCTCCACCGAACTCGGGATATCAGCGCCTTCACTGATGCATGCCTTAACGCGGCGCAGCCATCAGACCCAGCGCATGAACTTAGCCATCATCCGGGAACAGCAGACCATCGCTGACCGCTTCTATGCCCTGGGGTTATTGAGTCGCGCCATTCGGGTACGTGAGTCGGTCTGGCATCCATAGCGTTTTTTTCGCTAAGCATCGAACATTTGATCGCTAAGTGCTTCAACCCGCGTTTGTTATGTTGCGCTGACAACAACCAGACTCAGGAATGAGAGATGAAAAGAGTTTTACTCAGCGCATTGATTATTGCCGCCCAGGCGGGATTAGCGTTCAACACCCAGGCTGCAGCAGAGAAGCCCGAAACAGTTAATATTGGTTTTCAGAAAGCCAATATCTTCGCTCTGCTGAAATATCGCGGCACGCTGGATCAGGAATTTAAGAAGCAGGGGATTGCGGTTCACTGGATTGAGTTCCCGGCCGGGCCGCAGATGCTGGAAGGCTTGAACATCGGCAGTATCGATCTGGCCGCAACCGGCGACGCGCCACCGACTTTTGCTCAGGCCGCACAGGCCGACCTGGTTTATCTGGCACATTCTCCCGCTAACCCCAAAACCGAGGCGATTGTGGTGCCCGCCGACTCCCCCATTAAAAGCGTGGCGGATCTCAAAGGCAAACGCGTGGCGCTGAATAAGGGCTCTGACGTTAACTATCTGCTGGTCACTGCGCTGGAGCAGGCGGGGCTGAGCTATAAAGACATTACACCGGTCTATCTGCCACCTGCTGATGCGCGTGCCGCTTTCCAGCGCGGTGCAGTGGATGCCTGGGTAATCTGGGATCCTTACTACGCAGAAGTTGAAACCAACGCCCACGCGCGGCTGATTAAAAATGCCGAAGGCCTGGTGCCACACTACACCTTCTATCTTGCCAGCCGTAAGTTTGCGGAAACCTGGCCGCAAATCGCCAGCCAGGTGGTGGATGAGCTTGGGTCGCTAAGTGCCTGGGCTAATCAGCATCAGGAAGAGGCGGCAAAAATCATGTCCACCTCAACCGGTCTGCCGCAGCCGATCTGGCAACGGGCGCTGACAAGGATGCCGTTCGGGGCAGAGCGGATGACACCTGAAGTCTTCACGCAGCAGCAGGCACTGGCCGATAAGTTTACCCAGATTGGTCTGTTACCGGTGAAGGTCGATATCCGCAGTGCAACCTGGTCGCAGGATAAGAAATAGGCAAACGCCAGCGGCCTCGCTAATCCCTCTCAGGCAATAAGCCTGGTGACCTGTATCAGGGTGCGGATAAGCCGAACGGCCGGGGAGACAAACGGAGCGTTAGCGAAGCGGAGCTTATATTTCATATAGTTACATGATATTTATTTTGTCAGGCTGTTCCATAAGCTGTTCTACACTTACACATTCAATCACGTCTTTTGGTTGAAAAAGCAGCATCACGAAGAGGATTGCGACAGCCACGAATCGCGCAGTCGCCGCCCTCAAAACTGATCATGCATGTGAGGAGAACGCTATGAAAGCAGTTGTCTATAACGGACCTTTTGACGTTTCAGTCAAAGACGTTCCGGATCCCAAAATAGTTCGCCAGACCGATGTGCTTGTCCGTATGACCACTACCAATATCTGCGGGTCCGACCTGCATATGTACGAAGGGCGAACCAGCTTTGAACAGGGTCGCATCTTCGGCCATGAGAACCTTGGAGAGGTTATTGAGGTCGGCAGTGCTGTTGAGAGAGTTAAAGTCGGTGATTATGTCTGCCTGCCTTTCAATGTCGGCTGCGGATTTTGTGAAAATTGCGAGAAAGGTTTGACCGGTTACTGTCTGACGGCTAACCCGGGTACGGCCGGTGCCGCCTATGGCTTTGCTGAAATGGGCGAATGGGACGGTGGACAGGCGGAGTTACTTCGCGTTCCCTATGCTGACTTCAATTGTCTGGTACTGCCTCCCGATGCGGTAGAAAAGGAGGAAGACTACGTTTTACTTTCCGACATCTTTCCTACCGGCTGGCATGCCACTGAACTGGCAGGCTTGCGCCCTGGAGAGAGTGTTGCCATCTACGGCGCTGGCCCGGTCGGCTTAATGGCTGCGCACTCGGCCATTATCAAAGGCGCATCAGAGGTGTTTGTTGTCGATACCCATCCTGATCGGCTGGCATTAGCCGAACAAATTGGCGCTGTGGCGATCAATGGTGTGGGTGATGATGCGGTAAATAAAATTCTCGAATTAACTCATGGCCGCGGCACGGATTGCGGTTGCGAATGTGTGGGTTATCAGTGCTGCAATAAACATGGCCACGAGGATAACTCCGCCACGTTAAATAGCCTTGTCGCGTCAACCAAAGCCACGGGCAGCATTGGTGCGGTAGGCGTTTTTGTTCCCCAGGATCCCGGAGCAGCGACCGATCTGGCAAAAGAAGGCAAAGTGCCTTTCGATTTTGGCAATTTCTGGTTCAAAGGTCAGTCAATAAAGACCGGGCAATGTAACGTAAAAGCCTATAACCGCCAGCTCGCAAGGCTTATCCATCACGACAGAGCTAATCCGGCACAGATTATTTCGCATCGTCTTGCACTGGCAGATGCTCCCGAAGGCTATAAGCATTTCGATGATCGTGATAATGGCTGGACAAAAGTTATCCTGAAACCCTGAATGGTGAGCCACAGGGCATAGGCCACATTCAGGCTGTGGTGAGAGGGAGAACAAAAACAGCCTGTCTGTGGCTTGGGATATTACTTCGTGTGGCATGACCTTTTCGGGAGAGATGAGAGTGCCGATGCGTCACGCAAATCAGACTCACCCGTTCTTCGTTAACAGAACTCGCGTCTGCCGTTCTGGATAAAGTAAGCGTTGCCATGCCGGGTTCTCAAAGCATGCGATGACTGGTTCTCAATCCTTTATCCTGATACCATTAAGACCTGTTAAGCAGTCCTGGAGGTTCTATGCCAAACATTATTTTAAGCGATACCAGTGCCAGCGTAAGCGAACTGAAGAAAAATCCGATGGCCACGGTTAATGCAGGTGACGGTTATCCTGTCGCCATTCTTAACCGCAACCAGCCTGCATTCTATTGCGTCCCGGCTGAGCTTTATGAACAGATGCTTGATGCCCTTGACGATCAGGAACTGGTTAAGCTGGTCAGTGAACGCAGCGGCCAGCGTCTGCTTGATGTCGATTTGGATGCGCTTTTGTGAGTTATACCGTCAAATTCAGGGAAGAGGCATTTAAAGAATGGCAGAAGCTGGACAAATCTCTCCAGCAGCAGTTTGCCAAAAAACTGAAGAAATGTTGTGACAATCCCCATATTCCTTCTGCCAGACTACGTGGGATTAAAGACTGCTATAAAATCAAACTCAGAGCGTCCGGGTTTCGCCTGGTTTATCAGGTAATAGACGACCAGCTGGTGATTGCCGTTGTTGCTGTGGGTAAACGCGAGCGCAGCAATGTTTATCATCTTGCCAGTGAAAGGATGCGGTAGGGAGGGCTCAGTGAGGTGAGGTGAGTTATGCAGCGCTTGGGCCAATACAGCTCATTAGGTATTTGATTTAACATAACTATCATTGTGCGCATATAGCTTATGCAGGCAAAGCTAACCTGGCCGCTTCGGGCTACCTGTTGAGGATCCTGATATGACGGCTTCTGGTGCGGAGTTTTTCACAATGAACGAAGTTAACCGGCTTAGAGTTATTCAGGACGTCGTCGACCGGCAGTTGACAACCCATCTCGCTGCTGAGCGTCTCGGTATTTCAGACAGGCACTGTCGTCGCTTGCTTCAGCGCTATCGTACAGACGGTCCGCTGGGTATGGCTGACCGCCGCCGTGGCAAGCCAGGCAACTATCAGCTGCCTGCAGGCCTTGCTGAACGCGAGGTTCAGATAGAAGCGGGAAGCCGTGGAGGTTATGTGTGATGCAGCGGGACTGTCGCAACGCCGTGCCTGCAGGCTGGCAGCTCTGTCCCTTTCAACGTGCTGTTATTCGGCTCAGCGTCCGGCTGCTGACGCACAGCTGTCTTTGCGCATCACAGAACTGGTACCTGAACGCCGTCGCTTTGGTTATCGGCGGATCTGGCACTTATTGCGTCGTGAGGGCCTTCACGTCAACCACAAGCGTGTATACCGCATTTATCACCTTAACGGTCTGAGTGTGAAGCGCAGACGACGTCGCGTCGCTTTGAGGTCGTATCGCTTAGCAGGAAGTGGTTGGGTAGTGACATATATCAGGCCGTAACCGGCTTCGCCGGGCGTACGACGCCATTCTAAGTCAGTGGCGGATCTGCGCTAGGTCGTCTTCAGTCAGTCCGGTCATTTTCATGACAGTATTACGGTCAAGACCGTTCTGCAGCATAGTACGGGCAACTTCCAGCTTGCCTTCCAGCTTGCCTTCATTCCGGCCTTCCTGCCTGCCTAGCTGGATACCCTTCTGGATGCCATTCTGTTCGAGCTGTTGTGCGATGGTCATAAGTGCGTCTCCGTGTTGCGGCACACGCTGTGCCAGTTCGCGTACAAAACCTTCGGCGTCGGCTGTTTCGCCTGCCTGTACAATATAGTGTACCAGCGATATCACCTGTGATGAAGACAGATAGCCGGCCAGCAGAATGGGCGCCAGCCGGTCAGTCAGTTCAGCCATGTCCCGCTGATGAATATGTTTCTGCAGCAGGGTCAGGGCGGCCATGCTGCGATGGCCGGCGATTTCATCATCAGGAATGACGGTAACATCAACCAGCGGGAAAGCGCTGCTGTAGAGTTTGCCTGCCAGCGCCGGATCATCAAACTCATTCAGCCACCGGGTGGAGTAAGGATACGGGCTGCGTTTACCCGTATAGAACAGCACGGGTATCACCAGTGGCAACTTCTTATGGCCCGCCTCAAGGTGGCGCTGCATGGCAGCCACCGCATAACGTATCAGGCGAAAAGCCATGTGTTTATCGGGTGAAGACTGGTGCTCAATGAGCACGTGGACATAACCCTCACCGGCTGTGGTTTTCAGACTGTAGAGCACGTCGCTAAAGTATTGCCTCAGGTCATCCTCGACGAACGAGCCGGATTCCAGCTTTAACGTACTGAGGTCACAGATAGCACGTAGCTCTGCGGGCAAGTGCAGTTCCATGAAATCACGGGCGACATCCGGGTGAGTCAGAAACTGCCGGAACGTGGCATCGTGAGGAGTTGGTGTGCGGTTTTTTTTCTTCTTCATCAGTCCCGGCTCTGAAAAATAACCGCTGCATGTTACCACAGGCGAAAAACCGTCTGTATTGATGGTGAACAGATCTGCAATGCCTGCAGGTAGCCGGAAGCCGTTCGGATTATTTTTAATTTTTTCGGATATTTTTTTTACTGATATCAGGGAAGGTACTGTTAATGACCGTTCAGGATGAAAAGCCCCTAATCTGAATAGGTAGCAGCAGAAAGGATTTGCAGAATTTTCCCAGAGATGTGCAACGTTTTTTGGTTTTGCGCTGGATTTTGATCAGCGTGGTGAAAAACATGATGATGCTAAGGTACTTAAAGGGTTTGGCGGAGCCGGTGTTTTAGAGGTAATTGAGGATGATATCGGCGGGTAATGAAACAGGCTGACCCGGAAAACAGGTTCAATAAGTTTTCATGATCGGATAAAACCACTTAACCTGATATAAGGCAGTATCATGCTGCCTGCACAATACCGTATCTGGCGAAATCACCCTTCTCAAAAACATAAGTCCAGCCAATATAGCAGCCTGAACTTTTCCCCTGTCACAATCCAGTATCCTCCCAATCTTGAGCAATCTTCCTCTCTGTTCTACCTTCAGACAGCGTGTTTAACGCCTTACCCTTGTCACCCATCAAACCAACCGGAGCTCCAATGACCAACCCTCACAACCCCGCGCCCTATAGCGGCACCCTGTTTTTCGATGTCAACGAAACCCTGCTGGACACCACTGAACTGAACCGCTCTGTCGCGCAGCGGCTCGGCGACAGACCGGAACGCGCCGAGGCCTGGTTTACCTCGCTGTTGCATCATTCCCTGGTCGAGTCGGTAACCGGCAGCTGGAATAGCTTTGGTGATATCGCTGAAGCAGTACTGGAAATGACCGCCGCCCGTTACGGCGTCACCTTGCCGAAAAACGCGACACCGATAGCTGAGATTATCGCGGCCATGCCCGCCCATCCGGATGTTGCTGCGGGATTGACTGCCTTACAGCAGCAGGGTTTTACCCTGGTGGCCCTGACAAACTCTTCTGCATCACTGGCTGAAAAGCAGCTCAGTTCAGCAGGGCTGGCGCCACTGTTCACTCGCATTCTCAGCGTGGAACAGCTGCAGGTTTATAAGCCCGATCTGAGAGTCTATCAGTGGGCGATGAAAGAGCTCGGCAAGCCCGTCTCAGAGTGCATGATGGTGGCTGCGCATGGCTGGGATGTGGGTGGAGCAAAACGTGCAGGCATGAAAACTGCATTTGTTACCCGCAAAGGGCAGGCACTCTACCCGCTGGCACCTGCACCCGATCTGATCGTCAGCGATATTGGCGAGCTGGCTGCAAAGATAAAACCGCTTTGCTGACCCGCCGTTTACCGCTAATACCTTAATGCCGCGAGAGTTACTCGCTGCCCGAAAAGGCCAGTAAAAAGCGTAGTTGATGCGCAAACGCCAACGTCATTCTTAAATCAGGGCTTAACCACGATACACAGCAGGCCGATGACAATAATCACTACGCCCGCCAGGCTGTGCCAGCTGAACGCCTCATGGAATACTGGCAGACAGACAGCCACCAGCCACACCAGCACATAACTGAGGCTGAGCAGCGGATAGACCCGGTTCAGCGGAAAATAGCGCAGCGCCCGAATCCAGCAGAGCATGGAGACACCATAAGCGGCCAGCCCGGCCAATAGCAGCAAGGCGGGCAACAGGGCAACAGCAGGCAGCGACGTTATGCTGCTGACATCGGGCAGACGCGGCATCGCCCAGCGCATCATCAGCTGTGCCGCTGAGACCAGCAGCACGCTGCATGCGACCCATCCATACCCTTTCATAGCTGGCTCGCCATCAGCGCCACACCCGTCACCACCAGTAGCGTGCCGAAGATCTGGCGCAGCGTCAGGCGCTCGCGCCAGAGGATGCGTCCTGCCAGCGCAACGAAAATGAAGTTAAGGCTCAGCATCGGATAGGCCTGGCTGACAGGCACCCGCTGCAGCACCAGCAGCCAGAGAAGCATCGCGACACCCAGCAACAGCACGTTCACCCCAATCCAGCTTAAACGGACCTGGCGCGATGCCGCATGGGTCGCCTGTTTCTGGCACAGTTGCGCACTGCAGCTGAGCAGACTGACCAGTATAATCAGCAGCAGCATCACTTCATCTGACTGTAATAGAGGCAGACCAGCCTGCCCTGGCGATAGACGGCGTCCGGCACCGGAACATCCTCGCCGATATCACTGTGTACTGAATCAACCAGCAACAGCAGTGATACGCTTCCCGTACGGCGATGATCGGCAAGCCAGCCGCCGAAGTCCGCCTGAGAGACAAAGCGGGATTGCGCATCCGGGTAGCTCAGCCCATATTCCAGCTCGCCTTTGGTGTCATAGAAGCCGATATCGCTGCGTTGCAGATGCCAGGCTGCGGCAGATGCCACGCCGGGATTGTCCGCCAGGATAAAGTGACTTGAGGCCAGACGCTGGCTAATCGTCGAGACAAAGCGCTGCGGCTGTTTGGCATCGCGGATTTTATCCGGTATTGCCGTGCCAATAAACAGGGCGACGCCCAGCGGGCAAAGCGCGGCCGCCAGCCAGCGGCGCTGTGCAGAGCGGCAGCTATATACGCCCACCAGCCCCCAGATGAGAAATGCCAGTGCCCCCAGCGCAAGTTTCAGCATCTCATGCGTGGCGAACAGCGGATGATGCGTCACGCTCCAGGGAGCGAGCACCAGCACGACCGTTGCCAGAGTAATGATGCCGAAAATCAGGTTGAGCCAGCCATTGACTGTTAATGCGCGCCCTGCCCGCTGCGCGGCGTTCAGGCCATAGTGCGCCATCAGCAGCGACAGCGGCACAAAACAGGGCAGGATATAGGTTGGCAGCTTGCCTTTTGCCAGGCTGAAAAACAGCAGCGGCATCACCGTCCAGCTCAGCAGATAGAGCGCGCCGGGATGCTGCTGACGCTCGCGCCAGCCGGTCATCAATGCGCCCGGTAACAGCGCCAGCCACGGCAGCGTTCCCAGCAGCAGAACCGGCAGGTAATACCAGAAAGGCGCTTTGTGCTGGGCATTGTCCTCGGCAAAGCGCTGGATATGCTCAACCCAGAAGAAGTAGTGCCAGAAATCCGGTGCCTGATGATAGATCGCCAGCGCCCAGGGTGCGCTGATCGCCGCGGCTGAGAGCAGCGCCAGCGGTCCGAAGCAGAGCAGTTCGCGCAGTCGCTGCCGCCAGATCGCCCACGGCAGAATAGCCAGCACCGGCACTGCCAGCGCCAGAAAGCCTTTGGTCATAAACCCCATGCCGCAGGCGAGGCCAAGCAGCAGATAGCCGCCCGCCCGCCCGGCGCGTCCGCTGGCCTCCGTCGCCAGCCAGAAGCTGCACATCGCGGCCGCCAGCCAGAGCATCAGCATCGGATCGAGCACCGCATAGGTGCCGACAGCATAAACCAGCAGCGAACTAAGGAAAATAATCGTGCCGACGGCAGCCGTGCGTGCCGAACCAAACAGCCGCCTGCCGAGCCAGTAGATCAGCACGGCGGTCATCGCCGTGGAGAATATCGATCCCGCCCGCACACCAAAGTTGTTGTGGCCAAACAGCCACTGACCCAGCGAGTTGACCCAGTAGCCGGCAATCGGTTTTTCAAAATAGCGCAGGCCAAAAAAGTGTGGCGTCACCCAGTTACCGGTTGTCAGCATCTCCCGGCTGATCTCCGCATAACGGGTCTCATCCGGTTGCCAGAGGTCGCGGAACATGGGCGGAAGCAGGTAATAGAGAATAAAAAAGCTGAAAAAAAGTAGCCACTTCGTGTTGTTATGTATCCGCACTAGTTCGCCTCTTCAGTCAGTTTCTGGCAGCCCAGCCACCCTTCGCGTCCGGGGATTTCGCCTCTGACTACCCTGCCCACCGGCAAGGTACTCAGATCGTCGGGCAGCAGCTCGCTTAACGGACAGAACTGAATGCCGTGACGGGCCGCAGCAGCCAGCAGCTGGTCAAAGTCCGGGTAGCCGATAATCCCTTCGACTTCGGCATGCACGGTGTATACCGCCCCATCGTCAGAAGAGAGCATTTTCGCCAGAATGTAGTCGTTATAGCCTTCTGCGCTGACCTCGCGGCCAACCACTTCATCCCATGTGGGCAACGTCACCGGAATCTGTACAGTACCGATCTGTCCATCCGGCAACATGGGCCGGAACGGGCCGCTGCCGCGACAGTCGCTGTTGTAGTGAAAGCCAAAGTCCTGTTTGGCGGCGATCACCCGGCCATCGGCTCGCCAGCCCGCGACGGCCGAACAGCTGACAGGATGACCGAGTATCTCACTCAGCGTTTCGGTGCCGCGGGCTATCTGCTCAACCAGCTTATCCTGCGGCCAGACGCCGGCCCAGGTCTGCCAGGCAAAGTGGTCCCAGGCGTGCAGACCGACTTCGTGCTGACGAGTGGCGTCCTGAATGATATGCCGCAATCCCCGTCCCATCTGCTTTCCCGGCCAGGCCGTTCCGGCGAGCAGGATGTCCCAGCCATAGAGCGATGCGGCGCGGGAGCGCAGCATCTTCATAAGAAACGCCGGTTTCACCAGCCGCCAGAGATGGCGGCCCATGTTGTCTGGTCCCACGCTGAAGAAAAAACTGCCCCGCACCGCATGGCGCCGGAACAGCTCAAGCAGCGCCGGCACGCCCTGCTTCGTGCCGCGCCAGGTATCTACGTCAATCCGCAGACCGATCTTCTTCATCACTTATCAGCCTGTGGCTCAACGGTGCGCAGGAAGAAGTCGAGCGTGTTGTCGATAGTGACATCCATCGTCACGGTCGGGGTCCAGCCGAGTAAGCGACGCGCATTGCGGATAGCCGGTTTACGGTGCTCCACATCCTGATAGCCTTTGCCGTAGTAGCTGCTGCTTTCTACCTCGCGGAAACCGGCAAACGGCGGGAACTGGCTGCGCAGCGGATGACGCTCAAAGCTGGCCAGCAGCTGCTCTGCCAGCTCTTTAATACTGGCTTCGTTGTCCGGATTACCGATATTGATGATCTGACCATCACAATTCAGCTGTTTGTTTTCGATAATGCGGAATAGCGCCTCAACGCCATCCTGAATATCAGTAAAGCAGCGCTTCTGTTTGCCGCCGTCGATCAGCTTAATGGGCGAACCTTCTACCAGGTTAAGGATGAGCTGAGTGATCGCGCGGGAACTGCCGATGCGTGCTGCATTAAGGTTATCCAGACGTGGTCCCATCCAGTTGAACGGACGGAACAGGGTAAAACGCAGCCCCTCTTTTTCGCCGTAGGCCCAGATAACGCGGTCCAGCAGCTGTTTGGATACCGAGTAGATCCAGCGCTGTTTGTTGATCGGCCCGACGACCAGATTAGAGCAATCCTCATCGAAGCTGTCATCGGTACACATGCCGTAAACTTCTGAAGTGGATGGGAAAATGATGCGCTTCTGATACTTCACGCAGTCGCGAATGATTTTCAGGTTCTCTTCGAAATCGAGTTCAAACACGCGCAGTGGATTGCGGGTGTACTCAATCGGCGTGGCGATGGCCACCAGCGGCAGAATGACGTCGCATTTTTTGATGTGATACTCAATCCATTCGGAATGGATAGCGATATCCCCTTCGACGAAATGAAAGCGCGGATGATCCAGGAAGCGGCTGATCGCGTCTGAACTGATATCCAGGCCATAGACCTCGAAATGCTCATCCTGTAACAACCGCTCGGTAAGATGGTTACCGATAAAGCCGTTAACGCCAAGGATCAGCACGCGGGTACGACGTTGCAGCGCCGACTGCGGTTTTGAATAGAGCAGTGCGCCAGGGACGATGCCCAGACTCTGCGCCAGCTGGCTGCCATTCATGTAAACGCCATGCTCGGACTGGCCGGTCTGGATTTCCAGCGCGCCCTCACCACAGGCGATCAGGAATGGCTGCTTAGAGAGTACCGTCCCTGGCTTTGCCTGATGCTGCTGCGGATGAACCCGGCTCTTCCAGACAATAAATTTAACCGAACCGGTAAAGGCGAATGCGCCAGGCCAGGGATCGGTAACCGCTCTGACCAGATTGTGAATCGTCTGAGCAGGCTGATTCCAGTCAATGCGGCCATCTTCAGCCGTGCGACGATCTACCCGTGTCGCCTGACTTTCATCCTGTGGCCACTCACTCACTTCACCCTCGCGCAGGCGAGGTAAAACGTCGCCGAGCAACTGCTCTGCAGCCTGGGTTAGTTTACGATGCAGCGTCAGCGCGTTGTCCTGATCTTCAATAGCGACCTTCTGCTGCGCCAGAATATTACCGGCATCCGCGCGCTTCACCATGCGATGTAGCGTAACGCCCGTTTCATTCTCGCCGTTGACCAGCGCCCAGTTCAGCGGTGCCCGGCCGCGATATTTTGGCAGCAGCGAGCCGTGCAGGTTAAAAGCACCCTTTGGGGCGCATTGCAGGATCTCATCGCTCAGCAGATGGCGATAGTAGAAGGAGAAGATCATCTCTGGCGCCATGGTGCGGATACGGTCAAGCCAGATCGGGTGATTCGCCTCGTCGGGTGCATAGACCGGAATGCCATGTTCTGCCGCCAGACGGGCGACTGAGCCGAAAAAGTGGTTTTCGGTCGCCACATCGTTGTGAGTAAAAATGGCGGTAATCTCATAGCCTGCACTCAGCAGCGCATTGATGCCGACACAGCCCATGTCGTGATAGGCGAAAACAACGGTCTTCATGATTGATTATCCTGTACTGAAGGCTCTTCTGGAGCCTGAACAATGCGTTGAACGAAATAGCGCGGACGCGCCCGAACGTCGTTGTAAATGCGGCCGATGTACTCCCCGAGCAGTCCCATACCCACAAACTGGGCGCCGATAAACATGAACAGCACGGCGAACAACACGAAGACGCCGTCACCCGCCCAGGCCGCACCAAAAAAGAGTCGCAACACGATCAACACCAAAGAGAAGGCGAAGCCTGAGAGCGCAATCAGGCTGCCGACCACGCTGAGCAATCGCAGCGGCGTGGTGGTCAGACAGGTCACCAGGTCGTACATCAGGTTAATCAGGCGCATAAAGCTGTATTTCGAATCGCCAAAGGCGCGCTCGGCGTGGATGACCGGCAGCTCAATGGTGTGTCGGGCAAAGGTGTTGGCCAGAATCGGAATAAAAGTGCTGCGCTCGTGACAGTTGAGCATCGCCTCGACGATGTGGCGACGATAGGCGCGCAGCATGCAGCCGTAATCGCCCATCGCTTTGCCGGTGACCCGCTGAATCAGCCGGTTGAGCGTGCGTGAGGCTTTACGACGGAACCAGGTGTCCTGCCGCTGCTGTCGGACGGTACCCACCACGTCATAACCCTCACGCGCGGCGTCAACCAGCCGCGGGATCTCTTCCGGCGGGTTCTGCAGATCGGCATCCAGCGTAATAATCAGATCGCCACGAACCTGGCTGAATCCGGCCATGATGGCGGAATGCTGACCGTAGTTGCGGTTGAGCAGCACGCCGGTTATCCGGCTGCCGGGAGCCGTGGCGGCCTGTTCAATCAGTTCGGCAGAACGATCGCTGCTGCCGTCATCCACCAGCAGAATTTCATACTCAATCTTGATTGAGTCACAGGCGGCGCAGGTGCGCTGAAGCAGCTCCGGCAGACTCTCCTGCTCGTTATAGACAGGGATGACCACCGAGAGCATATTGATCGGTTTGATATCGCGCATCTCAGGCTCCGGCAATGTCATGTAAAGCCTGAATCACACGTTCGACATCCTCATCCGTCATTGACGGAAACAGTGGAATCGAACACATCTGCTGGCTGTTAAGTTCACTGGCGGGAAGACGTAAATCGGGATAGTGCTCGCGATAATATTTATGGGTATGCGCCGCACGGAAATGCAGACCGCTGCCAATATCCCGCGTCTTCAGTGCCTGCATAAAGGCATCACGCGAAAGACCACAGCGCTGTTCATCGATGCGGATAATAAACAGGTGCCACGCATGCTGATGTGGCCAGGCGGGCAGTGACAGCGGCGTGAACGGCAGCGTGCGCAGCGCTTCAAGATAGCGTTCAGCAATCTCACGGCGGCGGGCAATAAAGCCAGGCAGTTTCTGTAACTGCACCAGCGCAATCGCCGCGCTGATATCGGGCAGATTGTATTTAAAGCCCGGCATCATGACTTCCGCCTGCGGCAGACGTCCCTGGGTCTGACGATCAAACGCATCCACCGCCAGGCCATGAAATTTCAGGCTGCGTATACGATCTGCGAGAGCGGCGTCATCGGTCACCACCAGCCCTCCTTCCGCGCAGGTGATATTTTTGATGGCGTGGAAAGAGAAAATCGCCGTACCGCGCTGCCCGATCGGTTTTTGATGATAAGTGGTGCCCACGGCGTGAGCCGCATCTTCAATGATGGCGATGCCATGCTGTTGAGCCAGTTGATAGATTGGCGCGAGATCGGCAGGTGCACCAGCGTAATGCACCGGAATAATGGCGCGGGTGCGGGACGTAATCGCCTGCGCTATCCGTTCCGGCGTCACCATCAGGTTGTCGGGATCCACATCAATCATCACCGGCGTGGCACCCAGCAGCGTGATCAGGTTCAGGGTAGAGACCCAGGTCATGGACGGCGTGATCACCTCATCGCCAGGCCCGATCCCCATCGCCATCAGCGTGACATGCATTCCGGCAGTGGCAGAGCTTACTGCGATGGCGTTCTGGTTACCGGTCAGCTGAACAAAGGCCTGCTCCAGTTCGGCGCATTTTGCCCCGGTCGTTATCCAGCCAGAGTCAAATACCGCTTTAACAGCAGCCAGCTCTTCATCACCGAATGAAGGCCGGGAAAATGGCAAAAAATCCATGCTAAAACTCCTGCAGGTCAAACCCATAAGCTGTCGCGCGTTGTTAATCAGGCACAACGCCGGAAAAGAATTGAAATAACGAATGACTAACAGTCGGCCAGGGTGCTATCGACACCCTATTTTCCATTTATGGAATTAAGGTTACCGGACTGCTAATACAAACTACCGCATGAAAGTTAACTGAACATTAAATGAAGCGTGTTAATTACAATAAAATCAGGCAGGAGTAAGCTGATCATTTCCGGAAAAGTTCACTATTAAAGAAGTAATAATCACCCTGACCACTACTCTTTTTGATTTATTGATATTTTGTTTAAAAACAGCAGGATTCTCCTGTAATGAGCACAGAAACGAGCTCATCCATCAGACGAAAACTTTTAATATGAAAATTAACACGCTGATATTTATAGGCTAAATTCAGCCTGCGAATCACAGCTTTACATCGGTAAAAAATAGCGCCACGCCGATTTCAGGAAAAACACAGATTAATAAAGCCTTCTTAATGTATTCTTAATATTGTTTGTTATTAATATTTTGCCCTTACAATAATCTTTGTCCTTTGGTGAATCTCAGGTGACAGTCAGTTAATATCTGTCAGATTATCTGTGCCTGTAAGGTAAAAACCGTGCTAAAAAAAGTGAATAAGATCGCGGTTTCAGGCGTTAACGTTGGGTCTGCCTAAAAAAGAGAAAATAGTGATGATGCGTGCCGCCTGTTTATGCACTCTGTTAGCCCTGCTCAGCCCGGTGCTTTACGCCGCGCCGGTAACCTATGCCATTACCCCCGATAAAACGTCGATAGGCCTTTCATGGCGCGCCTTTGGTCACGAATTTTCACAGGCCAGACTGCAGGGTGTGACCGGCACAGTGACACTCAATCCTGATGAAGACCGTGACGATCGTATTGAAGTGACTATTCCGGTAGGGACGCTGGTGGCCTCGAACAGCCTGTTAACCTGGCAACTGAAAAGTAATCTGTTTTTTGATGCAGAGCATTACCCAAATATTCACTTTGTCAGCAGTCGCGTGACCTCACTGGGTGGCGGGAATTACCGTATTTTTGGTGTGCTGACGGTTAAAAATGTCAGCCGGCCAGTCGTGATGCTGGCCTCGCTGGACAGCGGAAAGACAATTGATCCGGCTTCAGGTTTGCTGGCGCTGCATGCCTCCACCGCCATCTCCCGCTCAGCCTTCGGAATGGATCGGCTGGTCGGGGTGGTTGATGATCGCGTCAACATTGCGCTGGCCATTGCCGCGCAGGGCAGAAAGCCGCTGTAGCGGTAACCGCTGAAGGGTCCGCCGGATTAACTGAGTGCTGTCTGCAATGTTTCCGCTGTGGCAGCCAGTTGAGCCGGTGGGTTGCGGCCAATCAGCACATACTGATAGCCGTCACGCTTCCACCAGGCCAGCTGCATGCCATGGCGCTGTTCACGGGCGATGGGATTCGCGTTATCCGGCGCAGGCGAGATACAGAGCGCCATCGGACCATAATCAGCATGCAGCCAGGCGATTTGTGCAATCGACGTCCGTTCGTAGCGCAGGATCCGCACCATTTTCAGTTCAGCTCCTGGCAGGCTGAGTTGCTGCGGATGCAGCTGCAATCCTAAATCGAGTCGGGTACGGTCCAGCCCCTTCTGCAATATGGCGGCGTCATCAGGCGTATCGGCCAGCGTTTCAGCACTGTAGAGCGACATATAACGCGCCTCCAGATCGCGGATATTCTGACTTTCATCTTTCTCATCATCTTCCGGTCTTGCCAGGAAACCAATGCCGCTGCCCACTAACAGAAAGCTGACAGACGCAGCAATCAGCGCCCGACGACTGTAGCCTTTAACCGGCACCGGCTCTGATGCCGTGATGGCTGCCAGTTGCTGTGCCATTCTGGCCTGCGGTGCCTGTTCCAGCAGCGGCGCAAAAGCCTGTTCAAAATCGAGATTACTTTGCTGTAAATGCTCAACCCGTGCCGCCAGTTCGGGATCCCCTGCCATCGCCTGCTCAAACTGCACGGCTTCCTGTGGCGTCATCTCACCATCCAGCCAGGCAACAATTGCCTCATCGCGCCACGGTGGTGTAAAAGTTTCCCTGTTCATCTCCGTTTCTCCTGCGGTGCGGGCGAGGTCGCCGGCTGTCTGGCCAGCGTGGCACGTGCGGCGGCCAGACGGCTCATAATCGTGCCAATCGGAACCGAGAGCGTCTCTGCCGCCTCCTGATAGGTCAGACCTTCGACATACACCAGAAACAGGGCATTACGCTGGGCCTCGGGTAAGACGTTAACCTGTAGCATAATGCGCTGGAAATGGCGGTTTTCGTCGCTGGTGGTGTGGTTATCTGCGGCCAGCAGCGCATCGGGATCCACGAATCCCTGTCCCTGCCGCACCTTTCGCGCCCGTAAATCACTGGCCCAGATGGAGTGAAGGATCGAAAAAAGCCATCGATCAATGCGTGTGCCCGGCGTGAACTGCGCGCTGCGTTCCAGCGCGCGTACACAGGTTGACTGCACCAGCTCTTCTGCCATGTCACGGTTGTGTGACAGCACATAGCCGTAACGCCAGAGCCGCGTCAGATGTTCCGCAAGGTGCTGACGGATGTCACTGTGAGTGATTTTTCGCTCCTCCCTGCCGCATCAGACCTCGGGGTGGCCATTGATCGCGGCCTGCAGATCGCGGTACTCCTCGCACTCTGTGCCACAAATCCCGGCAATGGTTTTTAACTGTTCGCGCGCCAGATCCGGACGCCCTTTGATCATCCAGGCTTCGCCCAGATATTCACGCACTTTAGCGTAACGGGGATCAAGTGCAATGGCGCGCTGATAATAGCCAATACCCTCGTCCGTGCGGCCCAGTTTACGGGTGGCGTAACCACGATAGTTCCAGGCTTCGCGAGTATCCTGATTTTTCAGCGTATCAAGCAGGTTGAGCGCCGCCTGATATTCGCCCTTTTTCGCCAGATGCCAGGCGTAGCGGGTTTTATCGTCATCACTCAGCTTGCTGGTCTTCTCAGGCACACAACTTTTAGTGTGACTGTCATAGACCTGACCTTTGGGGCAGTCAGGCGTCTTTTTATCACTGTCATTGTCACCCATCGCCATACTCAGCGGAGAGTGCAGCATCAGCAGTAGTGCCGGAACGGCAAGCAGAGAAAAACCAGAACGCGTTGTCATAATTTATCCTTATCGGGTCTGTGAGGCAGGCGATAAAACCCACCGGATGCAGTCCGCTAGCGCGGCGCTGTACGGTAAACAGCTCAGCGCCGGCTTCTATTCGATAAAAATAAAATTATTTTTTGCCAGGGTGCCACGCTGAATCAGAACAGCAGTTTTTCCACCGCACAGAAACGCCGTTCCGCCAGGGAGTTCACCGCAGCTTCCGCAATCGCCTGGGCTTTCAATCCATCCTCTAAGCCCGGCAGATCGTCAATCTGCTCACCGTTCAGCGAGCGGATAAACGCATCCAGATGAGCATAATAAGTTGGCTGCACCCGGCTGAACCAGTCGGGCAACAAGCCTGGCTGCTGAATCTGCGCACCCTGATAGCAGCTGACGCCACGCTGTGGCTGAGAGGCTGATTCCAGCATCCCGTGCGGTCCCATCACACTGATGCGTTCATCGTAGCCATAGCCGGTGCGGCGGGCATTATCGAGCTGTGCCAGCGCCCCGCCCTGCAGCCGTAATAGCAGCGTGCTGGTGTCCACGTCGTCAAATTCGCTGATCGAGGGCAGAGCCAGCGCTGCACCCATCGCTGCCACCTCTGTCACCTCCTCTTCAGTCAGCCAGCGCAGCAGGTCAAAAAAGTGGATAGCCTGATCGCGCATTTGCCCGCCGGACGCCTGAAGATAGGCCAGCGGCGGCATGGCTGAGGAGCGGCAGACCATCTGAATCAGTTCCGCCGGGCCGATCCGCCCCTGGCGGAGTTGTTGCTTCAGCTGCTGATGGCTGACATCAAAACGGCGATTAAACCCTACTGTGACCGGCACGTTGTAGGGGAGAACATTAGCCACGGCTGAACGGGCCCGCTCAAGAGAGAGATCGACCGGTTTTTCACAGTAGATTGCTTTACCGGCGCGGGCTGCGGCTTCCAGCAAATCAGCATGGGTCGGTGTCGCGCTGGCGATCAGCACCATATCAATCTGCCCATCATTTATCGCCTCGGTGACAGACGCGGCCCGGGCATCAAAGCGGGTCGCAAAGTCGGCGGCGCGCGCGGGATCCGCATCCGCAACCCATACCAGTTCAACCCCAGGATGCGCCTGAAGATTCGCGGCATGAACTTCACCAATAAAGCCACACCCCAGCAGGGCAACACGTTGCTTTTTATTCATTTATTTGAACTCCATCATAGTCCGGCAGAAAGCTGCATCTGCAGGATAACGCTGCGTTTTACACTAGCGGCACGGTGTTTTGAGGTGTTTACCTCACAGGAGATCGATATGTCGCTGAAAGAGGTCGCCCGACGGGCAGGTGTGGGACTGGCAACCGTGGATCGGGTGCTCAATGAACGTGGCGGCGTCGCGCCGGAGACGGTTCACAGGGTGCTGCAGGCAGCCCGTGAGGTCGGGCTGAAGCGTATCCTGCCTGAGGAGCATCGTCATCCATGGCAGATAGAACTACTGCTGAGCAGCAACGATTCGTTTTTCTTTAAGCAGCTGGCACAGGATTTTACTGAGGTCGCCTCGCATCTGGGCTATCGCCGGTTAACGCTGCGCCGCACTTTTGTCCCCGAGGCTCAGCCAGAACGACTGGCAAAGCTTATCAGGCAGGGCGGTGAGACGCGTGATGGGCTGATCGTTTTTGCCCATGAACATCCGGCGATCTATGAGGCGCTGGACCATTGCCAGGCGCGTGGCGTACCGGTGATCTCGCTGGTCACCGATTTACCTGGTGCCGCCCGGCTCTGTCATGTGGGGATCAATCAGTTGCAGGCAGGACGTACAGCCGCTCAGCTGATGGGCAAAATGCTGCATCAGCCCGGTGAGGTATTGATGGTCAGTGGGCACCGGGATTACAGCGCGCATCGTCAACGTATTGAAGGGTTTCGTGACCTGATAACCAGTCGGTTTCCCCATCTTCAGTTACGTGAAGTTCTGGCCGCCCAGGAAAATCGCGACACCCTCAGTAAGTTGCTGGAGAAGCAGCTGGTTCAGAGCGGTCATCTGCAGGGCATTTATAACACCGGCCTGGGGAATACCGAGATCGGGCAGGCGCTGGCACGACATCGTCGGCTGAATCAGTGCATCTGGATTACTCATGAGCTTTACGCCACCACCCGCACGCTGATGGCGCAGCAGAGCGTTGCGCTGACACTGGATCAAAACACCCGGCAGCATGCCCAGCTTGCGCTGCAGCTGATGCTGACTTATCTGGAGCAGGGAGAGAAACCCGATGAGTATGTCAGCGGGAAAGTGGACTTTATGATTTATACCGCCGAGAACTCGATATGAGCAAACCGTCAGGTCACAATATCCCGTGAGAGCAAGGATTTTTTGTTGTGGAGGTTACGCTGATGAGATCTGATGAATGCCCTCGGGAGGGCCCAGTGGATAACGCGCTTTTAACTTTAAACAGCATCATCTTTTCCCTGTTCGCCTGAATCAGCAAGAGCTACAGAACGGTAAACACCGCTATCAATCAGACTTAAAAACTAGATTTAATGTAAATATTAAAATATAAATCTATATATATTCAGATTTTGGTTTTAATGCTTCATTCCAATCCAGAGTTGCTATCATCGCCTCGAATCCAGCAGACCGACACTGCGTTGCAACGAAAAAACCTATCAGCTTAGCCTCCCTGGCCCTGGAGAGCTGAGCAAAATGAGCAATGGTGATGCTGATACGCGAAGCCGGGTAACTGATAAAGCACGTTTTGTATAATATTTGATAAATATCAAGCATGGTTGGGTTTTTAATGGCGGAGTCGCGTTACGTTTTCACTTTCTGCGGGTGCGATGCTAAATTCTCATCCGTTTAAGACAGGGCAACTTGCAGACCTTTTTTAAAACTGTGTTGACGAGACGGTTATCCTGAAATTTCCTGCACCAGCAATGGTGCCTGGCTGATTAATGAGAGTCTGGTTTGGAACACTATTTATCTCCGGTACGTACCACTACAGAGAGAGTACTGCACGCGGTTATTTTCGAAGTTGCTGCTAATGTGCTGGTTTTTATTATCCTGATTAGCTGGGCTTCTGCAGCGCCTGCGCAATCGGCACTTTTAACTATAATCTCATCAACGCTGGCTATGGGCTGGAACTATCTGTTCAACCTGATATTTGACAGTGTTCAGCTAAGAACAGGATTTAAAAAAGACTGGCGAATGAGATGCCTCCATGCCGTTCTGTTTGAAGCCGGTCTTTTATTAGTGTTGATCCCATTTGCAGCATGGTGGCTGAATATTACGCTACCCGAAGCGCTGAAACTGGAGTGTGGACTGGTGATCTTTTTTCTGGTCTATGCATATCTTTTCAATCTGATATGGGATTACGGCAGAGCTACACGAAAAAATAAAAATAAATTCATTAAGTTATGAAAATTTCAAGGTGGCAATACTGATTTATTAACCTTCCGCTTAGCCGGGTAAGTGAAGCGTCAGATGCGACATTGTGCATCTGAACGCATCCAGTGCGTAAGGATACACGTATATCTGTTGTCAGGATCTTAATTATTTCTTCTGACAGCATCGATATCATAGCGAGTCAGCTTAGATAAAGTTAAGACCGCGCATAAGCCCATTTTAACAGGTTAAATTCAGCAAAAATTATGAATAAGATCTATTATCTGAATAAATTAAGAAACTGCCCATCAACCGATATTCTCGATATAGTGACAAGTTATATGCGAAAAAAACTTCCTTCTGACGATCTCTCATCATTTGAAGGCGCATATGATCATCGCAAAGCCGAGTTGATAATGAATGAGACCTATAGCGAAGTGCCTGCTGAAGTGTGGCGACTGGTATGCTAATCCAGTTAAACAGTGCCTGGATTAATGACGTTAAATTAATGTTCAGGCGTTAACGTTCCTGTATCTCATTAATAACGATTTCAGATAATATATTTCTGAAGATTACTGCTGAATGATACCGTGCGTTAATAAACAGAGCATCACGCTTTATAACAGTGATGCTCTGTTGTTGAACGATATCAGAAGTGCCAGGCGAAACCGACCTGACCGCTGTAATCCGTTTTAAACTCACCACCAAAACTGGTATCGACTTTCGCGATGAGTGAGAGGTCAGGCGTAATGACACCCTGCAGACCCACGCTGCTGCGATAGCGGTTGTCAGACCAGGCGCTGTATTGGCGATTCGACTGACGGTCTGAAAGCGTCGTGGTTGAGCCATTTTTACCCGGCGAATATTGATACTCAATGCTCGCGCTCAGGTTCACGTTTGGCAGCCACACACCCAGACCGCGCTTCTGCGCCATAATGCCGGTGGTCGTGAAGTAAGGCGTCGCTGAGCTCAACGCCACTTCTGCATCCTCTCCTTTCAGGGTGTAACCTGACATGATGCCACCGCTGACTCCCACGTAGGGTGAAATAAACAGCGTATCGTCAGCCAGACCGAACTGATATCCCGTCCGCAGACTTCCTGCCAGCATCTGACTATCCTTTTTAATGCCGTTGATATGCAGGGCAGGATCCAGCGTTAACTCCTGGTTCAGATACATATAGCGACTGGCAGCATCAACAAACCATCCGGCATCAGACTGCCATGAATAATAGGCGCCAACCGTGGCCAGTCGATGTTTTTCACTCCCTCCATCTTTGACTTCGCCCTGGGTATAGCTGGCACTGAAACCGACTGTTTGCGTGTCGCTGCGGGTATCCCAGCCCACATTCAGCGTCTGCTGGTTAGTATTCAGACCCAGAAAACGTCCTTTCCTCTGCTCAATGGTTGCCCATGAACCGCTACTTTCTGGCGAGGCGCGCAGACTGTCGGTGCGGTTATGCAACTGGCTGACCGTTTCACTGAAAATGTACTGCCGCGAGGCGAGTAAGGCTCGTGTACGCTGGATTAGTGGCAGGTTGTCGTAAACAGAGAACCAGTCATCCGGCTTAAACGCCGGTTTTTTGGCTTCATCTTCAGCTTTCGCGGCCTCCTCTTTCGCTTTTTCTTCAGCTTCGGCCTCTGCTTTCGCTTTTGCATCGGCTTCGGTTTTTGCTTTCTCAGCAGCAGCCTGATCAGCAGTACTATCATCCACCGGGTTTTCAGCAGGTGTTACTTCCGGCGTCGGTTCTGGTTCAGGCGTCACTTCCGGTGCGGGCGTCGGTTCTGGCTCAGGCGTCACTTCC
>NZ_SBFD01000015.1:0-67064 GCF_014156615.1 Pantoea pleuroti | reverse complement strand
TTGGTTAGAATACCTGCCTGTCACGCAGGGGGTCGCGGGTTCGAGCCCCGTCCGTTCCGCCACCCTATTAGGGGCGTAGTTCAATTGGTAGAGCACCGGTCTCCAAAACCGGGTGTTGGGGGTTCGAGTCCCTCCGCCCCTGCCAGAAAACGATCCTTTGCTTCGGCAAAGGATTTTTTTTGCCTTTAAAAAAGCAAAAATAAAAACCAGCTAAATCTAACTGGCCTCTGATCTTCCCTGCTAACTGTCCTGCCTGCAAATTCAGCTGTTTTGCCTGACCAGAATCGGGAATTTAAGTAACTGACGGATATGTGCCTGCTGATCGCTGTTCTGCAACCAGACAGCATAGAGTGGACGAACGGCTACGGGCGTATCCGGAATCACCATCAACTCACTGTACACACTCTGCCAGAAGTCCGGCAGAAATGCGCACGCTCCGGTGGTATGCAGCAGTTCACGGGTAACATGTGCCGACGTGGTGGTTAGTACCGGCACATCATCAGCTCCGGAGAGATAGCTCTGATGCTGATGAAAATCTGCTCCCCATTCCAGCTTAATATAATCATATTTTTCACGCTTCTCGCTCTGCCGGGCGCAGAAAAGCGCCAGTGAAATATGACCAATCTGCTGACTGGTTAATTCATCCATCTTAGGCGCTTCAGTGGTGATCAGCAGATCCAGCTGGCGCTCATGGAGTTGCTTAACCAGCAGATGTCGTTGTGCCACGCGCGCTTCTAAATGCAGGCTCTCCCGATTCTCGTAGAGCGTCTTTAGCCATGGCGTCAGATAAGCCTCCCATAGTGATGCACTGGCACCTATTGAAAGCTCATGGTGCTGCTGAGTGTGTGAGACCTCCTTCTTCGCCATCATCCAGGTGCTCATCAGGCTTTCAGCATAGGGGAGCAGTCGCTCTCCGGCCGCCGTCAGACGTATGTTATTGCGATGCCGTGTAAAAAGGTTAACGCCAAGCTGATTCTCTAACTGACGGATGCGAAAACTGACAGCAGATTGCGTGAGGTAAAGTGCTTCTGCAGCACGCCCGAAATGGCGAGTTCTGCTCACTTCCAGGAAAGTTTTCAGTAATTCCGTATCCACAGCGTTCTCCCAAAAAATGTTTGTCGTATAGATTTAAATGTTTTGTTTTACACTCTGTCAAGCCTATCTAATACTCCGCGCCATTAACAGCACGGCATTAGAAAATCAGGAGCGTGTAACATGGCGGAAAGCTTCTCAACAGAGAATCGTTTCTTTGATAACAAACATTACCCGCGTGGTTTCTCACGCCACGGTGACTTTACTATTAAAGAAGCTCAGCTTCTTGAACGCCACGGTTTTGCCTTTAATGAGCTGGATTTATCAAAGCGTGAGCCTGCAACCGAAGAAGAACGTTTGTTTATTGAAGTGTGTCGTGGCGTGCGTGAGCCGCAAACGGAAGCTGAACGTGTATGGTCTAAGTATATGACCCGCATTAAGCGTCCTAAACGTTTTCATACGCTGTCTGGCGGTAAACCGCAGATGGACACCGTTGAAGACTTCACCGACAGCGACGATTAACAGAGAAGGGGCGAAAGCCCCTTTTTTTATTGCAGGCTGTTATGCAGATGGATCATTAATCGATCTATCGTGCGATAGCTGACAGCTTCCTGCAGATGATGCCGGGTGATGTCTGCTTCCCCAGCCAGATCGGCCAGGGTACGCGCCACTTTTAAAATCCGCTGCCATGCCCGTACAGATAAACCCAGTTTTTCCAGCACTGACTCCAGCCACTCCGCATCCTCTTTAGCCGGCTGACACCAGCGCATAATCTCTGCATTGTTTAAATGCGCATTTATTTTTCCTGCACGAGCCAGCTGAATGTCACGCGCTGCGACCACCCGATGACGAACCTGCTCAGATGCTTCCGCTTTGGTGCGCTGACCGCTGAGCATGCCGCTGGGGAGTAGCGGCACCTCCAGCGAAAGATCAAAACGATCAAGAAAGGGGCCGGATAGCTTACTGAGATAACGCAGCACCTGCTGCGGTGAGCAGCGGTTATGCTGTCCCTGATAGTGTCCGGTTGGACTTGGATTCATCGCAGCAATCAGCTGAAACCGGGCTGGGTAGGTAACTTTTGCCCGAGCGCGTGAAATAGCGATGACGCCCGACTCTAATGGTTCGCGCAAGGAGTCCAGCACCTTGCGATCAAATTCCGGTAATTCATCCAGAAACAGTACGCCGTTATGCGCCAGGGAGATCTCACCGGGCCGTGGCAGTGAGCCGCCGCCAATCAGAGCATAGAGAGAGGCGCTGTGGTGAGGTGACCTGAAAGGCCGGGTGCGCCACTGTCGGTGCAGGGTATTGCTGTTCACCAGGCTGGCGATTGCCGCGCACTCCAGTGCTTCCTGATCGCTTAAGGAGGGCATGATGCCGGGCAACCGGGTAGCGAGCATGGTTTTACCGGTGCCAGGGGGCCCGATCAGCAACAGGTTGTGCCCGCCAGCCGCAGTGATCTCCAGTGCTCTGCGTCCCTGTTCCTGACCAATGATATCAGCGAGATCGTCAGCAGGTGCATCGCCCTTATGCTCAGGATATTGGGCTGTTGGTAATGTGAGTTCATTGCGCAGAAAGCCGCACACTTCGCTGAGGTGAGAGGCAACCAGCGACGATCCCTGACGGATTAGTCCGGCATCACACTGATTCTCAGTGGAGAGGACCAGCTGTCGTCCAGCCTGAATGGCTACCATGGCCGCGGGAATCGCGCCTTGTACACCGCACAGTGCGCCGTCGAGTGCCAGCTCACCCAGAAACTCATAGTGCGTCAGTTTGTCGGCAGGAAGCTGCTCAGAGGCGACCAGAATGGCAATCGCCATGGGTAAGTCATACCGCCCGCCCTCTTTGGGTAAATCTGCGGGTGCCAGATTGATGGTGACGCGTTTTGCCGGGAAGGCAAAACCGCTGTTGATAATGGCGCTGCGCACCCGCTCACGCGCCTCTTTCACCGTGGTTTCAGGCAGGCCCACCAGCGTTAACGCAGGCAGTCCGTTACTGATGTGTGCTTCGATAGTCACCAGCGGGGCTTCCACTCCCAGCGCTGCCCGGGTCAGAACTTTTGACAATGACATACTCGCTCCTTGTTAACGTCAGTCTGGTGACAGCATCAAAGGAAAGCCAGGGCATCATCAGCACTGTTCGGGTCATCGCACAACCTGTCAGAAGTTTTTGCACGGCCTGTTAAAACGCTGCGTGTCTGCTCGCAAATTCACCAAAACATTATTACGTCAGTAAAGTGATGAATAATTATCATCATGTAATTATTTCTTGTATTACAAATTGATAGGCCGCGATTTAGCGCAACGCGCTAAAAAAACTCTGTAAAAAAAGTTGTATCATGCCCCCTGACTATGATAACTCTGTAGGCATTACTTCGAACAAGCGAAAGAATTGAATAACACATGAAAGCCCTTCTACAAGTGATTAGCCTGGTCGTGATTAGCGTGGTGGTGGTTATTAACCTACCGTGCGGGGCAACGCTTGGAGAAAGAAAGGCTTAAAAATCAAGCCTCGAATCCGAAAAAACCCCCGCACCGAAAGGTCCGGGGGTTTTTTTTCGACCAGAGGAAATATCAGTAAATCCACAAGGAACAAACAATGAACAGTAGCATAAAATTCTGTTGTTCCGGTCAGGACACAGGAGAATAGCGATGACAGGTGCACAGTGGGTAGTTCAGGCTTTACGCGCGCAGGGTGTTGATACCGTATTCGGTTACCCTGGCGGCGCAATCATGCCGGTATACGACGCGCTCTACGATGGCGGCGTGGAACACCTACTGTGTCGTCACGAGCAGGGCGCTGTGATGGCGGCGATCGGTTATGCGCGCTCAACCGGCAAAACCGGCGTCTGTATCGCCACCTCTGGCCCCGGCGCAACTAACCTGATTACCGGTCTGGCAGATGCCATGATGGATTCGGTTCCGGTGGTTGCCGTAACGGGTCAGGTCTCTTCCGCTTTTATTGGTACCGACGCCTTTCAGGAAATCGACGTACTGGGCTTATCGCTGGCCTGCACCAAACACAGCTTCCTGGTCGAATCGCTGGATGAGCTGCCCGCCATCATGGCAGAAGCCTTTGCGCTGGCGCAGTCGGGCCGTCCGGGTCCGGTACTGGTGGACATTCCTAAAGATATTCAGATTGCGCAGGGAGAACCTGCCCCGCATCTGGTTCCGGTAGAAGAGGGAAATGCGCTGCCGCATCAGGCGATTCAGGAAGCACGCGCACTGATGGCGCAGGCCAGAAAACCAATGCTCTATGTTGGTGGAGGCGTTGGTCTGGCACAGGCTGTTCCGGCACTGCGCGCGCTGGCAGAAGAGACCGGCATCCCGGCAGTGGCCACCTTAAAGGGGCTGGGCAGTGTAGACCCCCACAGCGAGGTTTATCTCGGCATGCTGGGGATGCACGGTACTAAAGCCGCCAACCTGGCGGTGCAGAGTTGTGACTTACTGATTGCGGTCGGTGCCCGTTTCGATGACCGCGTGACCGGCAAGCTGGACACCTTTGCTCCCCATGCCAGCGTAATTCATCTCGATATCGATCCCGCTGAGTTAAACAAATTACGTCGTGCACACGTCTCTCTGCAGGGTGATCTCAACGAACTGCTGCCCGCCCTGAGTCAGCCTCTGCATATCAACGCCTGGCGTGATGAGATGAAAGCGCTTAAGGCCAGTCACCCATGGCGCTACGACCATCCGGGCGAAGCGATCTATGCACCGCTGTTGCTCAAGCAGCTTTCCGATCGCAAACCGGCCAATACCGTAGTGACCACCGACGTCGGTCAGCATCAGATGTGGACGGCGCAGCACATGGCATTCAGCGCGCCGGAGAACTTCATCACCTCCAGCGGCTTAGGCACCATGGGCTTTGGTTTACCCGCCGCCATCGGTGCGCAGGTTGCACGCCCGGAAGATACGGTTATCTGTGTCTCGGGCGATGGCTCTATCATGATGAACATCCAGGAGCTGGGCACCATCAAGCGCGGCAAGCTGCCGGTCAAAATCGTGCTGCTGGATAACCAGCGTCTGGGCATGGTGCGTCAGTGGCAGCAGCTGTTTTTCGATGGCCGCTACAGTGAAACCAATCTGTCCGACAACCCCGACTTCCTCACGCTGGCCAGCGCTTTCAATATTCCCGGCCAGCGCATTACCCGTAAAGATCAGGTCGACGCCGCCCTTGATGCTCTGCTGAACAGCGAAGGTCCTTACTTCCTGCATGTTGCAATTGATGAGCATGAAAACGTCTGGCCACTGGTACCGCCGGGTGCCAGCAATGCAAACATGATGGAGAAAACTGTATGAACCAGCATCAATTGTCTATCGAAGCCCGTTTCCGCCCTGAAATATTGGAGCGCATTTTACGCGTAGTGCGTCACCGCGGTTTTCAGGTCTGTTCTATGAACATGGCCTCAGTCGCCAACGCAGAAAACATTAATATTGAAATGACCGTTGCCAGTCAGCGCTCCGTCGATTTACTGTCTTCGCAGTTAAGCAAATTGATCGACGTTGCATGCGTTCAGATTCAACAACAGACAACACAACAAATCCGCGCTTAGCCGCGAGAGGGAATAACAATGAGCACGAAGAAAGCAGACTTTATTTGGTTCAATGGCGAGATGGTTAAGTGGGAAGAGGCGAAGGTCAGCGTCATGTCCCATGCGTTGCACTACGGTACGTCGGTATTTGAAGGCGTGCGCTGCTACGACTCTCACAAAGGACCGGTTGTGTTCCGCCATCGCGAACACATGCAACGTCTGCACGACTCCGCCAAAATCTATCGCTTCCCGATTAAAAGCAGCGTTGATGAGCTGATGGAAGCGTGCCGCGAAGTCATCCGCGTGAACAAACTGAAAAGTGCTTATATCCGTCCGCTGGCCTTTGTCGGCGATGTAGGCCTGGGCGTGAACCCGCCAGATGGCTTCACCACCGACGTGATCATTGCGGCGTTCCCGTGGGGCGCATACCTGGGCGCTGAAGCCCTTGAGAACGGCATCGATGCCATGGTCTCCTCATGGAACCGCGTAGCACCGAATACCCTGCCAACCGCTGCTAAAGCGGGCGGTAACTATCTCTCCTCACTGCTGGTGGGCAGCGAAGCCCGTCGTCATGGCTATCAGGAAGGCATTGCGCTGGATACCAATGGCCTGATCTCAGAAGGTGCAGGCGAAAACCTGTTTGAAGTCAAAGATGGCGTGCTCTTTACCCCGCCATTTACCTCTTCAGCACTGCCAGGCATCACCCGTGATGCCATCATCACGCTGGCGCGTGATATGGGCATTGAAGTGCGTGAACAGACCCTGTCGCGTGAATCTCTCTATCTGGCTGACGAAGTCTTTATGTCTGGCACCGCGGCAGAAATTACACCGGTGCGCAGCGTTGACCGCATTCAGGTTGGCGAAGGCAAACGTGGCCCGGTGACCAAACGCATCCAGGAGGCCTTCTTTGGCCTGTTCACCGGCGAAACCGAAGACAAATGGGGCTGGTTAGATCCGGTTAACCCATAATCAGATACAGCGCGGGCGTCATCTGACGTCCGCGAGCTTATTCTTACTGGAGTAAATAGAGTATGCCTAAGTACCGTTCCGCCACCACCACCCACGGCCGCAATATGGCGGGTGCCCGTGCCTTATGGCGCGCGACAGGAATGACCGACGACGATTTTGGCAAGCCGATTATCGCTGTGGTTAACTCATTCACCCAATTTGTGCCGGGCCACGTTCACCTGCGTGATCTTGGTAAACTTGTCGCCGAGCAGATCGAAGCGGCAGGCGGTGTGGCTAAAGAGTTCAACACCATTGCGGTGGATGACGGTATTGCCATGGGCCATGGCGGCATGCTGTATTCACTGCCGTCGCGTGAGCTGATTGCTGACTCGGTCGAGTACATGGTCAACGCCCACTGTGCCGATGCCATGGTCTGCATCTCTAACTGCGACAAAATCACCCCGGGTATGCTGATGGCGTCATTGCGCCTCAATATTCCGGTGATCTTCGTTTCAGGCGGACCGATGGAAGCGGGTAAAACCAAGCTTTCTGACCAGATCATCAAGCTGGATCTGGTAGATGCAATGATTCAGGGTGCCAACCCGAACGTCAGCGATGCCGACAGCGAGCAGATCGAACGCTCTGCCTGTCCGACCTGCGGCTCCTGCTCCGGTATGTTCACCGCCAACTCGATGAACTGCCTGACTGAAGCACTCGGTCTGTCGCAGCCTGGCAACGGTTCACTGCTGGCTACGCACGCCGATCGCAAAGAGCTGTTCATCAATGCCGGTAAGCGCATCGTAAGCCTGACCAAGCGCTATTACGAGCAGGATGATGTCAACATGCTGCCGCGTAACATCGCGAACAAGGCCGCTTTTGAAAACGCCATGATGCTGGATATCGCCATGGGTGGCTCCACCAACACCGTGCTCCACCTGCTGGCGGCGGCACAGGAAGGCGATATCGACTTTAATATCTCCGACATCGATCGCCTGTCACGCAAAGTGCCTCAGCTCTGTAAAGTGGCGCCAAGTACCCCGAAATACCACATGGAAGATGTGCATCGCGCGGGTGGTGTCTTCGCCATTCTCGGCGAGCTGGATCGTGCCGGCCTGTTCGACAGCAGCGCCCGTAATATCCTGCAGCAGACCATGCGTGAAACGCTGGATCAGTACGACATCATGCTGACCAAAGATCAGGCGGTAAAAGATATGTTCCGCGCGGGTCCGGCGGGTATTCGTACCACCCAGGCGTTCTCACAGAACTGCCGCTGGGACACGCTGGATGATGACCGTGCCGAAGGCTGTATCCGTACCCGTGAAAACGCTTACTCGCAGGATGGCGGTCTGGCCGTGCTCTACGGCAACATCGCAGAAGATGGCTGTATCGTAAAAACCGCAGGCGTAGACAAAGAGATCCTGACCTTCACCGGTCCGGCGAAAGTCTATGAAAGCCAGGATGACGCCGTTGAAGCCATTCTGGGCGGCAAAGTCGTCGCGGGCGATGTGGTCGTCATTCGTTACGAAGGACCAAAAGGCGGGCCGGGCATGCAGGAGATGCTCTATCCGACCACTTATCTGAAATCGATGGGGCTGGGCAAAAGCTGCGCGCTGATCACCGATGGTCGTTTCTCTGGCGGTACGTCGGGCCTCTCTATCGGTCACGCCTCGCCTGAAGCAGCCAACGGCGGCACCATTGCGCTGGTCAAAGATGGCGACACCATCGAAATCGATATCCCTAACCGCGGTATCAAACTCGCCGTACCGGATAACGAACTGCACGCCCGCCGTGAAGAGCAGCAGGCACGTGGCGATGCGGCGTATACGCCGGTCAATCGTCAGCGTGAAGTCTCCTTTGCGCTGCGTGCCTACGCATTACTCGCGACCAGTGCTGACAAAGGCGCCGTCCGCGATAAGAGCAAGCTGGGAGGCTAACGATGGCCGAGTCTCAACCGCTACCCGAGGCGCCGTGTGGCGCCGAGTATTTGCGCGCAGTGTTGCGTTCACCGGTGTATGAAGTGGCACAGGTGACGCCGCTGCAGGTTATGGAAAAAATCTCATCGCGTCTCGGCAACACCATTCTGGTGAAGCGGGAAGATCGCCAGCCAGTGCACAGTTTCAAGGTGCGCGGTGCCTACGCGATGATTGCCGGTCTTAACGAAGAGCAGAAAGCGCGCGGCGTGGTGACGGCGTCAGCCGGCAACCATGCGCAGGGCGTGGCGCTCTCCGCCACTAAGCTGGGCATCAAGTCACTGATTGTGATGCCGCTGGCGACGGCAGACATCAAGGTTGATGCGGTGCGCGCATTTGGCGGTGAGGCTTTCCTGTTCGGGGCCAACTTTGACGAGGCGAAAGCCAAAGCGATAGAACTCTCAGAACAGCGCGGCTACACCTTCGTGCCGCCGTTTGACCATCCGGCCGTCATTGCCGGACAGGGCACGCTGGCGATGGAGCTGCTGCAGCAGGATGCGCATCTCGACCGGGTCTTTGTCCCGGTTGGCGGTGGGGGTCTGGCAGCCGGCGTCGCGGTGCTGATCAAGCAGCTGATGCCGCAAATCAAAGTGATCGCGGTGGAGTCAGAAGATTCAGCCTGCCTGAAAGCAGCGCTGGAAGCGGGTCATCCGGTCGATCTGCCGCGCGTCGGGCTGTTTGCCGAAGGGGTGGCGGTGAAACGGATTGGCAGCGAAACCTTCCGGCTCTGTCAGGAATACATCGATGACATCATCACCGTCGACAGCGATGCGATTTGTGCCGCGATGAAAGATCTGTTTGAAGATGTCCGTGCTGTGGCGGAGCCCTCTGGCGCGCTGGCGCTGGCGGGCATGAAAAAGTATATCCAGCAGCACGGGATCAAAGGCGAGCGGCTGGCGCATGTGTTATCCGGGGCCAACGTCAATTTCCACGGCCTGCGTTACGTTTCTGAGCGCTGCGAGCTGGGCGAACAGCGTGAAGCGCTGCTGGCCGTAACGATCCCGGAACAGCAGGGCAGTTTCCTGCGTTTCTGCCAGACGCTGGGTGGACGGTCAATTACCGAGTTCAACTACCGCTACGCCGATGCGGACAAAGCCTGCATCTTTGTTGGCGTACGACTGACGCGTGGCGTGGAAGAGCGCAGCGAGATCATCAGCGAGCTCACCAGCGGCGGTTATCAGGTGGTCGATCTCTCAGATGATGAGATGGCGAAACTGCACGTGCGTTATATGGTGGGCGGACGCCCTTCTAAACCACTGCGTGAACGCCTCTTCAGCTTTGAATTCCCGGAGGCACCCGGCGCGTTGCTGAAGTTCCTGCAAACGCTGGGCACCCACTGGAATATCTCGCTGTTTCATTACCGCAGCCATGGCACCGATTATGGCCGTGTGCTGGCGGCTTTTGAACTCGGCAGCGATGAGCCACGCTTCGAAGAGCATCTCACCGATCTGGGTTACGACTTTCATGACGAAAGCCAGAACCCTGCATTCCGCTTCTTCCTGTCAGGCAGTTGATTACAGCTGGCTCCAGAAAGCACTGATCAGCGGCTCTCCGAGCCGCTTTTTTTGCACGCAGATGCCGAGTTCGAACGGCGCAACCGAGTCAATATTCTCCAGTAGCAGCACGCGGTTACGCACCGGATCCGGGCTGTTTTCCAGTACCACATCCGGTAAAAGTGCAATACCGCAGCCCAGCGCCACCATCGAAACAATCGCCTCATGACCCGAGACCGTGGCGTAAATCACCGGGTTCGGGATGCGCTGGCGGCGGAACCAGAGATCGATACGTCGCCGTGCCGGTCCCTGCACCGGCAGGATAAACGGAATTTTTGACCAGTCGGGCTGCGGCTGCGTTGCCTGGGTGCGAACGGCGCAGGGCAGTGCGGGTGCGATCAGCACCAGCGGGATCAGCCCCAGTGGCATAAAATCAATGCTGGCGGGCAGCGTTTCAGGACGGCCGGCAATGGCCAGATCGGCATCGCCGGAGTGCACTTTTTCCACCGCATCCGCGGCATCGCCGGTATCCAGTTTGATTTCGACCTGCGGATGTTCAGCGCGAAAGCGGTCGAGGATGGGCGGCAGATGACTGTAGGCCGCCGTCACTGAGCAGAACAGGCGCAGCTCGCCGCTGAGCGACGGGCCGTTAAGATCCATCACATGGCGCAGTTGCTGATACTGCAACAGTGTCTGCTGGGCAAACTGGCGCAGGCGTTCGCCCGCTTCTGTCAGCGTCACGGTGCGGTTATCGCGCAGAAACAGCGCATGGCCGACATCTTCTTCAAGCCGCTGGATCTGGCGTGACAGCGTGGAAGGGCTGACGTGCATAGCACGCGCAGTGCGTCCGAAGTGGCAGCTTTCTGCCAGATGAAGAAACAGTTTCAGATCCCGTAAATCCATGTGCGCGTCGCCTCTGGGTGGTGTTGCATTTATTGCAATGTGACGTTGTTAATATATCAATTTAAGCAACAGAATTCCTGTCATATGATGGGGTCATTCGCGGCGCTGCATGACACGCCGTTCCTGAACAAAAAAAGCAAACACAACCTTACCGGAGTACCCATGGCTAACTATTTCAACACATTGAACCTGCGCAACCAGCTGGCGCAATTAGGCAAGTGCCGTTTCATGGCGCGCGATGAATTCGCGGATGGTGCCAGTTTCCTGAAAGGCAAAAAAGTCGTTATCGTTGGCTGTGGTGCGCAGGGCCTGAATCAGGGTCTGAACATGCGTGATTCCGGTCTGGATGTGGCCTATGCACTGCGTGCTGAAGCAATTGCGGAAAAACGCCCTTCATGGCGCAAAGCGACCGATAACGGTTTCAAAGTGGGCACCTACGAAGAACTGATCCCGCAGGCTGATCTGGTGGTTAACCTGACGCCAGACAAGCAGCACTCCGCTGTAGTTCAGGCTGTTCAGCCGCTGATGAAAGATGGCGCTGCGCTGGGCTACTCGCACGGTTTCAACATCGTTGAAGTGGGCGAAAGCATCCGTAAAGACATCACCGTGGTGATGGTGGCACCGAAGTGTCCGGGTACAGAAGTCCGTGAAGAGTACAAACGTGGCTTTGGTGTACCGACGCTGATCGCGGTCCATCCGGAAAACGATCCAAAAGGCGAAGGCATGGCGATTGCCAAAGCCTGGGCAGCAGCAACTGGCGGCGATCGTGCTGGCGTGCTGGAGTCCTCCTTCGTTGCAGAAGTGAAATCGGACCTGATGGGTGAACAGACTATCCTGTGCGGCATGTTGCAGGCTGGTTCACTGCTCTGCTTCGACAAGCTGGTGGCTGAAGGCACCGATCCGGCTTACGCAGAAAAACTGATCCAGTTCGGCTGGGAAACTATCACCGAATCACTGAAGTTTGGCGGCATCACACTGATGATGGATCGCCTCTCTAATCCAGCCAAACTGCGCGCTTATGCGCTGTCAGAGCAGCTGAAAACCATCATGGCACCGCTGTTCCAGAAACACATGGATGACATCATCTCCGGCGAATTCTCTTCCGGCATGATGGCGGACTGGGCCAACGATGATAAAAACCTGCTGACCTGGCGTGAAGAGACCGGCCAGACCGCGTTCGAAACCGCCTCACAGTATGAAGGCAAAATCGAAGAGCAGGAGTACTACGACAAAGGTGTGGTGATGGTTGCGATGGTTAAAGCGGGCGTTGAGCTGGCGTTTGAAACCATGGTGGACGCCGGCATCATTGAAGAGTCTGCCTACTACGAATCACTGCATGAGCTGCCGCTGATCGCGAACACCATCGCCCGTAAGCGCCTGTATGAAATGAACGTGGTGATCTCCGATACCGCCGAATATGGTAACTACCTGTTCTCCTTCGCCGCGGTGCCGCTGCTGAAAGAGTTCATGACCACGCTTCAGCCAGGCGATCTGGGTAAAGCGGTTGAAGGCACGCAGGTTGATAACGCGCAGCTGCGTGACGTTAACGAAGCGGTTCGCCAGCACCCGATTGAAACCGTTGGCCGCAAGCTGCGTGGCTACATGACCGACATGAAGCGTATCGCTGTCGCGGGCTAATTACCGTCATCACAGTTTTCAGCAAAACAAACCCCGGCTTGCCGGGGTTTTTTGTTGGTGAACCATACCAGGCAAGGCCGATTGTAAGTTAGTGCCTGCACTGCTGTGAGACAGTGCAGGCACATGGAATACGGTCAGATCGGAAAGACGCAAAATCCGCCATCCATGGCATGCTCGGCCCGCGCCGTCCATGGCGCGGGACGCTTTCCTCTTCTGACCGTATTCCCTGTGCCCTTAAGCTTCTTTATTGCTGCCAATATCAATACGCCTTTCAGCGAGGTCCGGTTTTTCAAACAGACAGCTAACCCGCTTAAGGCGTATGCTCCCTGAGCCTGTCGCCTGATATTGTTTAGCCCTTCAGAGCGGTTGTACTCTGTGAGCCTGCTCCATAAAAAAACCCGGCAGCCGCCGGGTTTTCACTGACCTTCATCCAGCCGGATTAAACGTCATACAGCGTCTGATTACGCGTCTCTTTACAGGCGAGCAATGCAATCAGCGTCAGCACGGCCATCGACGCCAGATAAAGCCCTACCGCCTGCAAACCATAATGCGCATTTAGCCAGGTCGCGATATAAGGCGCAACAGAGGCACCCAGAATCGATGAGAGGTTATAAGAGAACGATGCGCCGGTATAACGCACTTCGGTCGGAAACAGCTCCGGCAGCAGGGCGCCCATCGGACCAAAGGTCAGGCCCATAATGCTCAGACCCAGCAACAGAAACGCCATCACCAGCGCCTGCGATCCGGAACCGAGCATCGCCGGGAACAGGAACGAAAACGCGATAATCATCAGCGTAATGGTAATCATCGTCTTGCGGCGACCAAAACGGTCAGCCAGCAAACCGGCAATCGGCACCATCACTCCAAAGCCAATCACCGCCAGCATCAGCATCCACAACATACTATTACGCGGAATACCCAGACCGGCCGGTGCTGCCGTGGTGCCGTAGCTCATCGAATAGACGGTCATGATATAGAACAGTGTATAGGTCGCCAGCATGATAAAGGTGCCGAGAATGGTGGCAGTCAGATGCTTGCTCAGCAGCGCTGCAATGGGCACCCGAACCTGCTTCTTCTCTTTCTGTACTTTGGCAAACACCGGACTCTCATGCAGCGAAACGCGCACATACAGGCCAATCAGCACCAGCACGGCGGAGAGAATAAACGGCACGCGCCAGCCCCACTGCATAAACTGCTCGTCGGTCAACAGCCACGAAAGCAGCAGAAAAGTGCCGTTAGCGAAGAAAAAGCCAATCGGCGCACCCAACTGAGGGAAGGAGCCATAAAGCGCACGTTTCTTCGCCGGGGCATTTTCCGTCGCCAGCAGCGCCGCGCCACCCCATTCACCACCCAGTCCCAGTCCCTGACCAAAACGCGCCAGCGCCAGCAGCAGCGGAGCCATCACGCCGATAGTTTCATAGCCGGGCAGCAGACCAATCACCACGGTGGAGATCCCCATGGTCAGCAGCGAGGCAACCAGCGTGGCTTTGCGACCCACGCGATCGCCAAAGTGACCAAACACGGCGGAGCCAATCGGACGCGCGATAAAGGCGATAGCAAAGGTGGCCAGCGACTGTAGCGTCGCGACCGTGGCATCACCCTGCGGGAAGAAAATGTGCGGGAAAACAATCACCGCAGCAGTGGCATAAATATAAAAGTCGAAGAACTCGATGGCCGTTCCGACCAGCGAGGCAATCACCACTTTACTGCGTGAGTTAACCGGCGTGGGATCCTGCTGTTTGTCGAGCGTGTCTGTGAGGGAGGCTTGCATAACTGTTTCTTATTTGTAAATACAGACAAAGAATCTTACGCATCTGCCAGAGCGCATTCAATGAAGAAAACCCGCGCCGCGTCTGGCTTCAGCGGGCAAAAAGAGGATAATTTTTGAGGTGCGACGAATGTCGGGTGATACCGGGGTAATCCGGACGATATCTGGCGGGATACTCTACGAAAGGGCTAAATAAAAGTGACCCCTCAGCTATTCATCCTGTTATCTGGTTAAAAAATAGCCGAGAGGTAATATTTTCCGCTGTTGTTAACGGATTACGATGATTTGTGTCGTGACGCGCTGCCCGCTTCAGGCATTTGTGGGTCGTCTTTATATTTGGCAGTGGCGATCCATGCCGCACAGAACAGCGTCAGACGGGCGAAGAAGTAGAAAAACGCCATCAGGCCGAGCACGGAACCAAAGGCCGCACCGGAAGGCGAGGTCGCCAGCTTGGGCAGCGTCAGCGTCATCACAAACTTGATCACCTCAAAACCGATTGCCGCCAGCAGAGTGCCGCGGAACAGCGCTTTCTTACGCGGCTTATGACGCGGCAGGATCCAGAAAATCCACAGGAACAGCAGATAGTTAGCCATAACGGAAATCGAGGTGGCGATAATGGTCAGGGCAGGCCGTAACCAGTCGACACCGTCCAGCCCCAGTGCGCTGACGATCATTGCCTGCGCAGAACCGGCTACCGAGGTCAGCGACAGCGTAATCACCAGCGCCAGCATCAGACCGGTAAGCGACAGGAAATCGCGGATATAGCGCTTCCAGATCTTCTCTTTGTCATCCGGTTTGCGTTCCCACACGTCGCGCGACTGGGCACGAATCGCTTCGCGCAGGTTACCCATCCAGTTAAGACCGGAGTAGAGCGCCAGCAGTAAACCGGTAATACCCACGGTGGCACGCTGCTGAATGGCGGTATTTACCGTATTCTTCAGCGTGGTGGCCAGCGTCGGGTCGCTGATGCTGCTGACGATTTTGTTGATGATATCGGTCAGCAGATCCGGGTTCGATGCCAGCACAAAACCCACGGCGGCAAACGACACCATCAGAATGGGGATCAGCGATAAAAAAGAGAAATAGGTAATGGCCGCGCCAAACTGGCTGCCGAGCCGATCGTTAAAGCGGTCAAGGGCGCGAATAAAATGCGCCACTGCCGGGATCGCCTGAAACCAGGCGGCAAAACGCGACACGCGCACTATCGAATGATCAACCGTCTCGTTGCCGGTTTTAATATCGATAAGCGGCTTTTGCGGCTGCGTATCCTGCGGGTTTTCCTGCTTGTCTGTCATAGACCTTCACTGTCCTGTTTATCATTAAAATCAAAGTATAGCCGCTCAGGTGACGTACTCCTGTAACACCTGACTCAGCCACTCCATAAAAACCCGCACGCGACGCGCCACATTGCGCCGGTGCGGATAGAGCAGGTGGATCGGCATCGGTCTGGCGGGAAAGCGATGCAGCACTTCTACCAGCTCGCCTCTTTCCAGTAATGTCTGAATCCCGGCGGCAGGCACCTGAATAATGCCTAACCCCGCCAGACAGGCGGCGCGATAGGTTTCGGTGCTGTTCACGGTGACCACACCGCCGGTGTGAACATAGTGACACTGCCTGCCATCAAAATATTCAAAACCCGGTGAGGCCTGACCCAGTTGCTGGCTGTAATGCACCATCGCATGCTGCGACAGCTCTTCCAGCCGGATCGGCATGCCAAAACGCGAAAGGTAGCCAGGGCTGGCGCAGTTGATCAAGGTATGGGTACCAATTTTTCGCGCAATCAGGCCAGAATCTTTGAGTTCGCCGACGCGGATTACGCAGTCAAACCCTTCCCGGATCACATCCACCTGACGGTCGCTGCTGCTCAGCTCAATCTCTACGCCGGGGTAGTGCTGCAAAAATTCCGGCAGCCGTGGCAGGATAAAACTGGTGGCCATTGCCACAGACATATCAATCCGGAGTTTACCGCTGAGCGAGGCAGGCTCGTGCTGGAACAGGCTGTCCATATCGTCAATCATCGACAATAAATCAAGACAGCGATCGTAATAGACCAACCCGTCCTGGGTTAGTTGCACCCGGTGCGTGGTGCGATGCAGCAAACGTGTTGCCATTTGATTCTCCAGCGCCTGTATCTGTCGCGAAACACTGCCTTTGGGGACACCTAAACTCTCTGCCGCGCGGGTAAAACTACCCATTTCGGCCACCCGCACAAACACCTGCATTGCGTGAATTTTGTCCATGTTGTTCACCGATTGTTGTTTTTATTGAAACAGTGATGCGCATTTAACACTGTTTATAGATCAATAATTCGCGAATATCCTTAACCTGTGTTCAATTTTTCAACAGGTGCGAGAGATGAATCAGAAAGTGGCGTTAATTACCGGTGCAAACCGCGGTTTAGGCCGTAATGGTGCGTTAAAACTGGCGGCCAGGGGGACAGACATTATCCTGACTTACCGCAGCCATGCCGATGAGGCGCAGACGGTAGTGAAGGAGATCGAGGCGCTGGGACGACGTGCAGTGGCGCTGGCGCTGGACGTCGGCGAAACCGGTCAGTTCGATCGCTTTGTCGGCCAGGTGAAAGAGGCACTGCAACAGCAGTGGCAGCGTGAGCGCTTTGACTATTTAGTGAACAACGCCGGACACGGACACTACAAGCCATTTACCGACACTACCGAGGCGGAATTTGATGCGCTGGTTAATGTGCATTTCAAAGGACCTTACTTCCTGACCCAGAAGCTGCTGCCGCTGATCAACGACGGTGGCCGCATCCTGAATATCTCCAGCGGTCTGACCCGGCTGATCTATCCTGGCTCCTCGACCTATGCGTCGATGAAAGGGGCGATGGAAGTACTGACGCGCTACCAGGCGAAGGAGCTGGGCGAACGACGCATTCGCGTCAACATCCTGGCACCTGGCGCGATAGAGACCGACTTTGGCGGTGGCCGGGTACGCGATACTCCCGAGATTAACAATCAGATTGCCGGGCTCACGGCGCTGGGCCGGGTCGGACTGCCGGATGATATCGGCGACGCCATCAGCGCGATCCTCAGTGACGAAACCGGCTGGATCACCGCTCAGCGTATTGAAGCTTCAGGCGGGCAGGGGATTTAACCGCTGGCGGCATCGCGGAAAGCACCCCGCGACGCCGCCGCCTTTTACAGCGTAATGGTGCCATCGATGACGGTTACCGTATTACCGCCAATCCAGATGGTCTCACCATTAAAGGTTACGTTCACCCGACCGGCACGCTGCAGGGCAGTACCCTGACGCACGCGATAGGAGATGGTATGGCCTGCGGCTGCAAAATACCGCGCCAGACAGGCGTTGGCGCTGCCGGTCACCGGATCTTCGGTCAGGCTGCCATTTTCCACCAGCAGGCCACGCACTTCATACTGTTCATGCTCGCCCGAGGGCAAACGGCCAAAGGGCATCACGCCCGAGACACCCGCATGTTTAATCAGACGCTGCAAATCGCTGACATTGGGCTGCAGCGCCAGCACGGCCTCGGCGCTGACCATCGGCACCAGCAGCCAGCGGATACCCATATCCACCACGGTGGGGCTTTGCGTCAGATCGAACGCATCGCTGTTTAAGGCGTTACCCATCAGCGCATCCTGCCATGGCATCAGGGTGGCAGCAGGTGCGGCAAAGGCCAGTTCGCCCGTCTCATTAATCTTCACCGTCACGTTGCCGACACCACACTCCTGAACGATTTCGCCCGGCGTACGGGTTGGCCAGCCCGCCTCCAGCAGCGCGTGTGCGGTGCCCAGCGTAGGGTGACCGGCAAACGGCAGTTCGCCTTCAACGGTAAAAATACGCACCCGGTAGTCCGCCTCTTCATGTTGTGGCGGCAGCACAAAGGTGGTTTCCGACAGGTTAGTCCAGCGGGCAATCGACGCCAGCTGGCTGTCGCTTAACCCCTGAGCATCCATAATCACCGCCAGCGGATTGCCATTAAAGGCTGCTGAGGTAAACACATCGACTTGCTTAAACGCGACCTTCATGATGACTCCTTGCGATTGGGTTCAGTGCGGCCTTTTCTCTGCCGGATGATTGCTTATAACAGCTAACAGCGTTATCAATAAGTTAAAGAGTTTACCGGAGACTGTGAATGCTAACGATCCTGGGACGCGCCTCCTCAATCAACGTGCGCAAAGTATTATGGCTGTGTGACGAGCTTGACCTTGATTACCAGCGCGAAGAGTGGGGCGATGGATTCCGCTCAACGCACCTGCCCGAATTCATGGCACTCAACCCCAATGCGATGGTGCCGGTACTGAAAGATGATGACTTTGTGATGTGGGAATCCAACGCCATCCTGCGCTATCTGGCGAACGCCTATGGTGGCGAGTGGCTCTATCCTCATCATCCGCAAACGCGTGCGCCTGTCGATCAGTGGATGGACTGGCAGTCCACCGAACTCAACACTTCATGGCGCTACGCATTTATGTCGCTGGTGCGAAATTCACCGGCTCATCAGGATCCACGTCTGCTGGCCGCGGCCAGCAAAGGCTGGGCACATACCATGAGCATTCTCAATCAGCAGCTGGAAAAAACCGGTCGTTACGTTGCCGGGCGTAATTTCACGCTGGCAGACATTCCGATTGGCCTGGCGGTGAACCGCTGGTTTGAAACCCCGCTCGAACACCCTGATTATCCGGCGGTACGCACCTATTACGAACGCCTGACTGAACGCCGCGGCTATACCGTCTGGGGCCGCAACGGCACACCCTGAGTCTCGCCGCATGCGACTCCCGCCAGTTCACAGGCGATTTCGCCCGCGCGTCTGATTGCCCAGCTGTAGCGCGCATCAAACGGATAGCAGCAGGAGAGGCGCAGTGCATGGTTGTAGCGCTCGCTCAGCGAATAGAGCGCGCCGGGCGTGACGCAAATCTGCTCCTGCAGCAGCCGATCAAACATCTCGGTGGTATTTACGCCGCCCGGTAACTCGACCCAGAAGACGAAGCCACCGCGCGGCAACGTCGCGCGGGTGCCCTCCGGGAAGTAGCGGGCAATCAGTCCCCGCGCCTCATCCAGATTGGCCGCGTAGCGACGGCGCAGCGTGCGCAGATGGTGGTCATAACCGCCGGAAGCAAGAAACTCCGCCAGCGTTTCAGAGAGCAGGGCGGATTCTGCCATCGACGACACCGCTTTCAGTCGGGCAATCGCATCATGAAAACGGCCAGCGGCGGTCCAGCCAATACGGAAATCGGGCGCCACAGTTTTGGTGAAGCTGGTGCAGTAGATCACCCAGCCGTCGCGATCAAAGGCTTTTACCGCGGGCGAGAGCGGCCAGTCGAACTGCAACTCGTCATACAGCCCATCTTCTATCAGCGGAACGTGGTAAGTATTCACTAACTTCGCCAGCCGCTTCTTGTTCTCCAGCGACATGCCGCAGCCCAGCGGGTTTTGCGCGCTCGGCATCGCAATCAGCGCCTTAATTCGCTGCTCCTGAAGCAGCATCTCCAGCGCATCCAGCGACAGCCCATGCTGCGGATCGGTGGGGATTTCCAGCGCCTTAAGGCCCAGTGAAGCCAGCAGCGGGAAGAGGAAAAAGTAGGTTGGCGACTCCAGCCCCACGCAGTCGCCGGGCTGCGTAACCGCCCGCAGCGCCAGCTGAAGCGCTTCCATACAGCCGTGGGTCAGGGTGATCTCATCGGCGGTGAGCGTCTGTCCGGCGTGCAGCGCCCGTCGCGCAATCTCCTCCCGTAAGCGCTCACTACCGGGCGGAAGCGCATAGCGCCCAATCATGTTCGGATGACGGCGCAGCAGTGAGGCAGTAATCCGGGCAATACGCGCCGCAGGAAACAGCTCGCTATCCTGGGGGCAGGCCAGGGAAATATTGATGTAGTCGGGATGGTTCTGCGCCGCAAACACCTTATCGATCAGGTCGAGCTTGCCGCTGCTGGGGTCGCGTACCCGGGTTTTATGCTGACCATGACGGGTCACGGCGGGCAACACGCCGCGCACGTAATAGCCCGACTGGGGACGCGCCTCAATCAACCCGCGATCTTCCAGCAACTGCCAGGCATTCAGTACCGTATTGACACTGACCTGATGTGACTGGGCGACGCGGCGGATCGCCGGCAGACGTTTGCCGGGTTTCAGCGTGCCCTGATGGATGGCCTCAGCGAAGCTGTCTGCCAGCTGCTGATAGAGAGGCCGATCGGAAGTGGGAGCAAGGGACACAGTAGCCTCCGGATTGGATGGGTACAATTGCTATTAACGGAAACTGTAACCATAACAATAGTGATTTTGTGTCACTGTTACCATCCCTTTTCCCGCCGTAGCATAGAACTCTGTCTGTTTCAGGAGAGTCACCATGCTCGATCCCTCTTTCTTCAGTTACGTTACCGTCATGTCGATTACGCCAGGCCCGAACAATCTGCTGCTGGCGACCTCAGGCGTCAATTTCGGCATGCGCCGCACGCTGCCGATGGTGTTTGGCATACTGGTAGGTTGTGCGCTGCAAACGGTGATCGCCGGCGTCGCACTGGAGGTCTTACTGCACTGGATGGCGGCGATTCGCCTGCCGCTGACGCTGGCAGGCTGTGCCTATCTGTTGTGGCTGTCATGGAAGATTTTCCGTGCGGCAGCACCTGAAGTGCGCAGCAAGCCGCAGCCCATGACGCTGCTGGGCGGTGCCTGTTTCCAGGCGATCAATCCCAAAGCCTGGCTGATGGCGACCAATGTGGCGCTGTTGTACAGCGCCAGCAGCGGCGTGCTGACGGTGATGATCGGCTTTATGCTGCTGAACCTGCCCTGCATTCTGATCTGGGCTGCGCTGGGCGATCGCCTGCGCAGCCATCTGCAGATTGCCTGGAAGCGTCAGTTATTTAACAGCCTGATGGCGCTGTCGCTGGTGGCGACTACCATCTGGATGCTGACCGACGCCTTGCTGGCCGCTTAATCGGGTGCACCTGGTGCTGTGGCCGACGGCCATTTCCAGTTCTGCACCTCCGGCACATCTTCACCGTGTTCACGCACATAGCGATGATGCTCAGCGATGCGCTCCTGCAGATCGTCCAGCAGCTCAGGATGCGCATCGGCCAGGCCAGGCACGCGAAGAATCGCCTCCTGCGCCAGATGATAGCGGTCAAGCTCGTTCAGCACCGTCATATCAAATGGCGTGGTGGTGGTTCCCTCTTCATTAAAGCCGCGCACATGGAAGTTGCGGTGGTTAGTTCGCGAATAGGTCAGGCGATGTATCAGCGTCGGATAGCCGTGGAAGGCGAAGATCACCGGTTTATCCGGGGTAAACAGCACGTCGAATTCCGCATCAGATTTGCCATGCGGATGCTGATCCTGCGGCTGCAGCGCCAGAAGATCGACCACGTTCACCACGCGGATACGCAGTTCGGGCAGCATACCGCGCAGCAGATCCACCGCCGCCATCGTCTCCATGGTCGGCACATCACCGGCACAGGCCATCACCACATCCGGCTCCTCATGCTCTGGCGTGGTGCCCGCCCAGCGCCACTCGCCCATGCCCGCTTCACAATGGGTTACCGCACTCGCCATATCCAGCCACTGCGGCGCAGGCTGCTTGCCCGCCACAATCACATTGATGCGGTCCCAGGTGCGCAGGCAGTGATCGCCAACCCACAGCAGCGTATTGGCATCGGGCGGCAGATAGATGCGCACAATGTCCGCTTTTTTATTGGCAACGTGATCGATAAAGCCCGGATCCTGATGGCTGTAGCCATTGTGATCCTGTCGCCAGACGTGTGAAGAGAGCAGATAGTTCAGCGACGAGATCGGCTTACGCCAGCCCAGTTTACGCGAGACTTTCAGCCACTTGGCGTGCTGGTTAAACATCGAATCGACGATATGAATAAAAGCTTCATAACAGTTAAACAGCCCGTGGCGGCCGGTCAGCAGATAGCCCTCAAGCCAGCCCTGACACTGATGCTCACTGAGAATTTCCATCACCCGGCCATCACGCGCCAGTTGTTCATCGTAAGGCTCTGTTCGTTCCAGCCAGGTACGGCTGGTCACGTCGAAGACCGGCGTCAGGCGGTTAGAGGCAGTTTCATCCGGGCCAAACAGGCGGAAATTATCGCGGTTGCGCTGGAACAGCACGCTGAGATAACGGCCCAGATGCTCAGTGGCCTGCGCCATCTGTGCGCCTGGCTCGCTGACATCGCAGGCAAACTCCGCGAGTTCAGGCGCATCCAGCTCACGGCGCAACAGGCCGCCATTGGCATAAGGGGAAGACCCCATGCGTTTATCACCTTCCGGTGCCAGCGCCTGCAGTTCCGGCTTTAAGCGACCCTGTTCATCAAACAGGTCGTCTGGCTGATAACTCCGCATCCACGTCTCAAGGATCTGGCGATGACCTTCATCTTCACGACAGGCCGCGACGGGAACCTGATGCGCCCGCCAGAAATCCTCCACTTTCTTGCCGTCGACCGTTTTGGGGCCGGTCCAGCCTTTGGGGCTGCGCAGGATAATCATTGGCCAGCGCGGCACCCCGGTGGTGGCTTTGCCCTGACGCGCCTCGCGCTGATAAGCGGCGATTTTACTGAAGGCACTATCCAGCGCCTCCGCCATCAGCGGATGCATTTTTTCAGGCTCATGCCCGCAGACGAACAGCGGCTCGTAGCCGTAGCCACTGAACAACTGGTGCAAATCTTCATCGCTGCTGCGACCCAGCAGCGTTGGGTTGGCGATTTTATAGCCATTGAGGTGCAGAATCGGCAGGACCGCGCCGTCACGTTCAGGATTCAGGAACTTAATGCCGTGCCAGCTGGAAGCCAGCGGGCCGGTCTCCGCTTCGCCGTCGCCAATCACGCAGGGTACAACCAGTTCGGGATGATCGAAGGCCGCGCCAAACGCATGGGAGAGCGAATAGCCCAGCTCACCGCCTTCATTAATCGAGCCAGGCGTTTCCGGTGCCGCATGACTGGGAATGCCCCCCGGAAAGGAGAACTGTTTGAACAGACGCTGCATGCCTGCCGCATCCTGAGTGATGTGCGGATAAACTTCGCTGTAGCTACCCTCAAGCCAGGTATTCGCTACCATGCCGGGGCCGCCATGTCCTGGTCCGCAGATGTAGATCATATCCAGGTTTTGCTTCCGGATAACGCGGTTGAGGTGGGCATAGATAAAATTCAGGCCTGGCGTGGTGCCCCAGTGACCCAGCAGACGCGGTTTAATGTGTTCCGGCCTGAGTGGCTCACGCAACAGCGGGTTATCCATCAGATAAATTTGTCCGACGGAGAGGTAGTTTGCTGCCCGCCAGTAGCGGTCGAGCAGCGTGAATTCCGGTGAAGCAGGGGAGTAAGACATGCAGTTTCCTCCTGATCGTGCAGCTAAAAGATGCCTTAACCCTAATAGAGAATGCCCGGATCGACCAGGTAACCAGCCAATAAAAAAGGCCCCGCAGTGCGGAGCCTTTTTATCAATGGCGCTGAATTATTTGCCGACGACGAAAGCGGTTTCCCGTCCTTCATCGTTTGCCGCCATCGGGGTAACCGGCGAATAGTCGAGCTGCAGAATCCGGCTGGTTTCGGCTAACACTTTCTCTGTCAGCGCTACGTCACCGTTCAGCTTACGTCCCCAGGATGGGATCACCGCACGGATTTTATTCTGCCATTCCGGCGAAGCCATCTGCTCAGGACAGACCTTGTGCAGCAGCTCCAGCATGATCGGTGCCGCCGTAGAGGCGCCAGGCGATGCACCCAGCAGTGCTGAAATCGAGCCATCCTGTGAGGCGACCACTTCGGTGCCCAGGCGTAACACGGCGCCCTCTTTCTCATCTTTCTTGATGATCTGCACACGCTGACCGGCAGTCACTAAGCGCCAGTCCTCCTGCTTCGCCTGCGGCACATAGGCGCGCAGGGCGTCCATCCGGTCGCGATCGCTTTGCAGCACCTGATCCATCAGGTATTTCACCAGATCAAAACTTTTCAGTCCCACTTTCACCATCGGCAGCATATTGCTGCTGTTCAGTGAGGTGAACATATCCATCAGCGAACCCTGCTTCAGGAACTTAGTCGAGAAGGTGGCGAACGGACCAAACAGCAGCACCTGCTTGCCATCCAGCACGCGGGTGTCGACGTGCGGCACGGACATCGGCGGCGCACCGACGCTGGCTTTGCCATAGACCTTGGCCATGTGCTGCGCGACGACCTGCGGATTTTCCGTTACCAGGAATGAACCGCCCACCGGGAAACCAGCGTAACCGTTGGCTTCCGGGATGCCAGCCTTCTGCAACAGCGGTAACGCTGCGCCGCCAGCACCGATAAATATTCTACCCGCCGTCAGTGTGCGACGCGTGCCGCTGTTCAGACACTGCAGCGTCACCTGCCAGCGACCGTCGGCGAGCTGCTTCAGCTCACGCACTTCCTGACGCAGACGCAGCTGGAAATTCGCTTTCTTCTCTAACGAGGCGATCAGCTGACGGGTGATTTCACCGAAGTTCACGTCGGTGCCCATCTCCGTCCAGGTCGCGGCCACTTTCTGGCTGCGGTCACGGCCATTCATCACCAGCGGGATCCAGCGGGCAATCTGCTGCGGATCTTCGGAGTAGGCCATGCCACGGAACAGGGTGCTTTTCTGCAGCGCCTTAAAGCGCTTGCGCAGGAAGTCGACATTGTCGTCACCCCAGACAAAGCTCATGTGCGGCGTACTGTGAATAAAGCTTTTAGGGTTGCGCAGGTTGCCTTTCTGGACCTGATAAGCCCAGAACTGGCGGGAAATCTGGAACGATTCGTTGATCGTTACCGCTTTAGTGATGTCGATGCTGCCATCCGCCTGCTGAGGCGTATAGTTCAGCTCCGCCAGCGCCGCATGACCGGTGCCCGCGTTATTCCAGCCGTTGGACGACTCTTCGGCCACGCTATCCAGCCGCTCCACCATTTCGATGGACCAGTCTGGCTCTAAATCCTGCAGCCACGCGCCGAGGGTAGCGCTCATCACACCTGCGCCAATCAGCAGCACGTCAACGTCTTTGCGCTCCTGCGCGGTAGTAGTGGTGTCCTTTGCCATGGCACTCATCGCGAGCGCAAGGTTTACAGCTGAATTGCACATGAGGCGACATCTCCTCTTCTGTTGACCTGAAGCCCAACAGTTTCGCAGGCGAAATAGTCACGCTTCTTACGAGCGCGTTGCGCTATTTCTCAAAGGTTAAGTCTCAGGTATAGGGTTAAAGCGGTAATAACGCGTTAACTGCACGTTATGCTTTGTCATCCGAATATAACATTCTCGCATCTGAATTAAACATTTGTTTATTTTTTAAATGCAGAAATGATTCAGCATAAGAATTAATCATCAGGGCTGGCAGCGTATTAGGAGTTTTTTAGTGTGAAGTCAGTGGGTTAACAAAAATAGCATGTTGCTGAAAAGCTCCATGCTGGTGCAACGCCGGAATGGATATGAACCGTGCGGAATTATTTAATTCGCTGAAATTTAGCGATTTATTATGCAGTAAGGAATAACGGGAATCGGGAGCAGAGCGCCTGAAAGGCCGCTTGTGTAAAAATAGTGTTACATTTTTGTGAGTCTGAAAATGCGTGCACATCGGCACACGCATCGGATTCACTTATGACAGACTGGCGCTGGCGGGCAACTTTTTCAGACTTATCGCCATGCGGTTGTAGGTGTTCATCAGACCAATCGCGATGTTCAGATCAACAATCTCTTTTTCACTGAAGTGCGCTTTCAGTGCGGTATAGCGGTCGTCTGGCGCACCCTGCTGAGCAATCAGGGTCAGGCATTCAGCCCAGTGCAGGGCAGCCTTCTCTTTATCACTGAACAGCGTACCGGATTCCTGCCAGACCGAGGTCAGCACGATCTTATCCCAGCCCATGCCCGCTTTATTCAGCGCTTTGGTATGTAAATCAATGCAGTAGGCACAGCCATTAATCTGCGATATGCGCAGGAACAGCAGTTCCAGTAAAGTGAGCGGCAGATCGGTTTGTGCCAGATAGCTGTATACGCCGCCCAGCGCTTTCATGCCCGCCGGTGCTGCACTGTGAAAATCGATACGTTCGCTCATCTTATTGCCTCATTCAGGGTTGATAAGGCGATTTTCAGCCTTTCAATGGAGCAGATAAAGTGCCAAAAAATGAGAGTCTGACTGGTCCATCGCCGCTTTCCACGCTGACACTGCAGCGCGGCGCGTCACGTGGCCTCAGTGAACAACTGCGTCAGCTGATTGAACAGGCGATTGGTGAAGGACGTTTACAACCTGGCGCGCGTCTGCCTTCCTGCCGCGATCTGGCGGCTCAGCTCGGCGTGGCGCGTGGCACCGTTCGCGCCAGTTACGACATGCTGGTTGATGGTCAGTTTCTGCAGGCCAGAGGCGCGGCGGGTACCTTCGTCAGCCCATTACCGCCGTTAAAACCGGTCAGCGCCGATGCTGAACGCCAGCTGCTGGAAGGTGCAGAGGAGTATGAAGCGCCACCGCTGACCTTCCAGATGGGCATTCCTGCCAGCGATGCATTCCCGGCCAAAGTCTGGCTGCGCATTCTGCAGCGTCAGACGCGCCTGCAGGTCAGCAGACCGGCCAGCTATCCCGATCCCCGCGGCAGCTTAGCGTTGCGGCAGGCGCTGGTGGCCTACCTTGCGGTGGCACGCGGCCTGCGCTGTCAGGCGGACCAGATCATTATTACCAGCGGCTATGCTGGCGCAATGGGACTGATTGGGCTAGCGATGAATTTTCAGGGTAAAACAGCATGGCTGGAAGATCCCGGATTCTGGGTGGCGCGTCGCGCGGTTGAAGCGCTGCGCGTCACGCCGGTTGCCGTGCCGGTTGATTCCGAAGGGTTGCAGGTTGAGGCCGGGATTGCCCGCGCGCCGGATGCCGCTTTTGCGCTGGTCACGCCGGGACAGCAGGCGCCGCTTGGTATGACGATGAGCCTGGCACGCCGGCATGCCCTGCTTAACTGGGCCAGCCGCGCGCAGCGCTGGATTATCGAAGATGACTATCTCGGCGAGCTTCAGCCCGGCAATCGCGCCGCGCCGTCACTGGCCGCGCTCGACAGCCAGGGGCGGGTGTTGCACATCGGCACGTTCAGCAAGACGCTGACGCCGCAACTGCGGCTCGGTTTTATGGTGGTGCCACCCGCTCTGACGGCCCGGTTCGGCGAGGTCTGCGCGTTGCTTTCGCCTGCCTCCTCCGGATTGCTGCATAATGCGGTGGCGGAATTTCTGCGGGATGGCCACTTTATGCGGCATCTGCGGCGGATGAAGCGCGTCTATCATGAGCGGCTGGAACTGATGATCGCGGCGCTGCATCCTCACTTTCCTGACCTGCAACGCGCCGGGCTGGCGGTGATTGTTCGTTTACCCGCCGGTTCACCGGATCAGGTGATTTCGCAGCAGGCGGTGGAGTGGGGCATGGCGCCGTCGCCGCTGTCGATCTGGTATCAGCAGGCGGATCAGCGCTGTGCGGGCCTGCTGCTGGGGGCGGCACATCTGCCACGTGAAGGTTATGCGTGCAGTGCCGAACGGCTAAAGGCGCTGGTCGATGCGTATCCTGCTGTCAGCCCCTGAACCAGCGACGCCAGACAAAACGGATAACAAAAAACTCCAGTGCGCCCAGCAGTAAAAACCAGACGCAAAACACCACCGTATAGAGCTGATTCAGGTCCTGCAAATGCAACATCTGCAACAGATGCTGCGCCACCGTAACGCTAAAGGCGGGCGCGGGCAGCAGCAGCGCCGAGAGAAAGCCCAGCAGTAAAATGCCACCAGGCACGATCAACGTTTCAAAAGGGTTATTCATAACCGGTATCCCATATTTATCAGCCCGGCATTTTCCGGTAAACGGCGACACGGTTCAATGGTGGCGCGCTGCTTCGTGCGCATCCGGCATGCTGCATGGCCAGACGAATGGTCAGAAAATGCTTTGCTACCATCGACTTAGCGCGATTCATAGCGGATGATAAGAGTTATAGCCTTTGCTATACTTAAATCCCTGATTTTACTGTCTTTTTATCTTTGGGTTTGCATGGTAGACTGCGCCCACTTTTTCATAACTGAACACTTTGTGTGGTGAATTCAGCGTGAATTGCCGCTTTTTCGCCCCAGGTGAATAAATCATGACCTTTATTGCCACTTTAATTCTTGCGCTGGGCATGTCGATGGACGCGTTTGCTGCTGCTCTGGGCAAAGGTGCCACGTTGCATCGTCCCGGTTTTAAAGAAGCGCTGCGTACCGGTCTGATTTTCGGCTCAATTGAAGCGCTGACGCCGCTGATTGGCTGGGCGCTTGGCCTGGCCGCCAGCCGTTACATCATGGCGTGGGATCACTGGGTCGCCTTCATCCTGCTGGCGTTTCTGGGTGGCCGTATGATGATGGAAGGCTTCCGTCAGACTGCTGTTGCAGAACCCTGTGAAGCCCCGCAAAGCCATGGCTTTATGGTACTGGCTACCACCGCGGTAGCGACCAGCCTCGATGCGCTGGCTGTCGGTGTGGGTCTGGCTTTCCTGCAGGTGAACATCATTACTACCGCGCTGACCATTGGTGCAGCCACTACGGTGATGGCGACGACTGGCGTATTAGTCGGGCGCTTTATTGGTCCGGTCCTGGGCAAATGGGCGGAAGTGCTGGGTGGAGTAGTGCTGATAGCTGTCGGCTCCACCATTCTGTTGCAGCATCTCGGCTACACCGCGTAGGGCTTTTGCACATAAAACCGTCATTTTTGTGATCTGGTTCAAATTTATTTGCTGTTAAAACGCACAGGAGCTATACTTTTTCGGTATATGTTCAACTAAATTTGAATCAGGTGTTCCATGAAACGTATTTTTAAACACGTGTTCCGCGCTTACGTTGAGACGTTCAAACACGTACCGCCGGGTGCCATGTACTAAGCACCCCGCAAGAAACCCTCGATAATCGCGGTCAGGGATCGACCTGTGATTATCACCTTTTCTGCTTCTGCTGATTTAAACCCGCGCTTTCGCACTTCTGGTGCATCCTGTTTGTTGCTACCCCTCTCCTTCTGATTGCCGTTATGCGCCACTTTGAGCCAGAAACGGACGTTGCTGCAGTGATCTAATCTGCCCGGGAGATTTCCGGATGCCAGACAAAATGGCGGCATACCTTAAACAGGAAACACGCACTTTTAATGGGGCACGGGAGTGCCTGTGCCGAAGCTAAGATTCACGTTTAACACTGATGATTCTTCCTGAATACTTCAGTAAACCATTCGATAAAGACCCGGACCTTAGGCGGAAGATAGCGTCTGTCAGGGTAGAGTATTGAAACCGGTTTCGTCACTGTCGCATAACCCGATAATACTTCCTTCAGCTGGCCTGTTTCGAGGCAGGGCTTTAATGCCGTATATAATGCGTGAAGCATGCCGAGGCCCGCCACGCCACAGGAAAGAAGTACGTCAGAATTGTTAACTCGTACGCTGCTTCCCGGATGCCGTGAAACAATTTCGCCGTTCATAACGAATTTCCATTCCTGAATGTCCCGACTGTGTTCATTAAAAAAATAAATGGCTTTATGGTCTTTAAGGTCATCAGGCGTTAAAGGAGTGCCATATTTATCCAGATAAGAGGGTGCTGCACAGGCGACCATCTGCAGGCTGCCCATTCTGCGCGAAATAAAATTCGAATCAGCAAGCTCACCGAGACGAATAACACAGTCGACACCCTCTGTAATTAAATTGGTCAGGCGATCTGAAGCGGTTAAGACTATTTCAATTTCAGGATATAAAGCCTGAAACTCGCTTAATTGTGGGATCAGGATACTGTGCGCCAGCGCCAGTGGAACATCAATGCGCAGCTGGCCACGAGGTCGCTGATTTGAAGAGTAAGAAGCCATTATATCGCTGGCATCACTCAGCAGCGTTTTAGCCCGCTGATAAATTTCTTCCCCTTCAACGGTCACACTCAGACTGCGCGTGGTGCGATGCAATAGCTTAACGCCAAGCTTGTCTTCCAGCTGTTGTACGGACTTACTGACCGCAGGGCGATGCAGCTGCAAGGCGTCAGCGGCCCGGGTGAAACTACGGAATTCAACGACGTGAACAAAAATATCCATCAATTCCAGCATGTTCGAGCGCATCATTTAACTCCGCAAAAAATATTCCTGCCGAAATAGTGTATTGCGGATTATATCTCATTCCGATTGTTTCTCCTGCAGTAACACTGAAGTCCTTTTACGTGGCTTTTTACGCCTGCCTGCTTTTTTTATCATCACCCTATTCGATGCATACACATGGGAAATGACAAAATGAAAGCATGGTTACTGAAAGATTTTGGCCTTGAAAACTTAAAGCTTGAAGAGGTGGAAACGCCTGTACCCGGTCCGGGTGAACTTCTGGTTAAAGTTGGCGCGGTGTCTCTGAACTTCAGGGATAAGGCAATAGTAGAGGGCTTCTATGAGCCTCATCTGGTTCCAAAGCCACTGATTCCTGTCTCTGATGCCACGGGCACCGTTGTTGCCACGGGACAGGGTGTATCCCGTTTTAGCACGGGTGATCGCGTTAACTCGCATCTCTATTCACGCTGGTTAGAGGGTGAACCTGCAGCCGATGAGCCAGCATGGTGTATTGGAATGCCGTTACCCGGCGGGCTGGCTGAGTACATGATCATTCATGAGGACAGCGCAGTTAAAGCGCCTGACAGCATGACAGATGAAGAAGCCTCTACACTTCCCATCGCTGCACTTACGGCATGGTACTCGCTAATGGATATCGGCAATCTGCAACCCGGTCAGACCGTGCTCGTACAGGGAACCGGTGGTGTATCGGTCTTCGCTGCTCAGATAGCGCATGCCTATGGTGCACGTGTCATTGCCACCTCCAGTAACGATGCAAACCTTGAGCGCATTAAATCACTGGGAGCCGATGAAGGGATTAACTATAAAAAATACCCTGAGTGGGAAAGAAAAGTGCTTGAAATGACTGATGGTAAAGGCGCTGACGTAACGATAGATGTCGCCGGGGGCAATGGCATCAATCAGTCAATTGCTGCGACAAAAGTTGCCGGTACGATTGCTCAGGTAGGATTTCTGACCGGCCAGACAGCACAACTTGATTTGATGCCGTTAATTTTCCGTCAGACAAAGATCCGGGGTATTGCGGTTGCACCACGCTCCTCGTTTGATCGGATGAATCCGTTCCTCAATAAACATAATATCAAACCCGTCATTGAACAGGTTTACAGTTTTAATGAGGCGGTTGAAGCCTTCCGGCACCTCTCCCGTGGTGCATTTGGCAAAATCGTCATCAGAATTAGTGACTGATAACGACTTTTATTCCTCAATTCTGGCAGTTTTTACTGACTGCCAGGTACTTTTGAATCCCACTCTCACCGCGTTAAACCCCTTCTCAAAGCGTGCTTATATTTCTTCTGCACATCGTCAAAAGGGCAGCTTTTCGTATCACCACGACCGGCAGCGGTGGGTTATCTTTGCGGGTGGATAAGCCGAAAAGTACAGACAATTTTCGCCCGGCAAAAACGCTCCTGTCTTAAAGCGCATCGGCCACAAATTCAATAAATGTCCGTACTTTCGAATTCAGTGCCGAACGTTCGGTGACACAGGCATAGATATTCATCGGGAGGGACTCAATGGTGCTCTCGCCATTGTGACCTGACCAGGACAAAGACCTTAACAGACCGCTGTCTATCAGTGGCTGAGCTACAAAGCTTGCCAGACGGGCAATGCCGCCGCCGTTTACGGCTATTCTGGCGATGATATCAATATCATCGCTGATAAAACTGGGGTTGAGTTTTGCATTAACAGGCTGTCCGTTGACCATAAACGTCCATGGCAGAAACCGTCTGTCGGTGGGATAGCGGAAAACCAGACAGGCGTGCTGGCTAAGTTCTCCAGGCGTCTGAGGCGTGCCAGCGCGATCAAGGTAAGCCGGAGCCGCACAGAATATAAAGGGTAGCGATGCAATTTTTCTGGCGATCAGTTGATCATTCAGCTGTGCTTCGATGCGGATACTGACATCGACACCTTCCAGGCGATGATCGACGTTGCGATCGGTACTGATCAGTTCAATATCTATATCGGGGAAGGACGCTTTGAAAGCGGGCATAAGGGGAGCCAGAACATACCGACCAAACGCGGCTGTTGTGGCGATACAAAGTGGCCCCTGCGGTTTGGTTTCATTCGCAGCAGCCTGCGAGGCGAGTTCGATATCATGTGGGATGTGACGGACTTTCTCGAAATAGCGTTTACCGTTTTCCGTTAAGGTCATGCTGCGGGTGGTGCGCGATAGCAGTCGCACGCCCAGATGCGCTTCAAGACGGGAAAGACTCTGGCTGACTGCTGCCGGACTCATACCTTTAGCGCGTGCCGCCGCTGCAATACTGCCGTTTTCCACCACGCGGATAAAAGTGCTAATCAACCCTAAAACGTCCATCGCATCCTCAACCGTTTATTCGTCACTTTTACTTAATAATGATTAAAGCATAACCGCTCTACAACCCCCCGCATAAGCTTGTTAAGTTAGCCGCAGTTTCGTCCACTTTTGTTAAACAGGATATTCAGATGACTGATGCTGCAAAAAAAACCTTACGAACCCGCCTGCCGGTGCGCACGGCACCTTACATATTTGCATTTTATATGGCGATCATCATGGCGTTCCTGATGAGTCTGGTCATCACGTTAGCCGAATTCGGAATGGGGCCTCATTACATGACAAATGTGATGAATGCTTACCAGGTCGCCATGCCAGCGGCTTTCTTTTGCATACTGGTTGTCCGTCCTGTTGTTATCCGGCTCGTAGGATTGACCGTTCACGGTCACTGAGACAGTCAGCATGCCCATTACGGGCGCCCGGGTGTGGTCTAGCCCGCTTCTCGCTCATCGCGGCAGGCGACGGCTGCGCCAGAATGGTGGCGGGTGGCAAACCTCCAGCATTTCAGATGCAGGGTGAGGGCGGGCAGGTCGTTCAGATACTGACCGGTATCAGGATGAAAGATACCGAAGAGCCGGGCGTACGATATGCAGCAGGTAAAGCTTACAGATGAGGATGGCGAGGAAACCCCTTCATTGGCCGTGCGGAGAGTTTCCCGCGATGTGACTTAACTGGCTCTGTTTATTGTTAAGCATCAACGTTAAATCGGCACCATTGTTATGACGGGGTTAGCCTGCTCCTCTTCGCACATAGCGGAGCCTGAAGCTCTTCCTGAGCAGCCAAAATAAAACAGCCATTCAGCCATCTGAGCGTATAAATGGTTAAAATAAATAAACATATACATTGCTAAATTATTATCGCTATGTCTTAATGCGTCATCGGTTTGGAACACAGACCTTATGAAAGCAGTTTTAGTAAAGTAGTCCTCAGTTCAAGTGTTATCCACAGATATCCTTCTTCGAGAGCCTCCTCCTAAGTGCCCAATAAGTAAATCTCTAACTACAGGCCATCTTCGCCGCTCTTAGTGGCTAATCGATTAAGGAAATATCTATGTCTGACAAAATGACTGGTTTAGTAAAATGGTTTAATTCAGATAAAGGTTTTGGCTTTATCACTCCCGATGACGGCAGCAAAGATGTATTCGTACATTTCTCTGCTATCCAGGGTGATAACTACAAAACGCTTGATGAAGGTCAGAAAGTCTCCTTCACCATTGAAAATGGCGCTAAAGGCCCTGCAGCTGGCAACGTCACAGCGCTGTAAGCCGCGCTCATTATCAGCGACGCCTACAATAGCGATGAAGACATAAGTCTGAGCAGATAAGCTCTGCTGATAATAAAATAAACCCGCCCAGTGCGGGTTTTTTATTGCCTGAAATTGGTATTATCTCTGCTCCGTTAACCTGCTCCGTGTTTATTCGTCCACCCCGAAGTTAATCCTCTCTTCATAAGCCCTGCCCGTGATGAAATGTGACGTTGAGCCATCGGGCAAAGGCCATAACGCGCCTTTTGAAATCAGCAATGCTCCCCTGAGGCGTATTACTGATTGTCAGCAAGTAATCCATTTCTTTTGCTAACGCTGGATATCGGGCATTGAATGTAAAGCGATACTCCTCGAGTGTTTCAGGCCACTCTTTGTCATGTTCACTGCGAAGAATATTGGTTGCTCTGATTGCCTTTCGTGCAGCAGCACGCTGTAGCTGCAACTTTTTATTTTCGTCAGCAGATGACTGCATTTGAGTTATTAATTTTTCCAGCACCGTCAGGAAGTCGCCATTCACTGCTACCGCGATTTCTTTTGAAGGTTTAAATGCCTGGAATCGTTGACTCAGGTCCTCGCCGTAAACGCAGACACAGTGATGTTTGAGCCAGTATCCCCAGCTAAGCAGATTATCCGGATGCACTACCTGTTGTAACAGGCCACAATCAAAATCGATTTTACTGACAACAGGGTTGTTTTGTTCAAGTTTGCGCTGGATTTCAGCAAGTTGCACTTTAGCCACTTCGCCGGGATCAACGCTAAATATGACTGTCATATCCAGATCGGACTTCCCGATTTTTGCCCAGCCTTCAGCCACACTGCCATACAAATAAAGGCTATGTATAAGCTCGGGAAAACTTTGGATTAGCTTTGCCTCGACCTGTGCAACAATATTCCGGAACTCTGGCTGCAATTTATTGGTTTCTGGCAGGGCAATAAAACCGTTGTGATCGATTGCCATTCTTTCTCCCTTTTAATGGCGTCATTCACCAGATTAATTTTATCTCTCATGTCCGCTTCTCGCTCACAGCGTACACACATCATTCACTGCCGTCATTGCCTTCCCGCTTACACCAGACACATCCCCCGCCAGAGTTTATCACCCGCAACGCCAGCGTCTTCTTAGGCGAAACCCCATACTTTTTCACACCATCACGCGGATAACCCGCCTGCTGTCTGATCCCGACCTACACTGAATTATTCTCCCCAAACCAGGAGCAGCGGATGATCCAGAAGCATCGACGAAAACAGGCAGCGATTGTGGCAGGTGTTGGATTGGGTGTGGCGGCCACGTTATGGGGCATGAAACGCTGGCGGCAGCTTAAGGAGACGCCGCCGGTGTCGCCGCACAGTCATCACGCCGGTCTGGCCGGTTATTATCAGCAGATTGGTGACTGGCGCATGTTTACCCGCGTTACGCCCAATGAGGATCAGGGACTGCCGGTCGTGCTGATCCACGGTCTGGTGATGTCGGGCCGGGCGATGGAGCCACTGGCGCTGGCGCTGGGACGCGACTATCACGTGCTGGTGCCGGATCTGCCCGGTTTTGGCGCCAGCACACTGCCCCCTTCTGCGCCGATCATGTCGGTGGATCAGCTGGCGGATGCGCTGTGGCTGTGGCTACAGCATAACGGTTTCCAGCGTGCTATCTGGGTCGGCAATTCGTTTGGCTGCCAGATTCTGGCCGCGCTGGCGGTGAAACATCCACAGGCTGTGGCGGGACTGGTGCTGCAGGGGCCGACGGTCGATCGTCATGCCCGCAGTCTGCCGCGTCAGCTCTGGCGTGACTGGCGTAATGGCCGGCTGGAATCCCGTCGTCCACCGGGCCCACTGGCCCGAATTGATTACGCCAAAGCGGGCCTGCGGCGCGCTTTCGGTACCATGCGCGCCATGATGCGTGACCGCATTGAGCATCGCCTTACTTACATTAACGCACCCACGTTGCTGCTGCGGGGCTCGCGCGATCCCGTCTGTCCGGCCCGCTGGCTGGATGAACTCGCCGCCCTGATGCCGCGCAGCGAACGAGTGACATTACGCGACGGGACGCACACTTTGCACTACGTCTACCCGTGGAGTTTCTGTCACGCCATCCGCCCGTTCCTGGCACGTATCCAGCAGGAGGATCAACATGAGTAAACCACCAAGAGGGATTGCCCGCTTTGACTCTGCTGCCGCCATGCTGCTTGCGCTGGCCAATGCGCTGCACGACCGCCCCTTTGCCAGCCCCAGCCAGTCACCGACGCTGGATCGCCTGTTGCCCTCACTGAACCGGCTACCGACCGGGCTGCGTGAGTGGGGCTATGCGCTGGGCGGCATGGCAGAAGGCATCAGCCTGCGCCAGGCGGGTGAACTGGATGTGGAAGGGATCGCCGAATGGATGGTGAGTGAATACCCGCAACAGGATTATCCGGCGGCCTTTATCGGTTCATCGAACGGTGCACTGGTGCATCTGGCGGCGGCGATGGGTGTGCCCTGGTTGCCCCAGACTTTTCTTTGCCCGGTGCGGGCCGCGAATAACGATCCCGATGACGCACAGACCAGCTTTGAGCAGGGCAAAGAGATTGCTGCCGCGCTGCTGGCTGCCTGGCCCCGGCTGGCGGTGCACCATATGCAGGACCCGAATCAGGATCGGCTGATGCTCGATCAGATGCGCTACTTCCGGCTGAAACTGCGCGAACTGCCGCTGGCCTTCAACGAATTTCTGATGGGAAGTCTGCCCGCCGGATCAACGCTGTTTATCAATCACTGTACCCGACAGTGGCCGGTAACACGCACCAGCGATCGCTCGTTTTTCCAGTTTGGTGCGCTCGGCGGCGCAACCGAAAAAGAGTACTTACAGGGCGGCCCGCGGGTGGCGGAATATCTGGCACGCTATGGCATCGATCGTGAGCGCTGGACGCCGCCCGCCATTACTGACCACGTGCCGGAAGCGGAGTGGGGACTGGATGGTTATCTGATTTCGCCGCTGAAAAAACTGGCGGAGGCTCAGAACTGGAAGCTGATGGAGATTCGTTACGAAGACCCGGAGGCGATGAGCTATGTGGTGGCAGAGATCTACCGCGACTGGTATCTGGCGGCGGGAATTTTACCGACCCGGCTGACGGTGGACAGCTTCCTGCTGATGGACCCGTGGTGCAGCATGCATCAGCACGCCATCCCGTTCTGGCTGGTCTTTTGCACCGAGCCTTCGGCCGCGACACTGCAACGCTTCCTGGAAAAACAGCCGCCGTTCCGCAACATCGACATGATGCTCTTCTCTCACGGCACCGACAGTATCGGTCTGGCGGAGATTGATCGCTGGCGGGCGCTGCTCTCCCATGCACGTGATGAAGGCGTATTGATTGGCGTGGATGAGGAACGTTTCCCGCGTGATTTCGCAACGTTTGCCCGCTTCGACTCGGCATTGCGTGAACGGGCACCGCTGTTGCCACCACCACCCGCGCTGAGCGCGGAGAAGGTGATGACGGGTATTCAGCGTTATGGTGCAAAACATGGGGTCACCCTGACGGCGCTGACGTAGCAGTCGCGCCGTCAGTCGTGATTATTCGCCGTCGGTGATCGGCTGGCGCACCAGCAGCAGGTAGGCGAGTGCGCCAACCAGCGTCACGCAGGCACAAATCATCAGCGCCATGCTGAACGATTTGGTGGTGTCGAGCACCCAGCCGGTGATGACCGGCGCGAACGAGGCGAAGATAAAGCTGGCGAAGTTCTGGATGCTGCCGACAGACGCTGTCATACGGGCGGTGACGTTGGCGTGGATCAATCCCCAGCACGACGTTCCGGCGAAGTGGATACAGAACAACGCCATCCCAATCAGCGTTACGGCGCTGGTGGTGTCGGTCGCGCGGGTCACCACGGCGGTAAAGCCGGCGGACAGCAGCATCCCGCTGACGATGCAGACTTTGCGGGTTTTCACCGCGTTAAAGCCGCGACGTACCAGCGAGTCGACCACATAGCCATTCAGCAGCATGCCCGCCGCACCGAACAGGAACGGAATCGCCGCCAGCAGGCCGGTACTTTTAAGATCGAGATGATAGGTCGACTGCAGGTAGCCCGGCAGCCACGCGATATAGAGCCAGGCGGTGTAGTTGATGCCGCTGAAGCCAATCATCATGCCCCACATGGTGCGCTGCTTAAACAGGCCGCGCCACTCTTTAAAGCTGATCGGCTCTTTACGCGAGGCAACGCTGCCCGCCTGTAAATAGTGGATCTCTTCAGCGCTCAGGGTATTGTTGTCGCGGTCACGGTAGATCATATACCAGCCGATGGCGAGGAACATGCCGAGGATACCGATCGTGACAAACATGCCACGCCAGCCCATCACCAGCATCATCGCCGCCAGAATCGGCGGAGCCACCGACAGTCCAATCATCGAAGCCGCATTGAACATCCCCATCGGCATGCCGCGATCTTTAATGTTGAACCAGTCGTTGATCACTTTCACGCCGCACGGGTTCATCGGCGCTTCACCAATGCCCAGGCCGATACGCACCAGGATGAACTGGGTAAAGTTATGCACCAGGCCAGAGGCGGCCTGAAACAGCGACCAGATAAACATGCCAATGCCGAGCATAATGCGCGGCCCTTTACGATCCAGCAGCGCGCCGCACGGCAGTTGCGCCAGGCCGTAAGCCAGCGAAAAGGCGGAGAGCAGGAAGCCGATTTCGGTGGCGCTCAGCCCCATCTCCTCGCGGATGGTCATATTCGCGACCGACAGCGAGCTGCGATCCAGATAGTTGATGATGGCGGCGAACAGCAACAGCAGCATCGCCGTGATCTGGATCTTGCGGATACGCGGTGAACGCACCACGTCGCTACGCATCGGCACGAAATCCTGGTCTGATGGCGTGTCGCCAGCTGCGCTGTCGCGGCCGGTTACTGAAGTCTTTTCCATTGCACTCTCCCGAAACTGGGTACTTATCGTTATGGTGAGAAGGGGTCTGCGCGCAGCGGCAAAAGGCCGCCGTGACGTTGCAGTCGAGACTAAGAGTAAAGGGTTAAGGATGTTGCAAAGATGTTTCTGAATCGTGCGGGAGCTAATGCTTTGTGGTTTTTAATCGGTTTTTAATTGTACTGACCGATTGAGCGCACCATCGAGGTTTTAGCGGTTGCCAGATGGTTATGTAATGCACAGAGTGCGTCGATATCCTGACGGCCAATCAGCGCGGTCAGAATCGCCATATGCTCCTCCAGCGCCACAATATTTCGCTGCTTGAGGTCACTCTCATCCCACTGATAATGCGAGTGAAAGATCACAGAGATAATCTCCAGCGACTGATTGAAAAATGGGTTGTTGGCGGCGGATAAAATCAGCGAATGCATCTGACGATCCAGCGCGGCAAAGTGGCGATAGTTACTGGCGATGGTGTCGCGCATCGATCGGTGACGATCCAGCAGATCCCGCGCCTGAACCCAGCGCTCGTCGCCTGCGGGCAGATTCAGGAAACGGCTCAGGGCGTGGGTTTCCAGCATCTCGCGCAGTTCAAACAGCTTCTCGGCGTAATCCTGGGTGAATTTTTTCATCCGCCACTGGCCGCGTCTGACCGGCTCCAGCAGGTCATAGCGCATAAAGCGCAGCAGGAATTCGCGCACCACCACCGGACTGACTTTCACCTGCTGCGCCAGTTGCAGCTCGCTGAAGGTATCGCCGGGCACCAGCTGCCGCTGATTAATCATATTAAAAAACATCTGCTCAAAGTGGCTGGCCTGCTGCTCAATCGGCGGCGTTAACGCGCTAAAACCGTCATCTTCTCGCGGATCGCGCACGATAACCCAGGTTTCATCCACCTTATCCAGCACGCCGCACTGATGCAGATAGTGCAGGGTGTGGCGCACCGTAGTCCGGCTGATATTGAACATTTCCGCCAGTGCCGCCTGGGGCGGCAGCGGTGAACGAATATGGCGCTGAGCGATGCTTTCCAGCATCTGGTTGATGACGTTCTGGCGCAAATTCTGGCTGCGGCTCATCTCACTCTCCGGTTTTTTATGCATTAAAAACCATTCAAAGCCCAAAAAAATCGCGGTGCTTCACACTTCCCGCAAACGAACACCGCAGCGCGTGCAGGATTCGCCATAACTGCCTGCAGGACAACCGGAGAATCACCATGACAACAATGAAAGCACTGGTCATCGCTGAACCACGTAAGATGGTATGGACCACCCGCGATATCCCCACGCCCGCCGCTGGCGAGGTACTGATTAAAATCCTCACCGCGGGAATCTGCGGCACCGACATCCACGCCTGGTCCGGTAATCAGCCATTCTTCAGCTATCCACGGGTGCTGGGCCATGAAATCTGCGCGGAAGTGGTGGCGCCGGGTCAGGACGCCGCGGGCTTTCAGCCGGGCCAGCGGGTGGCGTTAATGCCCTATATCTCCTGCCTGCGCTGTGACGCCTGCCAGAGCGGCAAGACCAACTGCTGTGAGCAGATCTCAGTGATTGGTGTGCATCAGGATGGCGGGTTCTGCGACTACTTAAGCGTGCCAGTCAGCACGCTGCTGGCGGTGGATGATGTCGCGCCGGAAGCGGCTGCGCTGATTGAGCCCTTTGCCATCAGCGCCCATGCGGTGCGTCGTGCCGCAATTGTGGCGGATGAGCAGGTGCTGGTGGTGGGTGCCGGACCGATTGGGCTGGGTGTTGCCGCTATCGCCGCCGCCAGCGGCGCGCAGGTGGTGGTGGCGGATACCAGCGAATTTCGTCGCCAGCATGTTGCTGACCAGCTCGGTCTGGCGGCACTGAATCCGGCTGATGAAGCGTTTTACAGCGCGCTGCGAGAGCAGTTTGGTGGCCGTCTGGCGCTGAAAGTGATCGACGCCACCGGCAGCCCGGCGGCGATGAACAATGCGGTCAACCTGATGCGACACGGCGGCACTATCGTTTATGTCGGCCTGCACAAAGGCGATCTGGTGATCCCGGACAGTGAATTCCATAAAAAAGAGACCACCCTGATGGGCAGCCGCAACGCCACCCGTGAAGATTTCGATCGGGTGCGTGCGCTGATGGCCAGCGGCCAGCTGCGCGCCGAAATGATGCTGAATCACCATCTGGCCTTCTCCACGCTGGATGAAACCTTTGAGGCGCAAATCATCAACAACCGCGAGCTGATCAAAGGCGTGATTCATTTCGATCGGTAACGCGGCCAGTCGGTTCGCGTGGTTCAGGGCGCGGTGAGGGTCTGAAAGAAGTGCGCCCGCACCGCATCAGCATCCACGCCAAGTGCGATGCGTTGGGCGGGCAGGCCGTTAAAGGGATCCTGACGGGATGCCAGCGCGCTCAGCTTACGCACCGTCTGACCGCAGGCGATGCCCTCCGTGATCACCCGCAGCGGGCTTTCGGTCAGGGTAAATGCCTGTGGCAGAGTGAGCCACGCCACCGCCAGGGTGTCATGCAACGCCATACCCTCGAATCCCTCTTTCTCCAGGCTGTAAGCCAGGTAAGGGCGACAGATCGCACTCAGCACCGGCTGATTCAGACGCTGAACCTCATCGCCGCTGATCAGCACCTTGTGCGTGACATCCAGCGGGATCACCACCACGTTCAGCGCTGAGGCGAGCACCTGATCGGCAGCATGCGGATCTTTCCAGATATTAAATTCGCTGAAGGGCGTCACATTGCCACTGTGCCCGTCGGTGCCAAATGCGCCACCCATGATCACCAGCTCTTTCACCAGCGGAATAATATCCGGCGCCTGATTAATGGCCGTGGCGATATTGGTCAGCGGACCAATCGCCACCAGGGTGATCTGATGCGGCTGCGCCCGCACGCTGTCGATAATAAACTGCACCGCGCCCGGCGCCTGATCGCTGCAGGCATTATCAAACGCATCGCCCAGCCCATCTTCACCGTGCAGTCTCGCGGGCGCAGAGGGTGGCAGCGCCAGCGGTCGTGAACAGCCGCGATAGACCTCCGCGTTAATCGCCATTTTCCCGCAAAACAGTCGGGCGTTTTTCACCGCCTGACCCACCGCCACGTTGCCAAAGACCGTGGTAATCCCAAGCAGACGCTGCGTCCGCGCCGCATAGGCCAGCGCAAAGGCGTCATCCACGCCGATATCGGTATCAAAAATCAGGGTACGCATAGGGTCTCCGCAACAGGCTGTAAACCGTCAGCATTACTCCGTATGTGGCGTGCGCGTCAAGGTTTTAAGCCGCCATGACCTCACTGTTGCCAGTCTGAAACGGCCGTCGTATTATCACCGGCTCAAGGTGATGGCGTGCCACCTTTCCCAACCGCCGGTGGGCTTAACACCGGCTGATGACGCCTGACACTCAATCCTTTCGCGGGAGCTGAGGTGTCAGGCGCAGTTTATCTCTGCCTTTCCCCTCAGCCCGGCGTCAATCTGCAATCAGGAGCAAGAAATGTTGAAACCGTTATTGGCTGTGATGATCGGCGGCTCTGCCGGCTGTGTACTGCGCTGGCTTTTTGCAATGCGCTTTAATGCGCTCTTTCCCAATCTGCCGCCGGGCACGCTGTTGGTGAATCTGATCGGCGGTCTGGTAATCGGCGGCGCAATGGCCTGGTTTGTTCGCCATCCCGACATCGACCCGATCTGGAAACTGCTGATTGTCACCGGACTCTGCGGCGGGCTGACCACCTTCTCCTCTTTCACGGCGGAATTAATGGGGTTGCTACAATCAGGGAACTATCTCTGGGCGATGACCAGCGCGCTGGTGCATGTGATCGGCTCGCTGCTGATGGCGTTTGCCGGTTTCGCACTGGTCACGATGCTGGGCTGATCCGGCTAAGCGGTGCTTGTCATACTCCTTAAGAGGTAGATACTGTTTCAGGTTTTACGCCCGACCATCCCGCATGAACGGGCGCAGAAGCTGAACGTCACCGATTATTCCGGACGATTAAGGAGCCGAGCAATGCGAACTAACCCCACATTCCTTAACCTGGTGCTGTTAAACGGTGAGCCCGGCCAGAAACTTCAGGCGGCGCGTGACGCCGGTTTCGATCAGGTGGAGATCTGGCGCGAGGATGTCCAGGCGTGCGAGGGTGGCGCGGCGGCACTGGCTGAGATCGCTACCCGGCAGGGACCTGGCTTTACTAATCTCCAGGTGCTGCGTGATTTTACCGGGGCACCCAGCGCGTTGCGCGGACAGAAGCGCGAAGAGCTGCGCCAGTTTATTCAGATTGCCCAGGCGCTGGGCTGCGATACCATTCAGGCGCCGGCCAGCACCCGCGAGGATTGCTGCGCCGACCAGATTGATGATGACCTGCGCTGGATGGCCTCTGAAGCTGCGCGCTACAACATGCGTATTATGTATGAGCCGATGGCCTGGTGCAGCGTGGATAACACGCTGCCGCTTGCGTGGCAGCGATTGCAGCGGCTCGATCAGCCCAATATCGGGCTGGTGGTCGATCTGTTTCATATCTGCGCACTGGGTGGCGACGCCTCACAGCTGGACGGCATTCCGGCCGAACGCATTTATGAAGTGCAGCTGTGTGATATGGCCGCCATGCCTGCGCAGGATAAGCAGAGTCTGATGGCGATGGCAAAGCACCAGCGTCTGCTGCCCGGCGATGGCATTATCGACATTGAACGCTTTGTCGATAAGCTCAAAAGCGGGGGCTATCAGGGACCGGTGGGCATTGAAGTCTTTAATGATGCGCTGAAACGCCTGCCGCCTGAGGTCGCTGCCCGTCATGCCTGGCAGGCATTAAAGCGCTGCTGGGGTTAATCCTGTAAGCACTGCCCGATAAACGCGGCGGCATGCATGGCGCCCTGAGCGGAGATGGTGTGGCCGGTGGCGGGTTCAAATCGCGCTTCTACCGGCACCAATGCGGCCCTGAGTCGTGCTGCGGCAGATTCGCTCTCCTGCCACGGGATCACCTCATCGGCCTGGCCGTGGATCAGCAGCGCGGGCAAATGAGGCTGTGGCGTCAGTTCACCGTCAACCGCCAGACGACCAGAAAAGGCGACCACGCCCGCCAGCGGATAACGGCCAGATGCCAGCGCATCCAGCGCCATGATCGATCCCTGTGAAAAGCCGACCAGCACCACATCCTGCCAGCGGTCGGCGAAGCCGTGCTGTGCGATAACGTCGCTGAGGGTCGCGTCAAACGCCGCCCGCGCGGCCCGTACCCGACCTGGCCGGTTCTCTGGCGTCACCTCCTCCAGACTGAACCACTGCCAGCCAAAACCGGCGGCAAAACGTTCGGGGGCATTGGGTGAGGCAAAAATCACATCCGGCAACAGCGTCGCCCAGTGACGGCCAATCGGTGCCAGATCGTCGCCGTTACTGCCTACGCCATGCAGAAAAATCACCAGTGCTTTTGCCATTATTGCTCCTTTATAGGCCGTATTCACTCAGATCCGGGCCTGCCGGAACGATCCCGTTCGGGTTCAGTGCCTTGATCGAGTAGTAACCCTGTTTGATATGATCGATGTTGACCGTCTCACGCACGCCGGAGACTGACAGCATGCTCTTAAGATAGCGATTCAGCAGCGTATAGTCGCGTATCCGGCGCAGGTTGCATTTGAACAGGCCATGATAGGCGACGTCAAAGCGAATCAGGGTGACGAACAGGCGAATATCGGTTTCAGTGAGCCGTTCACCCAGCAGGAAGGTGCGACCATCGCTGAGCAGGGCTTCCAGTTCGTCGAGCTGGCTGAAGACGTCGTTAAAGGCCTGCTGATAGCTGATTGATGTCGTCGCGAACCCGGCGCGGTAAACGCCGTTATTCAGACGCGGATAGAGACTCTCATTCAGCGCATCAATCTCAGGGCGCAGCGCGGCGGGATAGAGGTCGATGCGGTTATCGGCCAGATCGCCAAAGCCGCTGTTGAACATACGCACAATGTCAACGGACTCGTTGCTGACGATGGTGCCGGTTTTCTTGTCCCACAAGACCGGCACGGTGGCCCGGCCCGTGTAATCGGGCGCGACGCGGGTATAGATTTCATGCAGGTACTGCGCGTTATTCAGCGTGTCCTGCTGTGCGCCGGGGAAATTGCCAAAGCGCCAGCCCTGGGCACCGAGCTGCGGTTCAACCACCGTCACGCTAATCAGCGACTCCAGCCCTTTGAGCTTGCGGGCAATTAACGCGCGCGACGCCCACGGACAGATCAGCGCCACATAGAGATGGTAGCGATCCGCTTCTGCCGCAAATTCAGTGGAGCCATCGCTGCTGATAAAATGCCGGAAACCGGACGTCTGACGGACAAATCCACCCTGTTTATCGGTCGACTGCACCGGGTGCCAGTCACTACTCCATTTGCCTTCTACTAACATCGCGCGACTCCTCTGTAATGTGAGAAGCAGCTTAACTGATGACTAAACGACTGATAATCCGGTCATAAAGACAATCATTTCTTCCATTCTGGAAGAAATTACGCGGGCGGAAAACGGGTAAAGTGACTCACCAGGAAGTCGATAAGCAGGCGCGCCCGGTGTGCCAGATGACGGGCGGGCGGATAAACCGCAAACAGGCCAAGCGGTGGCGTGTCGAAATTCTCCAGCAGCCGGACAATCTCACCGCGTTGCAGCGCGGGAGCCGCGATAAAACCGGGCAGCCGCGCAATGCCCAGTCCGGCCATCGCGGCCTGCAGGCAGGCTTCGGTGTTGGCGAAGCGCAGACGTCCGCGGACCGGAACGGTGACAATCTCGCTGCCGTCGCTGCCGTCGCTGCCGTCGCTGCCGTCGCTGCCGGCAAACGGCCAGTGCCAGGGATCGCGAAAATTGGTGTCGATGATGCACTGATGCTGGGGCATCTCGCGCCAGTGCTGCGGCGTGCCAAACTGCTCAAGATAGACCGGCGAGGCGGCGATGCGCACATGCACCTCACCCAGCTTGCGCGCGACCAGGCTGCTGTCGCTGAGGGTGCCGATACGGATCGCCATATCAAAACCTTCATCGACGATGTTGACGGACCGGTCTGAAAAGCTGACATCCAGTTCAATCAGCGGATAGCGCCGGGCAAACGCCACCAGCACCTCAGATAACACCACAGTACCAAAGGAGCCGGGGGCGCTGATTTTCAGCCTGCCGGTAGGCGTCGTAGCGCTTTCACGCACGCTGGCATCCAGCGTCTCAAACGCATCAAGCAGATTTTTGACCCGCTCATAATAGCTGCGCCCGACATCGGTGGGTGACAGGGCGCGCGTGCTGCGCTTGAACAGCTGGACGCCGAGCCGCTGCTCCAGCTTTGAAACCAGCTTGGAAGCCTGACTGCTGCTGGTGCCGAGACGCAACGCCGCCGCAGAAAAGCTGCCGGTTTCCAGCACCGTGACAAACATCCGGTCACAATCGAGTCGATCCATGGCGGTGTCCTGTGGAGATAAAGTCGCAGTATAGAAGCTGTGCTCCGCTGATGCAGCCTTCACTTTGCGTGCCTTAACCCTTTCGCTGGCGCGGAAAACCTGCTTGACTGACTCTCTGCCCGACGTTCTCTGGAGTAATTCATGTCGCTGATTCACCTGACGTCACTGGCGGAGATCCCGGCCGCCGAGTGGGATGCGCTGTTGCCTGATGACCAGCCGTTTTTGCGCCACGCCTTTCTGCTCACGTTAGAACAGAGCGGCAGCGTGCGGCCCGAAGCGGGCTGGCAGCCCGATCATCTGCTGTGGCGGGAGGAGGGCGTGACCCGCGCCGCGCTGCCAGGCTACCGCAAACGCCATTCACAGGGCGAGTACGTCTTTGATCACGCCTGGGCGGATGCCAGCCAGCGCGCCGGGATCCGATACTACCCGAAATGGCTGGGCGCGATACCCTTCAGCCCGGTCAGCGGCGCGCGCCTGCTGGGCGAAACCGCTGCCGCGGCGCAACTGCTGTCGGCCCTGCCTGAGAGCTTGTTACAGCAGGGCTTAAGCGGGGCACATATCAACTTTACCGATGCGCAGGCTAACCAGCTGCTGGCCGATCAGCCCGACTGGCTCTCCCGGCTCGGTTGTCAGTATCACTGGCATAACCGTGGCTACCGCGATTTTCAGGATTTCCTGGATTCGCTGATGTCGCGCAAGCGCAAACAGCTGCGTAAAGAGCGTGAGCAGGTGATGCAGAGCGGCTTTGAGTTTGACCGCTACCTGGGCGACCAGCTGCGCGAAGATCAGTGGGATTTTGTCTACACCTGTTACGCCAACACCTATGCGGTGCGCGGTCAGCGTCCCTATCTGACGCGTGACTTTTTCAGCCTGCTGGCGGAACGCATGCCACAGAATATTGTGGTGGTGATCGCCCGTTTACAGCAGCAACCGGCCGCGATGGCGTTTTATCTGCGGGACAGCAACGCGCTCTATGGCCGCTACTGGGGCTGTCTGGCGGAGTTTGACCGGCTGCACTTTGAAACCTGTTTCTATCAGGGAATGGATTTGGCCCTTGATGAGGGGCTGACGCGGTTTGATGCAGGCGCGCAGGGCGAGCACAAGCTGGTGCGCGGCTTCGAGCCGCAGATTACCCACTCCTGGCACTATCTGCTGCATCCCGGCCTGCGTGATGCGGTCGCTGATTTTCTGGTGCAGGAGCGGGAAGGCGTGCGCGGCTGGGCGGAAGAAGCACGCGACGCCTTACCCTATCGACGCGGCGATTAATCGATGCCGACAAAACCGCCGGTCTGATGCTGCCACAGCCGGGCATAGAGACCGTTTTGCGCCAGCAGTTCGTGATGGCTGCCCATCTCGGCAATGCCGCCTTTATCCAGCACCACCAGCCGATCCATCTTCGCGATGGTCGACAGGCGGTGCGCGATGGCGATAACGGTTTTGCCCTGCATCAGTGACTCCAGGCTCTCCTGAATCGCCGCTTCCACTTCGGAGTCGAGCGCCGAGGTGGCCTCATCCATGATCAGAACCGGCGCATCCTTCAGCAGCACGCGGGCTATCGCCACACGCTGACGCTGACCGCCCGACAGTTTCACGCCGCGCTCGCCCACGTGGGCATCCAGCCCGGTGCGGCCCAGTGAGTCGGAGAGCAGCGGAATAAATTCATCGGCGCGGGCGCGGTGAATCGCAAGCTGCAGCTCCTCTTCGCTGGCGTCGGGACGACCATAAAGCAGGTTTTCACGGATTGAGCGGTGCAGCAGCGAGGTGTCCTGGGTGATCATGCCAATCTGGCTGCGCAGGCTTTCCTGCGTCACAGCGGCGATATCCTGATCGTCGATCACAATCCGCCCCGCGTTCAGGTCATAGAGGCGCAGCAGCAGGTTCACCAGCGTCGATTTACCGGCGCCCGAGGGACCAATCAGCCCAATCTTCTCGCCAGGTTTGATGTCGAGATTAAAGCCGTTAATCACCTGACGGCCACCGCCATAATCGAAGCGCACATCCTCAAAACGGATGTTGCCGCGCGTCACCTTAAGCTGCTTTGCCTGCGGTGCATCCTGCACGCTCAGCGGCTGCGCAATGGTTTTCAGGCCATCCTGTACCGTACCAATATTTTCGAAAATGCCGTTGACCACCCACATGATCCAGCCGGACATATTCACCAGGCGGATGACCAGACCGGTCGCCAGCGCAATTGCCCCGACGCTAATCAGCGACTGGCTCCATAACCACAGCGCCAGCCCGGAGGTCGAGACAATCAGCAGGCCGTTCAGCGCTGACAGGGTCAGATCCATGCTGGTGACCATGCGGCCGGCGTTCTGGGTTTTTTCGGTCTGCTCCTGAATCGCCTCACGCGCATACTGCCGTTCCAGATCGCTGTGGGCGAACAGTTTGATGGTGGCGATGTTGGTATAACCATCGACAATGGTGCCCATCAGCTTAGATCGCGACTCTGAGGAGACCACCGAACGCGCTTTGACGCGCGGCACAAAGAAACGCAGCGAGGCGCTGTAGGCCACCATCCACAGAATCAGCGGGATCATCAGCCGCCAGTCGGCACCGGCAAACAGCACCAGCGAGGTTACCGCGTAGATCAGCACGTGCCAGATGGCATCCACCAGCTGCACCGCAGAATCGCGCAGTGAACTGCCGGTCAGCATAATGCGCTGGGCGATGCGACCCGCGAAATCATTCTGGAAGAAATTGAGGCTCTGGCGCAGCACGTAGTTGTGATTCTGCCAGCGGATCATGCTGGTCATACTCGGACTAATGCTCTGATGCACCAGCATGTCGTGCAGGGCGATAAAAATCGGCCGCAGAATCAGCGCCACCGCCCCCATCCACAGCAGTATCGGCCAGTTATCCTGAAACAGGCTGGCGGGCGTGGAGTGATTGACCATATCGATAATGCGGCTCAGATAGCTGAACAGCGACACTTCAATCAGGGCTGACGCCAGCCCCACTACCAGCAGTGCCGCGAAACTCGGCCAGACCTGCCTCAGATAGTAGAGGTAAAACGACCAGACCGTTGAGGGGGGCGAGTCGGTGGGCGCGTCATGAAATATATTGATAAAACGCTCAAAACGGCGATACAACATAGCGATACTCTTTCCGTCCGGTAAAGAGCTACAGCTTAGTGCATGAACCCCGTTCGGCTAAAAGGAGAAAATATGGAAATCATTATTCGGGCACGGGAACCGCAGGATGCCGCCGCCTATCAGCGACTCTACAGTCATCCCGATGTTTATCCCTGGACGCTGCAGCTGCCGTTTCCCAGCGTTGCCACCTGGGAGAAAAAAATCGCCAGAATGGATGCCGAAGGGTTTATCGCCTTTGTCGCGGAGATCGAGGGCGTGCTGGCCGGTGAGCTGACGCTGTTTGTGGATAATAAGCCGCGCACCCGCCACTGCATCAGCTTTGGGCTGGGTGTGCATCCCGATTACGCCGGTCGCGGCGTCGGTGAGCGCCTGATCCGCACCGCGCTCGACTATTCCCGTAACTGGCTGGGGATTACGCGTATGGAGCTGGAGGTGTTTCACGACAACGAACGGGCGCTGCGGCTCTATGAGCGGCTGGGCTTTGAGCGTGAAGGGGTGATGCGCCAGGCCGCCCTGCGCGACGGTCAGCTGCGCGATGTGGTGATGATGGCGAAACTGCTGCACGGAAAGTCATAACCGGAGCGGCAGCGCTGCCGCTCCGCTTTGCATTACGGATTTTTATTGCTGTATTGCTGCATGTTCTGCTGCGTCACCAGTTCAAACGGGATCCACTGGTGGGAATCGACTTTTTCCCCTTTGATCATCTGCTGCGCCACCTCGACCGATTTTTTGCCCTGACCCACGGCATCCTGGAACACGGTGACGGCCAGTTTGCCGCTTGCCAGGGCTTTCAGGCCATCCGGCGTGGCATCAATGCCACCCACCAGAATGGTTTTTTTCGGTTTCGCCTGGGCAATCGCCATGGTTGCGCCAATCGCCATTTCGTCGTTGTTGGCGGCGACAATATCGATCTCTTCCCCGTTCGACAGCCAGTTGAGCATTAAATCCATGCCCTCATTACGCGAATAGTTGGCGGTCTGCTTCAGCACCACTTTCATGTCGGGATACTTTGCTACCACCTGCTCGACATCTTTGGTGCGCTGCAGCGCACCCGCATCGCTGAGGTTACCGATGATAATGGCGACCCTGCCACGATAACCCGCCTGCTTCGCCAGCGCTTCCATCTGCAACGTGCCCGATTCGCGTTCGTCAGAGCCGACAAACACCACGCCCGGCGGCAGGGTTTTATCGCCCGGTGTGCGGTTAACGTAGACCAGCGGAATGTGAGCCTGCTGCGCCAGTCTGGTCAGGGCAGGGGTGCTGGCGGAGTCGACCGGATCGACGATAATCGCGTCCACCCCGGAACTGATAAAGCTCTGCACCTGATCGGTCTGACGGCCCACGTCGCCGCGTGCATCTTCAAACTGCGCATCCAGCTGACGCGCTTTGGCCTCTTTCTCGATCGACTGGCGGATAATGGTCAGAAAGTTCTGGTCGAAATAGGCCATTGAGACGCCAATTTTCTCTGCCAGCGCCGACGTGGAAAGAGAGAGCAGACAGAGTATTGCCCATGCACGTTTTTTCATTGCAGACTCCCGAGGTTAACTGTGTGGAATATATTTTTCATTTATTATAAAAATGGATAAAGATTATCATTTGCAGCTTATGAACAGTCGCCGGGTTTGACAACCGGCCCTTTTCACTCTTGCTAGCGCCGCCACACTTTGCCGTAAAATCGCCGGCTCATAGCTGCCAGCGCCGATGAAATCCTCGACGTGGCGCACACTCTGCGGCAGTCAACCGCGGCTTTTTGCGCTTTTGTGCAGCATCGCACTGGCCTTTGTGGTGGTTGTCAGAAAACCGTTGAATCGGGCCTGACGATCTCAACATCCGCACAATGATCCATAGTTAGCCTCCTATCTATATTTCCTTAAGCGGGAAATCTCAGCGTTATTCCTGAAAAAAACCTCGTGGCGCAACCTGCCGCTTTTTAAGGAATTCAGCTCATGCTTAAAGACCAAACGACTCACCGGACGTCTCATGTGCGCATCTGGATCCTCTGCCTGATCCTCTTTCTGTCGGTTGTGGCTTATGCCGACCGTTCGATCCTCTCGATCTCCGGATCGGCGATCAAAGAGGAGTTCGGCCTGTCAGCGATCCAGCTGGGATTGATCCTCTCTGCTTTCAGCTGGGCCTATGTCATCGGTCAGATCCCCGGCGGGCTGTTTCTTGACCGCTTCGGGGCAAAAAAAGTGTATGGCGTCACGCTGGCGCTCTGGTCAGTCTCGACGCTGGCGATGGGATTCGTTGGCGAGTTCTCCAGCGGCATGACCGGCGCATTGATGCTGATGTTTGGTCTGCGTTTTATGCTGGGATTGATAGAGGCACCCAGCTTTCCCGCCAATGCACGCGTGGTGATTATGTGGTTCCCTGGCGCAGAGCGGGGACGGGCTTCATCGCTGTTCAGCTCGGCGCAATATTTTGCCGTCGCCATCTTCTCGCCGCTGTCAGGCTGGCTGGTGTCGCGCTTTGGCTGGGAGTGGCCGTTCTTTGTGCTGGGCGGCATCGGCCTGCTGGCGGTGTTTGTCTGGGCTGCCTGGATGCGGGAGCCACGCAATCACCCTGGCGTGTCCGAAAGTGAACTGCGCCACATCGTCGACGGTGGTGCGCTGGTGGATATCGACTCGGCGCAGACGCTGAAAGCGCGGCCACCGGTCAGTAAAGCGATGTTCAGAAAGCTGCTCACTAATCGCATGCTCTGGTGCGCCTATCTCGGTCAGTACTGCATCATCGCGCTCAGCTACTTCTTTATTACCTGGTTTCCGATCTATCTGGTGCAGGCGCGCGGCATGAACATCATGGAGGCGGGCTTCGCCACCGTTGCCCCGGCGCTGTTTGGTTTTCTGGGCGGGATCAGCGGCGGCTACCTGTCAGACAAGTTAATCGCCCGGGGCTGGAGCGTCTCCTGGGCGCGTAAAACGCCCTATATCGTCGGCATGCTGATGGCGTCCAGTCTGGTGCTGGCGGCGATCATTCCGGGCAATAGCGGCATTATCGCGATTATGTCCTTCGCCTTTTTCGGTAAAGGCATAGCGGCCGGTGCAGGCACCTGGACGGTGATCAGCGACACCGCACCCAAAGAGGCGGTGGGCCTGGCCGGCTCCATTTTTAACGGCATCGGCAATATTGCCGGTTTCACCACGCCGCTGCTGTTCGGCATCATCGTCGGTCTGACCGGCAGCTACAGCATCGGGCTGGCGTTTGTGGCGGCACACTGCGTGCTAGCGGCCCTGCTGTTCCTGCTGGTGATGGGACCGATTGAACGCGTTGGTGAAGAGAGCGATCGCCCGGCATCCTATAACAATCAGGAGAAAGAAGATGGCATTAAAGCAATGTAATGTGCTGATCAAAGGGAAGTTTCTGCCGCCGCAGCTGATAGAGAACATTGAAAAGACGTTCACTGTGTTCCGGCTGTGGGAGGCGGAAGATGAGGCAGCCTTTCTGGCTGAGCAGGGCGCAGATATCGACATGCTGGTCACCAGCGGCAACGCGGTGATGGGCGCACCGGCCGCGCTGATCGCCGCGCTGCCAAACCTGAAAGCCATCTGCAGTAACGGCGTCGGTTATGACAGCATTGATACGGAAGCCGCCCGGTCACGCGGCATTGTGGTGACCAACACGCCAGAAGTGCTCAATGATTGCGTCGCCGATCTGGGGATGGCGCTGCTGCTGGATGTGGCGCGCCGCATCAGCGAAGCCGATCGCTTCACACGCGCCGGTCACTGGTCGCAGGGCCGCTTTCCGCTGAGCAGCAAAATCGGTGGCAAGGTGTGCGGTATCGTCGGGCTGGGCAATATCGGTCAGGCGGTGGCAAGGCGCGCGCAGGCGTTTGATATGGCGATTCACTATTACAACCCGCGTTCACGCCCCGATGTGCCCTACACCCGTCATGAGAGCCTGGTGGCGCTGGCGCAGCAGGCCGATTTCCTGGTGCTGACCCTGCCGGGCGGTGCCGCGACGCGCCACATTATCAATGCGGAAGTGCTGCAGGCGCTGGGACCGCAGGGCTATCTGATTAACATTGCGCGCGGCAGCGTGGTGGATCAGCAGGCTCTGGTGGATGCGCTGGAAACCGGGCAGATCGCCGGTGCCGGGCTGGATGTGTTTGAACAGGAACCGCAGGTGCCTGACGTACTACGCCAGCGCGACAATGTGGTTATCACGCCGCACATCGCCAGCAGCACCCGCGAAACCATGGCGGCGATGGCTGACCTGGTCTTTGATAACATGCTGGCGTTTGCCCGTGGCGAGTCGGTGCTGACCCGGGTGGTGTAACCACAGCGACGTCTTAACCCCCTGCTGAAACAGGGGCGAGGCAGGACGCCTCTCCTCTGACCACTCACCAGACCTTCACCTTCGCACAAAACAGCCTGAAGAAAATTTGTCCGGCTGCCGATATCACCTTACCACCCGCTGATATTAAAGAGTGATAGCGTGATAAAGCTGATTACCATTGATGAATTGCGCCCAGGGATGTTTATCCACAAGCTGGAGGTCTGGTGGATAAAAGACCAGCGCATTCATAATGAGATGCTGATCACCGATCCCCGACAAATTGCCATGCTTCGCACTGAAGGGATCCGCCAGCTCTGGATCGACCTCGATCGATCGGTGCAGGCGCCGATCGCCTCCACGGTCGCGAAGAGAACCATTGGCCGCACCCCGTTTTTCCAGGAACTGGATCAGGCACAGCAGATCTTTTTGCAGGGCAAACCGAAAGTGCTGGCAATGTTCAACGAAGCGCGGCTGGGTAACGGCCTGAAGCTCGATTATATGATGGACCTGGTGGATGAAATCGCCGGATCGATCACGCGTGAACCCTCCGCCATGCTGAGTGTGGCGCGCCTGAAAAATCATGATGATTACACCTACCTGCACTCCATGGCGGTCTGCGGGCTGATGATTGCGCTGGGTAAAAAACTCGGGCTGGATGAGCAGGAACTGCGTCGGGTGGGCATGGGCGGTTTACTGCATGATGTCGGCAAAGCGGCCGTGCCGCTGGCGATCCTGAACAAAGCGGGCAAGCTGACTGAAGAGGAGTTCAGGGTGATGCGTGAGCATCCGGTGGTCGGTGCGCAGATGCTGATAGAAGCTGACGCCGATGACGATCTGCTCGATATCACCCTGCATCATCATGAAAAATATGATGGCAGCGGCTATCCGCACCGCCTGAAAGGCGAGGCGATTTCGTTCTACGCCCGCATGGCGGCGGTGTGTGATGTCTATGATGCCGTGACCTCGACCCGCTCCTATCGCAACGGCTGGACACCTGCTGAAGCGATGCACCAGATGCTGAGCTGGCGCGGCCATTTCGACCCTGCCTTGCTGCACACCTTCGTGCGGACCATCGGCATCTATCCGGTGGGATCGCTGGTGCGTCTGGCTTCCGGCCGGGTGGCGCTGGTGGTGAAAGCGGGCGAAAAATCGCTGATGCGTCCCTGCGTACATGTCTTCTGGTCGCTGCACGCCCAGCGTGAAGTGAAACCGGAAGAGCTCGACCTCGGCGACAGCTTCTGCACCGACAGCATTGTGGGCGCAGAGGACAGCACGCTGTGGGGTAACGTCGATCTCAATCGTATCTGGGCGCTGGAAGTCGCCTGATTTTTCGCCATTTTTACACTATTTTTACGCCCGCCCGCTGCATTTTAACCCCTTCTTTATACGCCTCCGCGCAAGCTAAGCCATAAATCCAATCCTCTGGAGGTTCCTGTGAGCGTGGGCGTAATAACCGGCATTGTGCTGGTGGTGTTGTTACTGGGCTATCTGATCTATGCCCTGTTAAATGCGGAGGCCTTCTGATGGCGGCCAATGCTTTTTTACTCATCGCATTTTATCTGCTGCTGCTGATGGTGCTGGCGCAGCCGCTCGGACGGGGTCTGGCGTCGTTAGTGGCTGACAAGCCGGTGTTTGCCCGCCTGGAAGCGCCGCTGTGGCGACTGCTGGGCGCGCAACAATCGGACATGCGCTGGCCGCACTACCTGCTGGCGATTCTGCTGTTTAATGCGCTGGGTTTCGTGGTGCTGCTGGCAATATTGCTGATGCAGGGCGCGCTGCCGCTGAATCCGCAGCAGCTGCCTGGCCTGAGCTGGCATCTGGCGCTGAATACCGCCGTGAGCTTCGTCACCAACACCAACTGGCAATCCTACAGCGGCGAAAGCACCCTGAGCTATTTCAGTCAGATGGTGGGCCTGACGGTGCAGAATTTCCTCTCAGCCGCGACCGGTATCGCCGTGGCATTTGCGCTGATCCGTGGCTTTGCTAATCGCAGCTCTGCGACCCTGGGTAACGCCTGGCGCGACCTGACGCGCATCACGCTCTATGTCTTACTGCCGATCAGCCTGCTGATGGCGCTGTTCTTTGTCAGTCAGGGCAGTATCCAGAACTTCGCGCCTTATCACAGTTTCTCCACGCTGGAAGGCGTGCAGCAGACCCTGTCGATGGGACCGGTGGCGTCGCAGGAAGCGATCAAAATGCTGGGCACCAACGGTGGCGGCTTCTTTAACGCCAACTCCTCACATCCATTTGAAAACCCGACGGTGCTGACTAACCTGGTGCAGATGCTGAGCATCTTCCTGATCCCGGCGGCGCTCTGCTTCGCGTTTGGCGAAAGCGTGCGTGACCGTCGTCAGGGCCACATGCTGCTGTGGGCGATGACGCTGATGTTTGTGGCGGCGGTATCGGTCGTCATGTGGGCCGAACTGCAGGGCAACCCGCACTTCCTCCAGCTAGGGGCTGACAGCGCTATCAACATGGAAGGTAAAGAGACGCGCTTTGGCATTCTTAACAGCAGCCTGTTCGCGGTTATCACTACCGCCGCCTCCTGCGGTGCGGTGAATGCCATGCACGACTCCTTTACCGCGCTGGGCGGCATGGTACCGATGTGGCTGATGCAACTGGGCGAAGTGGTGTTTGGCGGTGTCGGTGCCGGTCTCTACGGCATGCTGCTGTTTGTGCTGCTGGCGGTGTTTATCGCCGGGCTGATGATTGGCCGTACCCCGGAATTCCTCGGTAAAAAAATCGATGTGTGGGAGATGAAGATGACCGCGCTGGCGATTCTGGTCACACCGGCGCTGGTGCTGATCGGTACTGCACTGGCGATGATGACCGACGCCGGACGCAGTTCCATGGCCAATCCCGGCATTCACGGCTTCAGCGAAGTGCTCTACGCGGTCTCCTCGGCGGCCAACAACAACGGCAGCGCCTTTGCCGGACTGAGTGCTAACACGCCGTTCTGGAACCTGCTACTGGCTGCCTGCATGCTGCTGGGCCGCTTCGGCATTATCATTCCGGTGATGGCGATTGCCGGAGCGATGGCGGTGAAAAAAGTGCAGCCGGTGGGTAACGGCACGCTGCCAACCCACGGTCCGCTATTTATCGGACTGCTGATCGGCACGGTGCTGCTGGTGGGTGCACTGACCTTTATTCCTGCTCTGGCGCTGGGCCCGGTGGCTGAGCATCTGCAACTTGTTCAGGGACAATCCTCATGAGTCGTCAACAACAGGCGTTATTTGACGCAGCATTGCTGCGTACCTCTGCCTGGGATGCAGTGAAAAAGCTCGATCCCCGGGTGCAGTTCCGTAACCCGGTGATGTTTGTGGTCTACCTCGGCAGCATTCTGACCTCGCTGCTGGCGCTGGCGATGCTGACCGGCCGGATCAGCGGCAGCGCCAGCTTTACCGGTGCGATTGCGGTCTGGCTCTGGTTCACCGTGCTGTTCGCCAACCTGGCGGAGGCGCTGGCAGAAGGGCGCAGTAAGGCCCAGGCCAGCAGCCTGAAAGGGGTGAAAAAGACCAGCTTTGCCAAAAAACTCTCAGCGGCGCGCTATGGCGCCGAGTGGCAGCAGGTCAGTGCCGATGAGCTGCGCAAAGGCGATGCCGTGCTGGTGGAAGCGGGCGACATCATCCCCTGCGACGGTGAAGTAATGGAGGGCGGTGCCTCGGTGGATGAGAGCGCCATTACCGGTGAGTCCGCACCGGTGATCCGCGAGTCGGGCGGTGACTTCGCCTCCGTCACCGGCGGGACCCGCATTCTCTCTGACTGGCTGGTGATCACCTGTAGCGCCAACCCGGGTGAAACCTTCCTTGACCGGATGATCGCCATGGTGGAAGGCGCGAAACGCCGTAAAACCCCGAATGAGATCGCTCTGACCATCCTGCTGGTGTCACTGACCATCGTGTTCCTGCTGGCGACCGTGACACTCTGGCCGTTCTCGGCATGGGGCGGAACGCCGGTCAGCATCACGGTGCTGGTGGCGCTGCTGGTCTGCCTGATCCCGACCACCATCGGCGGCTTACTGTCGGCGATTGGCGTGGCGGGGATGAGCCGGATGCTGGGTGCTAACGTCATTGCGACCAGCGGGCGTGCGGTAGAAGCCGCGGGCGATGTGGATGTGCTGATGCTGGACAAAACCGGCACCATCACGCTGGGTAACCGTCAGGCGACCCAGTTCCTGCCCGCGCCGGGCGTCAGTGAAGAGCAACTGGCCGACGCCGCACAGCTCGCCTCGCTGGCCGATGAGACGCCGGAAGGGCGCAGCATCGTGGTGCTGGCGAAACAGCGATTTAATCTGCGTGAGCGCGATCTCAGCAGCATGGGTGCCAGCTTTATTCCGTTCTCTGCGCAGACCCGCATGAGCGGCGTGAACGTGCAGGATCGACTGATCCGCAAAGGCGCGGTCGATGCGGTACGACGCCACATCGAAGCGAACCATGGCCGTTTCCCGGCCGAGGTCAATGCGCAGGTGGAAGAGGTGGCACGCAGTGGCGGCACGCCGCTGGTGGTGTCAGAGGGCGCGAACGTGCTGGGCGTGGTGGCGCTGAAAGATATCGTCAAAGGCGGCATCAAAGAGCGCTTTGCCGAACTGCGCAAAATGGGTATCAAAACGGTGATGATCACCGGCGATAACCCGCTGACGGCCGCAGCGATTGCAGCGGAAGCGGGCGTGGATGACTTCCTGTCAGAGGCCACGCCGGAAGCCAAGCTGGCGCTGATCCGCCAGTATCAGGCGGAAGGACGTTTAGTGGCGATGACCGGCGACGGCACCAACGATGCGCCAGCACTGGCGCAGGCGGATGTGGCGGTAGCGATGAACTCCGGTACCCAGGCGGCGAAAGAGGCGGGCAACATGGTCGATCTCGACTCGAACCCGACCAAGCTGCTTGAAGTGGTGCACATTGGTAAACAGATGCTGATGACGCGCGGTTCGCTGACCACCTTCAGTATCGCCAACGACGTGGCGAAATATTTCGCCATCATTCCGGCGGCGTTTGCGGCGACCTATCCGCAGCTCAACATGCTTAACGTGATGCACCTGCACTCGCCAGCCAGTGCGATTCTGTCGGCGGTGATCTTTAACGCTCTGGTGATTGTCTTCCTGATCCCGCTGGCCCTGAAAGGCGTCAGCTACCGCCCACTGAGCGCTGCTGCGCTGCTGCGCCGCAACCTGCTGATTTACGGTCTGGGTGGCCTGCTGGTGCCGTTTGTCGGCATCAAAGCGATCGATCTGCTGTTAGTGTTTTCAGGCATGGCCTGAGGAGAGAAAAATGAGTCAGTTACGTCCGGCAATTTTACTGTTGTTGCTGCTTACGCTTGTTACCGGCGTGGTTTATCCTTTGCTCACCACCGGTCTGGCGCAGTGGCTGTTTCCGTCCCAGTCCAGCGGCTCGCTGCTGGAGGAGGATGGCGTGGCGCGCGGATCGGCGCTGATTGGCCAGAACTTTACCCAGCCCAACTATTTCTGGGGCCGCCCTTCAGCCAGTGGCGATAAACCTTATAATCCGCTGGCCTCAGGGGGCAGCAATCTGGCCGCCAGCAACCCGGCGCTGGACAAAGCGGTAGCCGATCGCGTCGCTGCGCTGCGGGCCGCCAATCCGCAGGCACCGGCCGCCGTCCCGGTTGAACTGGTCACCGCCTCAGCCAGCGGGCTGGATCCGGATATTTCGCCACAGGCCGCCCTTTGGCAGGCCCCGCGTATCGCCGCCAGCCGCCAGTTGCCGTTGCCGCAGGTCGAGGCGCTGATTGATAAGATGACGCATCGTCCGCTGCTGCCATTCCTCGGCACACCGACCCTCAACGTGTTGCAGCTGAATATGGCGCTCAACGAACTGTAATGGTGTTAAGAGCCTGGCCCATTAGGCTATTTTATTTGTCAGTCTGAACCTGGGCAGTGCTCACACAGGCTGCTTTAGCAACCTGAACGCCCGTCAGGGCGGCCCTGAAGGGGCGAGCGCAGCGACTCATCCTCACGTACTACGTGTACTACGGATTGTTCCGCGCTGTCCGTGTCCAGACTGTTTGCAACAATTACGCCTACTGGCATAGGCTCTAAGGAAGCGATGAACCACGAACCCCAGCGTCCCGATCCCGACGCGCTGCTGCAGGCTAACCGCGAGACTCATCGCGGGCAGCTGAAAATTTACTTTGGTGCCTGTGCTGGCGTGGGTAAAACCTATGCCATGCTGCAGGAGGCACAGCGGCTGCGTGCGCAGGGTCTGGATGTCTTAATCGGCGTGGTAGAGACCCATGACCGGCCGGAAACCGCGCAGCTGCTGACAGGGTTAACTCTGCTGCCGCGTCGCGCAACCGGCCGCTCGCGTCATGCAGAGTTTGATCTTGATGCCGCGCTGGCTCGCCATCCGGCGGTGATCCTGATGGATGAGCTGGCGCACACCAACGTGCAGGGCTCGCGCCATCCCAAGCGCTGGCAGGATATTGAGGAGCTGCTGGAAGCGGGCATCGATGTACTGACCACTGTCAACGTACAGCATCTTGAGAGCCTCAACGATGTGGTGGGCGGCGTCACCGGCATTCAGGTGCGCGAAACCGTGCCCGATCCCTTTTTCGACAGCGCCGACGAAGTGGTGCTGGTCGATCTGCCGCCCGACGATCTGCGGCAGCGGCTGAAAGAGGGCAAAGTCTACATTGGCGACCGCGCGGAACGCGCTATCGAAAACTTTTTCCGCAAAGGTAACCTGTTCGCCCTGCGTGAGCTGGCCCTGCGTCGCACCGCCGATCGGGTGGATGATCAGATGCGCGCCTGGCGCGATCAGCAGGGACGGGAGCGCGTCTGGCACACCCGCGACGCCATTCTGCTCTGCATTGGCGACGACAGCGGCAGTGAAAAGCTGGTGCGCACCGCCGCCCGACTGGCGGCACGGCTCGGCAGTGAATGGCACGCGGTCTATGTCGAAACACCCCGGCTGCACCGGCTGCCGGAAGCGCGGCGACGGGCGATTCTGCGCACATTACAGCTGGCGCAGGAGCTGGGCGCGGAAACCGCGACCCTCTCTGAGCCGGATGAAGCCGAAGCGGTACTGGGCTACGCCCGCGCGCACAATCTGGGCAAAATTGTCACGGGTCGTCGCCCGCTGCGTCGCTGGCGGCGTGACAGTTTTGCCGAACGGCTCGGCCAGCTGGGGCCGGATCTCGACCTGCTGGTGGTGGCGCTGGATGAGCCGCTGAAGGATGCGCCGCATCCGCTGCCGGATGGCCGCGTCACCAGCGAAAAATGGCGTATTCAGCTGCGCGGCGTAATGATGGCGCTGGTGCTCTGTATCCTTGTAACCGCCGCCGGGCAGTCGGTACTGATCGGTTTCGATCCCGCCAACTGCGTAATGATCTATCTGCTGGCGGTAGTGATCGTGGCGCTGCGCTATGGTCGCTGGCCATCGGTGATCGCCACGGTGATGAATATCGTCGCCTTTGACCTCTTCTTTGTTGCCCCCACCGGCACGGTGGCGGTCTCCGATCTGCAATATCTGGTCACCTTTGGCGTGATGCTGGCGGTGGGCGTAATCGTCGGCAATCTCACGGCAGGCGTGCGTTATCAGGCGCGGGTGGCGCGCTACCGTGAGCAGCGGGCGCGCCAGCTCTATGAGATGGCGAAATCGCTGGGCAGTGCGTTAACGCCGCAGGATATTGCCGCCACCAGCCAGCGGGTGCTGGATGCCACGTTACAGGCGCGCTGCCTGCTGCTGCTGCCGGATGAGCAGGGCGAACTGCAACCGGTGGGCGATGCGTTACCAGCCAGCGAGCCGGATCGCGCGATTGCTAAATGGAGTTACAGCAAAGGCCAGCCTGCGGGTGCGGGCACCGATACCTTACCGGCGGTGCCTTATCAGATCCTGCCGCTGAAAAGTGGCGCGCACTGCCGGGGTTTGCTGGTGGTGGAGCCGCAGAACCTCCGTCAACTGATGATCCCCGAGCAGCAGCGGCTGGTGGAAACCTTTACGGTGCTGATTGCTAACGCACTGGAGCGGATGGCGCTGTCGCATAGCGAGGCGGCGTCCCGGCTCTCGGCGGAGCGTGAACAGCTGCGCAATGCGCTGCTGTCGGCGCTGTCTCACGACCTGCGCACCCCACTGACCGTGCTGTTTGGTCAGGCGGAAATGCTGATGCTCGACCTGGCCAGCGACAACTCAAAATATGTGCCGCAGGCGAGTCAGATCCGCGAGCAGACGCTGAGCACCATCCGGCTGGTGAGCAACATGCTGGATATGGCGCGCATTCAGTCGGGCGGCCTCAACCTGCGTGAGGAGTGGCTGGCGCTGGAAGAGGTGGTCGGTGGGGCGCTGAGCAGCATGGCACCGTCGCTGAAAGGGCATGAGGTCCGGCTCGATCTGCCGGACGACATCGTGCTGATCAAAGGCGACAGCACGCTGCTGGAGCGGGTCTTCACCAACCTGATTGAGAACAGCCTGAAGTATGCCGGTAACAGCGCACCACGCGGCATTCGCGCCTGGCGTGCGGCATCACGGCTGGAGATCTCGGTCTGGGATAGCGGACCGGGCATTGCCGAAGACGATTTAAGCCGGATATTCGATAAATTCTGGCGGGGCGACAAAGAGTCGGCGGTGCCGGGCGTCGGGCTGGGTCTGGCAATCTGTAAAACCATTATCGAGAGCCACGGCGGTCAGATCTGGGCAGAGAACAGGGCCGAAGGCGGCGCGGCATTTCGTCTCTCGCTGCCACTGCCGCCGGTCCCTGAAATTTCTGACGAAGGGCTGAAATAACTTCACAGTTGATCGGTTATACTTCCGGACCTGTTTGATTATTCGTGGGATTGTATGGAACGTTTTACCGAAAACCTGATGTATGCATCGCGCTGGTTGCTGGCCCCGGTTTACATTGGACTTTCGCTGGGATTGCTGGCGCTGACCATTAAATTTTTCCAGGAAATTTTCCACCTGCTGCCCAACATTTTCAGCATTGCGGAAAACGATCTGATCCTGCTGCTGCTGTCGCTGGTGGATATGACGCTGGTTGGCGGCCTGCTGGTGATGGTGATGCTGTCGGGTTATGAGAACTTCATCTCTAAGCTCGATATCGACGAAGATAAAGAGAAGCTGAGCTGGCTGGGCAAGATGGACTCCGGCTCGCTGAAAAACAAAGTCGCCGCCTCCATTGTCGCCATCTCCTCGATTCACCTGCTGCGGGTGTTTATGGAAGCGCGCAACGTCGAAAACGACAAGCTGATGTGGTACGTGATTATCCACCTGACCTTTGTGCTCTCCGCCTTTGTGATGGGCTGGCTGGATCAGATGTCGCGCAGCGATAAAAAACCGAAGTAACCTCTCTGGCGGCCCGCTGAGGCGGGCGCCTGCTTTACCCTTTCCGCTCTGTTCTCCCTGAACGACCCGCTGGCTGTGAGGCCGGACGCGTGCCCGCCAGCTGCGGCATCACCTCTTTGATCATGGCAAAAAAGTGTTGCAGCCTGGCCGGGTAGTAACTCGCCCAGGGATAGGTCAGCCACACCGGCAGCGGCGGTGCCTGCCATGCGGGCATCAGCTGAACCAGGCTGCCATCCGCCAGATCTTCCTGCACTGCCCATGACGAGACAATCGCGGCTCCCATCCCAGCCAGTGCCGCTTTGCGCACCGCATATAAACTGTCGCTGCTCAGCCGGGGCGTAATCGCCAGGTTTACCGGCTGGCCGTCGTCAATCTTCTGCAACGCCACTTCGTTACGGTAAAAACTGGTCAGTGCCAGCCACGGCAGATCGCGCAGCTGTTCAACCCGCTCTATCGGCGGCTGCTGCGCCAGCAGGTGCGGGGCGGCCACCACAATACGCGGCACTTCTGCCAGCAGTATCGCCACCACCGAAGGATCGGTTGGCGCGCCGACCTGAATGGCACAGTCCACATTCTCCGCCATAAAGTCGGGCGTGCGGTCATTCAGCATCCACTCAATATTGAGCCGGGGATAACGGTGCAGATAGTCCACCAGCGGGGCGATCAGCTGATCCTGACCAAAGGCGTGTGGGGCGCGAACCCGCAGCGTACCGACCGGGTCATCGCTGGCCCCGGTCAGCTCATCCTCCAGCGCATGCCAGGTCGCCAGCAGCTGTCGCGCCTGGGCGTAGCAGCGCTCGCCATCATCGGTAAGCTTCAGCGCATGGGTGGTACGCAGGATAAGCTTGAGGCCCAGCCGCTGCTCCAGGCTCTGCAATCGGCGGCTGACGGTGGGTTGTGTCGTGCCGAGCTGCGCGGCGGCGGCGGATAAGCTGCCGCTTTCGACAATACGGATAAAAGTCTGCATCAGTTCGATGCGATCGCTGCTGTTTGGGTTATTCATACGCACCACGCATAACGGTTTTGCCTGATATCAGTCTACCGCGTATAACCGCAATGCGCTTTAATGGCAGGACGAAATGATGAGGATTACAGCATGTCAGCCATACAGACCCAGACCCAAAATGAACCGCTCTCTGCGCCGCTGGTGTTTACCCTGGCCGCCGGTGCCGGACTCAGCGTCGCGTCGATCTACTACAGCCAGCCGATGCTGGATATCATCAGCAAGCAGTTTAACGCCGGTATTGGCGCGGTCGGCATGGTGCCGATGCTGACCCAGGCGGGCTATGCGCTGGGTATTCTGCTGCTGGCTCCGCTGGGCGATCGCCATGACCGGCGCACCATTATCTTTATCAAAGGCTTAATGCTGGTGGCGGCGCTGCTGCTGTGTGGTTTTTCCGGTGGACTCAGCGCGCTGCTGATTGCCAGTTTTATCACCGGCCTGACCGCCACCGTGGCGCAGGATATTGTGCCCGCTTCGGCGGCGCTGGCCCCGGAACGCAGCCGGGGTAAAACAGTCGGCACGGTGATGACCGGGCTGCTGGTTGGGATCCTGCTGTCGCGGGTGGTCAGCGGAGTGGTGGCGGAGTATTTCGGCTGGCGCACCATGTACATGATCGCCGCACTGGCGGTGCTGCTGATTACGCTGACGCTGTGGCGGGTACTGCCGCGTTTCGCGCCAGGCACCTCGGTGAGCTATCCGCGCCTGTTGCTGTCGCTGGTGCACCTGTGGCGTCACCATCAGACGCTACGTCGTGCCGCACTGGCTCAGGGACTGCTGTCAGTGGGTTTTAGCGCCTTCTGGTCGACGCTGGCGTTAATGCTCAGCGACCGCTTTCATCTGGACAGTGCCGTGGCCGGGGCGTTTGGTTTAGCCGGTGCGGCGGGTGCCATGGCGGCACCGCTGGCGGGCAGTTTTGCTGACCGCATCGGTCCGGCAAGGGTCACGCAGGCTGGCGCCGCGCTGGTAACGATCTCCTTTGCGCTGATGTTTCTGCTGCCGCTGCTGCCGATGCCGGCCCAGATGGCGCTGATTGTCCTCTGTACCATCGGCTTCGATTTAGGGGTGCAGGCCACGCTGGTGGCCCATCAGACGCTGGTCTATGGCCTGGCGCCGGAAGCGCGCAGTCGCCTGAATGCGCTGCTGTTTACCGTGGTGTTTATCGGTATGGCCACCGGTGCGGCGCTGGGAAGTCTGGCGCTGGCACACTGGGGCTGGAATGGCGTGGTTGCGCTCTCGACCTTAGCCGGTGCAGCCGCGCTGGCGGTCCGCTTCGCCAGTCGTCACCTGAAAAACTGACACCTCGCCCGTCAAAAAATGTGCCAGGCTTATTCATAAACCCGAAATAATCTGGAGTGTTATGAACTTTTTAGCCTGGACAGCAGCGACGGGCGGCCTCCTGCTGCTGATGTCGCTGGCTTCCGGTTGGATTCACCGGGGGCCAGTTACCTCATTTGGTCTGTTCCTTATCGCGGGCATGCTGTGCGGCCCGTGGGGATTTGATGTTATCCATATCGATATCGTCACCCATTCCGAAGCCGTGGCGCACATCACTGAAATCACCATGGCTGCCTCGCTGTTCATCACCGGCCTCAAGCTGCGTCAGCCGCTGCAAAACAACTGCTGGCAAACCGGGCTGAAACTGGCTTTTCCTGCCATGCTGCTGACCGTGGCCGCGATGACCCTGCTGTCGCACTTCCTTGTGGGATTAGACTGGCCGATTGCGCTGGCGTTTGGTGCCATTGTCGCGCCGACCGATCCGGTGCTGGCGAGCTTAATCTCGGTCAACGATGCGCAGGATGATGACTCGCTGCGCGTGGCGATCTCCAGTGAAGCGGGCATGAATGATGGTTCCGCGCTGCCGCTGCTGATGCTGGCGCTGCTGCTGTTTAATGGCGAAAGCCTGAACGTGGCAATGCTGGGGCACTGGGGTGCGGTAGAGGTGCTCTGGGCAATTGGCGGCGGTCTGATCATCGGTTTCGTGCTGGGGCAGTTAATTGGCCTGCTGGCGACCCGACTGCGCAATGCTAATGGCGACGTGGCGCCCAATGATTTCCTGGCGCTGGCGCTGATTGCGCTGAGTTATTCACTGGTGGAGTGGCTGGGTGCCTCCGGCTTCCTGGCTGCCTTCGCCGCCGGGCTGGGATTACGCCGTGCTGAGATGGGCGTGTTCCGTCGCCATCAGCCGGACGATCTCTCTGACGACGAGCGCGTGCTGCCCTCTGAAGCACTGGTGAACCCTAACAAACGCCTGGCGCATCAGGGCGACAACAATATGGTGAAGTCGATCGGGTTTGTAGTAGGCGACGCCCTCTCTTTTGGCGATACTATTGAACGTTTACTGGCGGCTGGCATGATGGTGGTGCTGGGCGTCACGCTGGCGCAGCACTGGAACATCTACGGCGTGCTGATCGGCCTGGTGCTGTTTGTGGTGGTGCGGCCACTGGCCGTCTGGCTGGTGACGCTGCGCGCCGGGCTGCCGCTGGGGCAGCGTTTGCTGATTGGCTGGCTGGGCATCCGCGGCATTGGCAGCCTGAACTACATCGCCTATGCCTGGACGCACGGCATGCAAGGCCCGCAGATGGAAATTATGACCAATATGGCGCTAACGCTGGTGGTCTGCAGCGTGGTGGTCCACGGCACCACCGTGTCACCATTGCTGAACTGGCGTCAGAAACGCCTTGAAGCCCTTCAGCGTAAGGTTTAACCCGAACTAACAGGAGTTAAGAATGAAAGTAACTCAGATAGTGCTGCTGAGCATGCTCGCCACCGGCAGTGCGCTGGCGGCGGACGAGGCTGACACTGAGCAGAATGTCTATGCCAGTCAGCTGTGCCACATTGTCAGCGGCGAGAAAAAGGTCGCCAGCGCGGATCAGTATGTCGAACAGATGAAATCGACCGTGGCGCGCAGTCAGTCGCCGTCGGCGATGAATCAGCCCGAGTTTGATGAAGAGTCCGCGCGTGAAGTGGCCAGTGCCTGGCTGCAGCTGGGTGATGATGAGCGTGCCAAACTGCGCGTCAACGAACAGCAGTGTGAGCAGGCCGTGATGGCGCAGTTCCAGCAGGAAGATTAACCGCATCGGATTAAATAAAAACGCGCCTGCCGGGCTAATGCCAGCCAGTTAAGCGACAGGTGATAACGCAGTCTGGTGCCGGGCAGGGGCTGGCGGTCCTCGCGGCGCTACGCGGTTCCTTCACTTCATTCGCCTGCCTGACGGACCGCCGGGGATGGCACATCCTGTGCCGCCCCGCCTTTCGCCCG
>NZ_SBFD01000014.1:0-86939 GCF_014156615.1 Pantoea pleuroti | reverse complement strand
GTGAAGGAACCGCGCAGCGGCGCGAGGACCGCCAGCCCCTGCCCGGCACCAGACTGCGTTATCCCCTGTCGCTTAACTGACTGGCATTACGACATCGGGTCGCCCTTCTTCTTTATACGTCGCGCACCCGTGCCGACATCACCAGCGCCACAATCGCCAGCCCGAATGCCAGCCAGTAAACCGCCTCATGTCCCAGCCGCTCACTGAGCGTGCCCTGAATGACACCAGCCAGAATCATGCCGGTCGAGATCGAGTTGGTGAACATGGTGGTCGCTGCACCAGGCCGTCCTGGCATCAGATCCTGAAACCACAGCATCCCTATGCCAGCAATAATCCCGACAAACACCGCGTTAAACAGCTGCAACACCATCAGCGACGTGCGGGAATTGAACAGCACCAGCCCCAGATAAAACAGTACGCCAGCCGCCACCGCGATCAGCATTAACCGGCGCTTGCCGATACGCCGTGCGTAATGTCCGGCCAGCAGCATCACCGGGATCTCCAGCCCCGCCGCCGTCCCCATCAGCAGACCGGCCAGCTTCTCAGGCAGCCCCAGCGTGGTGCTGATATAGAGCGGCATATCGATGATATACATAGTGTTGCAGGTCCACATCGCGACTGAGGCGAGGAACAGCAAACGCACATCGCGATCGCGCCAGCCACTTAACGGCAGCCCACCGCTTTGCATCAGGGGCTGCGAACGAGGCACCGACGGCACGGTGAACCAGACCAGCAGGATACAGATCAGAAACAGCGCGGCGGCCACCATAAATAGCGTCACAAAGCCGTAGTTCAGCGCCAGCGCGAAGGAGAGCGGCGGCCCAATCACCCACGCCAGCGACAGCTGCGCACGCATCACCGAACTGAACATCACCGCTTCACGCGCCGACTGATCGGCATATTCCCGCGCCAGCGCAAACAGCTGAGGCATCGAGACGCTGGCCAGCGCCGACAGCAGCACGCCCAGCGTCAGCAAGGTCAGATAGTGGCGGGTAAAGGCAAACAGCAGCGCATTGACCAGCGCCATCAGGCAGCAGAAGAGAATGATATGACGACGATCGCCGACGCTGTCAGAGCGCTTTGCCACCAGCATGCTCACCACGATACCGGCCACCGCATTGATGGTGAAAAACAGTCCGACCCAGAAGGGCCGCGCCTGCACCTCGCGCGTCAAAAACAGGCTGAGCGTCGGCGCCTGCAGCGCGCCCGCAATGCCCAGCATGAACGAAGCGACCATAAATGCGAGGTAAACCGGATTGATGCGGCGCTGCCGCGTTAACAGCGATTTCATACCGAAATCCCTTACAGAACAAACAGAGGGGAAAAGAAGGGTAGACGATACCGCGCAATATGAAAAAAGCCAGCAGAGATCATCTGCTGGCGGTGTAAATGCACCCTACTCAGAAAAGCACTCCGCTGAACAGCGAAGTCAGGGTCGAACGCCATTCAGTGCTGAATGCCTCCCGCTCTTCCCATAACGCAAAGTTTGCTCTTAAAATAGGGCAAGAAAAACAGAGCGCTTTTGACCAGGAGTTCCTCTTTTATGTCCTCATCACGTCTGAAGCAGCAGTTCATTCGCCTGTGGCAGAGCTGTCAGGGACAAACGCAGGAGATTACCCTTAGCGAACTGGCTGACCTGCTGCACTGCTCGCGCCGCCATATGCGCAATCTGCTCAACCGGATGCAGGCCGCGGGCTGGCTGATCTGGCAGGCGGAAGCCGGGCGCGGCAAGCGTTCACAGCTTACCTTCTGCTATACCGGACTGGCTTTGCAGCAGCAGCGTGCCGAGGATTTGCTGGAGCAGGATCGCATCGATCAGCTGGTCCAGCTGGTGGGCGATAAAAATCAGGTGCGACAGATGATCGCCGCGCACCTGGGGCGCAGTTTCCGTCAGGGCAAGCATATCCTGCGAGTGCTCTACTATCGTCCGCTGCTCAATCTGCTGCCCGGTTCGCCGCTGCGGCGCTCCGAAACCCACATTGCGCGACAGATTTTCAACGGTCTGACGCGGATAAATGAGGAAAACGGGGAAATCGAGCCCGATATTGCGCACCACTGGCAGCAGAGTTCTCCGCTTCACTGGCGCTTTTTTCTGCGTCCGGCGATTCGCTTCCATCACGGCAGAGAACTGGAGATGGAGGATGTGCTGGCCACGCTCGAGCGTCAGCGCCCCCATCCGCTCTTTTCCCATATCGAGCAGATCGACTCGCCCGCGCCCTGGACGCTGGATATCCGCTTAAGCCAGCCCGATGAAGGGTTGCCCTGGCTGCTGGGCAGCGTCAGTGCGATGATCCTGCCGCGCGAATGGCCGACGCTGCACGATTTTGCCCGCCAGCCGGTTGGCACCGGTCCTTACCGGGTGATCCGCAATCAGGAGAGTCAGCTGAAGATCGAGGCGTTTGATGACTATTTTGGTTTTCGCGCCCTGATTGATGATGTCTCTATCTGGGTATTGCCCGACATCAGCGATGAGCTGGTCTATGCCGGTGTCCGCCTGCAGGGCGACGGAGCCGATGAGATTCAGGAGGAGAGTCGTCTTGAAGAGGGCTGCTACTATCTGCTGTTCGACCAGCGTTCAGAGCAGGGACGCAACGAGGCGGTCCGGCGCTGGGTCAGCTACCTGTTTAATCCTATCGCCCTGCTCAATCACGCCGGTGTCGGCTACCAGCGCTACTGGTTTCCGGCGTATGGCCTGCTGCCGCGCTGGCATCACCGGCGCGACCTTACGCCAGTGGAAAAGCCGGCCGGCTTAACCCACCTGACGCTGACCTGGTACAGCCAGCACGTTGAACATGAAGGCATCGCTAACGCGCTGCGTCCGCTGCTGGCAGAGCATGGCGTCACGCTGGAAACCCGCGAAATCAGCTACGAAAGCTGGTACCAGGGCGAAGCGGAAAGTGACATCTGGCTTGGCAGCGTGAACTTTACCCTGCCGCTGAATTACTCTCTGTTTGCGCAGCTTTATGAGATCCCGTTGCTGCATCACTGTCTGCCGATCGACTGGCACAGCGATGCGGCTCGCTGGCGCGAGAAAACGCTGCCGCTGGCTGAATGGAGTAAACAGTTAGTCGAAGAAGCGGGTCTTCATCCGCTGTTTCACCACTGGCTGCTGCTTGAAGGTCAGCGCAGCATGCGCGGCGTTCGGATGAATACGCTGGGCTGGTTTGATTTTAAATCCGCCTGGTTCGCGCCACCCGCGCTGTGAGGCTTTCGCCCTGGCGCTGAAATGACTAGAATGTGACGTTCTCAACGGGGTGCCGCCTGCCACCAGCAAGCAGCTGAGAGATACCCGTCGAACCTGATTCGGTTAATACCGACGTAGGGATTTGGGAGGCCTCTGTGCTCAGATCCTTTGCGACTCATCCCCTATTCTCCTGAAGGAGCGCAAAGTGTTAAACAAAGTTCTGCCGGTGCTGCTGTTACTCTCCGCCCCCGTTCTGGCGGCTAAGCCGGTTCTCACGGTCTACACCTACGACTCCTTCTCCGCTGACTGGGGCCCTGGCCCGGCGGTTAAAAAAGCCTTCGAGGCGCAGTGCAACTGCGAACTGAAATTCGTCACGCTGGAAGATGGCGTGTCGCTGCTGAACCGCGTGCGCATGGAAGGGAAAAACAGCAAAGCCGATCTGGTTCTGGGGCTGGATAACAATCTGGTACAGGCGGCACAGAAAACCGGTCTGTTTGCCGAAAGTCAGGTCGATGCCTCGAAATTAAAACTGCCCGGCGGCTGGCACAACACCACCTTCGTGCCGTTTGATTATGGCTACTTCGCGTTTGTCTATGACAAAACCCGGCTGAAGAATCCGCCAAAAAGCCTGAAAGAGCTGGTCGACAGCCCGGAGAAGTGGCGGGTGATCTACGAAGATCCCCGTACCAGCACCCCCGGCTTAGGTCTGCTGTTGTGGATGCAGAAAGTCTATGGCGATCAGGCACCGCAGGCGTGGCAAAAGCTGGCGCAGAAAACCGTGACGGTGACCAAAGGCTGGAGTGAAGCCTATGGCCTGTTCCTCAAGGGCGAAGGCGATCTGGTGCTGAGCTACACCACCTCACCGGCTTACCACATCATCGAAGAGAAAAAGGAGAACTATGCCGCCGCGCCGTTTGCAGAGGGCCACTATCTGCAGGTTGAAGTTGCCGCGCAGTTAGCCAGCAGCAAACAGCCAGCGCTGGCACAGCAGTTTATGAAGTTTATGGTGTCACCCGACTTCCAGCGCACTATCCCGACCGGTAACTGGATGTACCCGGTAATCGACACGCCGCTGCCTGCCGGTTTTAGCGCGCTCACTGTGCCCTCCACCGCCCTGCAGTTCTCGCCGGAAGAGGTTGCCAGCCAGCGTTCAGGCTGGATCAGCCAGTGGCAACGCGCCGTCAGCCGCTGATGCCGCGCTGGCTTATCCCCGGTTCGCTCGCCACGCTGCTGTTAATCAGCGTGGCGCTGCTGGCCTTCGGTGCACTCTGGAGCGCCGCGCCAGAGAATGACTGGCGCAGCTTGCTGCAGGATGATTACCTGCATCACGTTATCGCCTTCTCTTTTGGTCAGGCGCTGCTCTCCGCGCTGTTGTCGCTGCTGCCGGCGATGCCGCTGGCGCGCGCGCTCTATCGACGCCGTTTCCCTGGCCGTCAGCTGCTGCTGCGTCTGTGCGCCATGACCCTGGTGCTGCCGGTGCTGGTGGCGGTATTTGGTCTGCTCACCGTCTATGGTCGTGTCGGCTGGCTGGCGCAGCTGTGCCAGCTGGCAGGAATTGATTACCACTTCTCTCCCTACGGTCTGCCGGGCATTTTGCTGGCGCACGTCTTCTTTAACCTGCCGCTGGCGACCCGCCTGATGCTGCAGGCGCTGGAAAGCATTCCGGCGGAACAGCGTCAGCTGGCGGCACAGCTCGACCTGCGCGGCTGGCACCATTTTCGTCTGCTGGAGTGGCCATGGCTGCGGCGTCAGTTGCTGCCGACCGGCGCGCTGATCTTCATGCTCTGTTTCGCCAGCTTTGCTACCGTGCTCTCGCTGGGCGGCGGCCCGCAGGCGACGACCATCGAGCTGGCGATTTTCCAGGCACTGAGTTATGACTACGATCCCGGACGCGCAGCACTGCTGGCGCTGATCCAGCTTGGCTGCTGCGTGACGCTGGTGCTGCTCAGCCAGCGCTTCAGCAAGGCGATTCCCGCCGGAACCAGCCAGCTGAACGGCTGGCGCGATCCGCAGGATTCGCGCGGGGCGCAGCTGGTTGATGCGCTGCTGATCCTGCTGGCGCTGATCCTGCTGCTGCCCCCGCTGGCGGCGGTCATCATCGATGGTCTGCACGGCGGACTGCGCGGCGCGCTGGCGCAGCCTGCACTCTGGCAGGCGACGTTTACCTCACTGCGCATCGCCACCGGCGCCGGTCTGCTCTGTGTGGTGCTGACCATGATGCTGCTGTGGAGCAGTCGCGAGCTGCGCCTGCGTCAGCGCCCGGCGGCGGCAACCCTTATCGACACCAGCGGCATGCTGATTCTGGCGATGCCAGGCATCGTGCTCGCCACCGGCTTTTTCCTGTTGTTTAACGCCACCATTGGCCTGCCGGCGTCGGCGGACGGTCTGGTGATCTTCACCAATGCGCTGATCGCCATTCCCTATGCGCTGAAAGTGCTGGAGAACCCGATGCGTGACGTCGCGGAGCGTTACGGCAGACTCTGTGAGTCGCTGAATATCCACGGCTGGAACCGGCTGCGGCTGATTGAACTGCGGGCGCTGAAACGTCCGCTGGCCCAGGCGCTGGCCTTTGCCTGCGTGCTGTCGATCGGTGATTTTGGTGTGGTGGCGCTGTTTGGTACTGCCGATTTCCGCACCCTGCCGTTCTACCTCTATCAACAGATCGGTGCCTATCGCGGTGCTGACGGTGCAGTGACCGCGCTGCTGCTGCTACTGCTCTGTTTGTTGCTGTTCACCCTGATGGAAAAATTACCAGGCCGCCATGCTGACACTGAATAACCTCACGTACCTTTATCAGCATCTGCCGATGCGCTTTAGTCTCAACGCCACCCGCGGCGAGCGCATCGCGATCCTCGGCCCCAGCGGGGCCGGTAAAAGCACTCTGCTGAGCCTGATTGCCGGTTTCCTGCCGGTGAAACAGGGCACCCTGATGATTGACGGCCAGGAGCACACCCACAGCGTGCCGGCCAGACGGCCCGTGTCGATGCTGTTTCAGGAGAACAACCTGTTTCCGCACCTCAGCGTGCAGCAGAACATGGCGCTGGGATTGCACCCCGGACTGAAGCTGAGCGCCGGGCAGCGCCAGCAGCTTGCTGCGCTGGCCGATCAGGTAGGATTAGGCGATCTGCTGACGCGCCTGCCGGGCGAGCTGTCCGGTGGACAGCGACAGCGCGTGGCGCTGGCACGCTGTCTGCTGCGTGACCGTCCGGTGCTGCTGCTGGATGAGCCTTTTTCTGCACTGGATCCCGCGCTGCGTGGAGAGATGCTGCAGCTGGTGCGTTCGGTGTGTGAAGCGCGCAGCATCACGCTGCTGATGGTGTCGCACAGTCTGGAAGATGCCCAGCAGATTGCGCCGCGCAGTGTGGTGATTGTGGATGGCCGGGTTTACTGGGATGGTGAGACCCGACAGTTACTGTCGGGCAACACGCGGGAGGCCGACGTGCTCGGCATCCCGCGTCGTTAAGCGATTCAGGCGAAGAAAACCTGCCACAGCAGATGACGGAAAATGGGCATCATCGGATGGAACTGAATACCGACGAAAGCCGCGACGGCAATCACCAGCCCCAGCGGCCCTGCCCAGCGCAGGCGCTCAGGCGGCAGCCAGGCCGATGCCCAGTCGCGACTCTTGCCGCTGCGCCACCAGCGCCAGCATAACCAGACACCCAGCCAGATCAGCAGTGCTGCGCCGAGTAACAGCCATTTAAAGCTGCCGCCCTGCGCGGCTTTGGGCACATCGATCGCCACACCCGCCAGAATACCGGGCAGCAGATAGAGCGGCGGCCAGAGAATGCAGCCGATAATGTTCGGCGGCAGGAATTTACGCACCGGCAGCTCCAGCATACCAGCCGCCAGCGGGATCAGCGGACGCGTGGGGCCAACAAAGCGTCCGACCAGAATCGTAAACATGCTGTGCTGATGCAGGGCGTGCTCGGTTTTATCCAGCAGGCCTTTATACTTTTGCAGATACTTCCAGCGATGCAGCGGCCCCTGAAATTTCCAGCCGATGCCGTAGGAAACCCAGTCACCAATCAGGCAGCCCGCAAAGCCCGCCGCCCAGGCCGGGTAAAGGCCAAGCTCGCCACTGCCGACCAGCGCGCCCAGACTGGCCATCATCACCGTACCTGGCAGCAACAGCCCGACCAGCGCCAGCGACTCCAGAAACGTCACCAGCGCAACGGCAAACAGCGCCCACTCCAGAGACTGCGTAATCAGTTGTTGAATCCAGGCTTCCATAATCATCCTAAGTAAAAGCAGAAGGCTGGATTGTCCTGAGCCAGCCACACAGCGTCAAGGCAAGAATTGTAGGACAATGTTGACAAAACCGGGTGGCGGGAACTGTATAAATATCCATGTTATACTGAAGCGGTTTTCTCATCCTGAAATGCTGAGTCTGGAGAACATCTGAATATGCCCCGCGCAGGTTTTCTGCTCACCCGCCACTGGCGCGACAGCCCGCATGGCACCGAAATTATCCTCTGGCTCGCGACCGATGCGGGCGCGCAGCGCGTGGTGCTGCCGGTGCAGGAGTCCGTCGCGTTTATTCCTGAGGAATTTCAGGCGCAGGTCAGCGAATTACTGAAAGATGAACGTCAGTTTCGGATCCAGTCGCTGGCGCTGAAAGATTTTCGGCGTCGCCCGGTTTTTGGCCTCTACTGCCAGCAGAACCGCCAGCTACAGCGCATTGAAAAACGGCTGCGCGAAGAGGGTATTCCGGTCTATGAAGCCGATATCCGTCCGCCGGAGCGCTACCTGATGGAGCGTTTTATTACCGCGCCGGTCTGGTTTGACGGCGAACAGCGCGGTGACAGCGTAGTCAATGCGCGGCTCAAACCCCATCCCGACTATCGCCCGCCGCTGAAATGGGTCTCGCTGGACATTGAAACCACACAGCATGGCGAGCTTTACTGCATCGGGCTGGAGGGATGCGGTCAGCGCCAGGTCTTTATGCTCGGCCCGGCCAACGGTGATGCCAGCACGCTGGATTTCGAGCTGATCTATCTCGACAGCCGGCCGCAGTTACTTGAAGCGCTGAACCAGTGGTTTGCAGAGCATGATCCGGATGTCTTAATTGGCTGGAACGTCGTGCAGTTTGACCTGCGGGTACTGCAAAAGCATGCCGATCGTTACGGCATTCCGCTGCGCCTGGGACGCCAGCAGGCCGCGCTGGAGTGGCGTGAACATGGCTTCAAACCCGGCGTATTTTTCGCTCAGGCCAGTGGCCGGTTGATTATCGATGGCATTGACGCGCTGAAATCGGCGTTCTGGGATTTCCCCTCATTCAGCCTGGAGTCCGTGTCGCAGCAACTGCTGGGAGAAGGAAAAGCGATTGATAATCCCTGGCAGCGCATGGAGGAGATCAACTGGCGCTTTGCCAACGATAAACCGGCGCTGGCGCGCTACAACCTGAAAGACTGCGAACTGGTGACGCGCATTTTTCACAAAACGGCGATTATGCCGTTTCTGCTGGAACGCGCGGCGGTCAATGGACTGGCGGTGGATCGCCATGGCGGTTCGGTAGCGGCCTTTGGTCATCTCTATATTCCGCGGATGCATCGCGCCGGGTTTGTCGCCCCGAACATGGGTGATGTGACCCCGGAAGCCAGTCCTGGCGGTTATGTGATGGATTCGCGCCCCGGCCTGTATGACTCAGTGCTGGTGCTGGATTACAAAAGCCTCTACCCGTCGATTATCCGCACCTTCCTGATCGACCCGGTGGGTCTGGTGGAAGGGCTGGCCCACCCTGATGATGCCGATTCGATTGAGGGTTTCCGGGAAGCGCGTTTTTCGCGGCATACCCACTGCCTGCCTGCGATTGTTGAACAGATCTGGCTGGGTCGCGAAGCGGCGAAAAAGCAGAATAATCAGCCGCTGTCCCAGGCGCTGAAAATCATCATGAACGCCTTTTACGGTGTGCTGGGCACCAGCGCCTGCCGCTTCTTTGATCCGCGGCTCGCCTCCTCTATTACGCTGCGCGGTCACGCCATCATGCAGCAGACCCGTACGCTGATTGAGGCGGAAGGCTACGACGTCATCTATGGCGACACCGACTCTACCTTTGTCTGGCTGAAGTCGGCGCACAGTGAAGAACATGCCGCCGCGATTGGTCAGCAGCTGGTGCAGAAAGTGAACGCCTGGTGGCGCGACCATCTGCAGCAGACGCAGGGGCTGACCAGCACACTGGAACTGGAGTATGAAAACCACTTCTGCCGTTTTCTGATGCCGACCATTCGTGGTGCGGAACAGGGCAGCAAGAAACGCTACGCCGGACTGATTCGTGACGCCGCCGGTGAGCGCATGGTCTTTAAGGGGCTGGAGTCGGTGCGGACAGACTGGACGCCGCTGGCAAAAGCGTTCCAGCAGCAGCTCTACCACCGTATCTTCCACCGTCAGCCGTGGCAGGATTATATCCGTACAACCGTGGCGCAGTTGCTGGCGGGTGAACTCGACGATCAGCTGATCTACAAAAAGCGGCTGCGGCGTCCGCTGAAAGAATATGAACGAAACGTGCCCCCGCACGTGCGCGCCGCCAGGCTGGCCGATGAGCACAATCGTAAATTAAACCGGCCCTTGCAGTACCAGAATGGTGGCCGGATCCGTTATGTCATCGCTACCGCAGGCCCCGAGCCACTGGAGGCGCGCAGCACGCCGCTGGACTATGACCACTACGTGACGAAGCAACTTCAGCCGGTCGCAGAGGGGATTCTGCCTTTTGTCGAAGGGGACTTTGCTACACTTATTACCGGACAGCTGGGGCTTTTTTGACAGGTGACGAACGTCCTGCCATCCAGTACCATAGCGCCCTTCCTGAAACTCACCGCTCTTAAGTACGCTCCAGGCCTTGTTGTCTGGCGGTAACGCTATTGCCTGAGCTTTGGGAACACCTCTAAAAACGTTAAAATTCGAGCAAAAAATATATGGTTTTTACATTAGGTCAGCGCTGGATTAGTGATACGGAAAGTGAACTGGGACTGGGCACCGTGGTGGCGATCGATACCCGCATGATCACCCTGCTGTTTCCGGCCACGGGGGAAAACCGCCTCTACGCCCGCAACGATTCGCCGGTTACCCGCGTCATCTTTAATCCGGGTGATACCATCACCAGCCACGAAGGCTGGCAGATGCGCGTCGATGAAGTACGCAACGAAAATGACCTGATGACCTATATCGGTACCCGTCTGGATACCGAAGAGAGCGAAGTGATGCTGCGCGAAGTCATGCTCGACAGCAAGCTGGTGTTCAGTAAGCCGCAGGATCGCCTGTTTGCCGGCCAGCTCGACCGGATGGATCGTTTTGCCCTGCGCTTCCGCGCCCGTAAATACCAGAGTGAGCAATATCGTCTGCCAATCAGCGGCTTACGCGGCATGCGCACCAACCTGATCCCTCACCAGCTGCATATCGCCCACGATGTCGGCCGCCGCCATGCGCCGCGCGTCCTGCTGGCCGATGAAGTTGGCCTGGGTAAAACTATTGAAGCCGGGATGATCATCCAGCAGCAGTTGCTGGCTGGCCGTGCCGATCGCGTCCTGATCGTGGTGCCAGAAACCCTGCAGCACCAGTGGCTGGTCGAGATGCTGCGTCGCTTTAACCTGCGCTTTGCGCTGTTTGACGACGACCGTTATACCGAAGCGCAGCACGACAGTGATAACCCGTTTGAAACGGAGCAGCTGATTATCTGCTCGCTCGACTTCGTGCGCCGTAACAAGCAGCGTCTTGAGATGCTGGCCGATGCCGAATGGGATCTTCTGGTGGTCGATGAAGCGCACCATCTGGCCTGGTCAGAAGGTGAGCCAAGCCGTGAATATCAGGTTATCGAACAACTGGCTGAGAAAACCGCCGGCGTTCTGCTGCTGACTGCAACGCCTGAGCAGCTGGGCATGGAGAGTCACTTCGCCCGTCTGCGCCTGCTCGATCCAAACCGTTTCCATGAATTCGCGGCCTTTGTTGAAGAGCAGCAGCATTTCCGCCCGATCGCGGATGCCGTTACGGCGCTGCTGGCAGATAAAGCGATCTCCCAGGAGGAGATGAACCGGATCAACGATCTGGTCGGCGAGCAGGACATCGAGCCGCTGCTGCAGGTTGCCAACAGCGACCGTGACGGCAAGCTGGAAGCGCGTCAGGAGCTGATCTCCATGCTGATGGACCGCCACGGCACCAGCCGCGTGCTGTTCCGTAACACCCGTAATGGGGTTAAAGGCTTCCCGAAACGCGAGCTGCACCAGATCCGCCTGCCGCTGCCTGCGCAGTATCAGACGGCGATTAAAGTCTCCGGCATTATGGGCGCGCGCAAAAGTGCAGAAGAGCGGGCGCGTGACCTGCTCTATCCGGAGCAGATCTATCAGGAATTTGAAGGCGACAGCGGCACCTGGTGGAACTTCGATCCGCGCGTGGAATGGCTGATGGGCTATCTCACCACCAACCGCAAAGAGAAAGTGCTGGTGATCTGCGCCAAAGCGGCCACCGCGCTGCAGCTGGAGCAGGTACTGCGTGAACGCGAAGGTATCCGTGCAGCGGTGTTCCACGAGGGTCTGTCGATCATTGAACGTGACCGGGCTGCCGCCTGGTTCGCCTCAGAAGAGAATGGTGCGCAGGTGCTGTTGTGCTCCGAGATCGGTTCTGAAGGCCGTAACTTCCAGTTTGCCAGCCGTCTGGTGATGTTCGACCTGCCGTTTAACCCGGACCTGCTGGAGCAGCGTATCGGTCGTCTGGATCGTATCGGTCAGGCGCACGATATTCAGATTCTGGTGCCGTGGCTGGAGCAGACCGCACAGGCGGTGCTGCTGCGCTGGTATCACGAAGGGCTGGACGCGTTTGAACACACCTGCCCGACCGGCCGGACAATCTATGACAGCGTCCATTCGCAACTGATCGGCTATCTGGCCGCGCCGGAAAACAGCGAAGGTTTTGATGCGTTTATCACCGACTGCCGTAAACAGCATGACGCGCTGAAACTGCAGCTGGAACAGGGTCGCGATCGCCTGCTGGAGCTGAACTCCAACGGCGGCGAATCGGCTCAGTTGCTGGCCAATGCCATCAGCGAGCAGGATAACGACACCGGCCTGGTGAACTTCGCGCTCAACCTGTTTGATATCGTTGGTATCAATCAGGAAGATCGCAGCGATAACCTGATTGTGCTGACCCCTTCCGACCACATGCTGGTGCCCGATTTCCCTGGCCTGCCGGAAGATGGCTGCACCATTACCTTCAACCGCGATCAGGCGCTGTCACGCGAAGATACCCAGTTCATTACCTGGGAACATCCGCTGATCCGCAACGGTCTGGATCTGATTCTGTCGGGCGATACCGGCAGCAGCGCACTGTCACTGCTGAAGAACAAGGCGCTGCCGGTGGGGACGCTGCTGGTCGAGCTGATCTATGTGGTTGAAGCGCAGGCACCGAAGCATCTGCAACTGACTCGCTTCCTGCCGCCGACGCCAATCCGTCTGCTGATGGATACCAAAGGCACTAACCTGGCGGGCAAGGTGGAGTTCGAAAGCTTTAACCGTCAGCTGAATGCGGTTAACCGTCATACCGCCAGTAAACTGGTGAATGCGGTGCAGCAGGATGTGCATGCGATTCTGACCCAGGGCGAAGAGAGCGTGGTCAGTGAAGCGCGTGCGGTGATTGATGCTGCGCGTGCCGAAGCGAACGAGAAGCTGGGCGCAGAACTCTCCCGTCTCAACGCCCTGAAGGCGGTGAACCCGAACATCCGTGACGATGAAGTCGAGGCGCTGGAAAGCAACCGTGAACAGGTGCTGGAAAGTCTCGATCAGGCCAACTGGCGTCTCGACGCGCTGCGCCTGATTGTGGTGACACACCAGTAAGCTCAGGGGCCGCATGGCCCCTTATTTTTGGAAAGCCCCATGGAACCTTACAATCCACCGCGTGAACCCTGGCTGCACATCCTTTATCAGGATGCGCACATCATGGTGGTGAACAAACCCAGCGGTCTGCTCTCGGTACCCGGTCGGCTGGACGAACATAAAGATAGCGTGATGACGCGGGTTCAGCGTGATTTTCCGCAGGCTGAATCTGTCCACCGACTGGATATGGCGACCAGCGGCGTGATGGTCGTGGCGCTGACTAAGGCTGCTGAGCGCGAGCTGAAACGACAGTTCCGTGAGCGGGAGCCTTCCAAGACTTACGTGGCCTGCATCTGGGGTCATCCGGCGAAGGAAGAGGGATTGGTTGACCTGCCGCTGATTTGCGACTGGCCAAATCGTCCGAAGCAGATGGTCTGCTTCGAGACCGGCAAAGCCGCGCAGACGGAATATCAGGTGCTGGAATATCGTGCGGATAACAGTGCGCGTGTTTCGCTGAAACCGATTACCGGCCGCTCACACCAGCTGCGGGTGCATATGCTGGCGCTGGGCCATCCGATTCTGGGGGATAACTTCTATGCGCATCCGGAGGCCAAAGCGATGGCACCCCGTTTACTGCTGCATGCGGAGTCACTGACCATTACCCATCCGGCATTTGGTAATGCCATGACGTTTCGTCAGCCCGCCGATTTTTAAGGTTTACTGCTCGCCAGTCACCGTGGCCTCCTCTGTTGCAGAAGCGGCCACGGAACAGGGTGCTTACTTAAAGCCTTTCTCTTTGCGAATCAGATCGTACGCCGCCTGAATTTCCTGCGCTTTCTGCTTCGCCATCTCCATCATCTCTGGCGGTAACCCTTTCGCTACCAGCTTGTCAGGATGATGTTCGCTCATGAGTTTGCGGTAGGCGCGTTTGATAGTGGTGGCGTCATCGCTGCTCTTCACACCCAGCACGCTACAGGCATCTTCCAGCGTTGGCCCGCGTTGCGCCTGCTGAAAACCGCCTGAACTGCGCTGACCACCGCCAAACTGCTGGCCACCTTCCATCATGCGCAGGAACTGATCGAACTGACCGCGTGAAATGCCCAGCTCTTCGGCAATCACATAGAGCACCTGGCGCTCATTGGGATGCAGTGAACCGTCGGCAAAGGCGGCCTGAATCTGGATCTCCAGGAACATCCGAATCAGATCAAACCGGCCAAAACAGGCGCTGCGCAGTTCACGCAGTTTGCTGCGTAACGGGTAATCCGCCTGCTTGCCTTCGCGGAACGCGCGCTGGGCAGCCGTGCGAGAGTCACCGTGCAGCTGCATCCGCTCCATTAACAGCGAAGCAATCTGAATATCCGCTTCCGTGACGCGCCCTTTTGACTTGGTCAGATGGCCCATCACCTGAAAGGTGGTGCTGAAAAACAGCGTCTGTCGGGTCTGATTATTTGAGAAGTAAGCCTTGCCTTGCGCGCCGCGTACTTTGTCAATCATATGGCCAATGATCAAACCGATCACAATACCCCAAAAGCCTGCGCCGGAAAGTAATCCCACCGCCAGACCCACAACTTTTCCCCAGTAGCGCATAAACTCCTCAATTCGCCATGCTTGCGGCTGAAAATTGCATTATCATACCTGTCATTTATCTCAGCGCCTAACGGCAACGCTGACTGACCAGGATTAACACTGGCGCAACGCCGGGCAGTAAGTTAGTCTCTGACCCGATTGTCGGCATGATGCCAGTTTTCATGGAATTCTCGATACCGCGTATGAAAAAACATATACCTACCCTGCTGGCCACACTGATCGGCGCAGCCATTAGCCAGCAAGCCTTTGCCGACGATTTGATGTCGCAGTGTATGTTAGGCGTGCCGAGTTATAACCGCCCGCTGGTGAATGGCGATACGAATCAGATGCCCGTCACCATTCACTCCGACGCCGCCAAAGGGAACTATCCCAACGATGCGGTATTCACCGGTAATGTGAATATTGAGCAGGGCAACAGCCGTATGCAGGCGGATGAAGTCCAACTCCATCAGCGTCAGCAGGAAGGCCAGACCGCGCCCGTACGTACCGTCGATGCGCTGGGTAATGTGCACTACGATGACAATCAGGTCATCCTGAAAGGTCCGAAAGCCTGGTCAAACCTCAACAGCAAAGATACCAACGTCTGGAATGGTCAGTACCAGATGGTAGATCGTCAGGGACGCGGCGTAGCAGATCAGATGAAGCTGCGCGGCGATAACCGCTACACCATTCTGGAAAACGGCACCTTTACCTCCTGTCTGCCCGGCTCCAACAGCTGGAGCGTGGTGGGTTCAGAAGTAATCCAGGATCGCGAAGAGGAAGTGGCGGAGATCTGGAATGCCCGCTTTAAAATCGGTTCCGTTCCGGTGTTCTACAGCCCCTATCTGCAGTTACCGATTGGCGATCGTCGCCGCTCCGGTTTCCTGATCCCAAATGCAAAATATGGCAGCAACAACGGCTTTGAGTTCACGCTGCCCTATTACTGGAACATCGCGCCGCAGGCCGATGCGACCATCACGCCGCACTACATGAGTAAGCGCGGCATGCAGTTTGAAAACGAATTCCGTTATCTGACCACGCTGGGTGCAGGTCTGGTTGAATTCGACTACCTCGGCTCGGACAAACAGTACGATAATGACAAAGCGGTGCGCGGCATCGCCGAAAATGACAGCTCCGATCGCTGGCTGTTCTACTGGCGTCATGCTGGTGTCTATGACCAGAACTGGCGTTTCAGCGCGGACTACACCAAGGTCAGTGATAAGTACTACTTCAACGATCTCGACTCGAAGTACTACAGCTCGACCGACAACTACGCCACGCAGAAATTCAGCATCGGCTATGCGGACACCAACTGGGATGCCACGCTCTCCACCAAAGATTTCCAGGTGTTCGGCGATACCTCCAGCAATAACGTCTACCGCGCCATGCCGCAGCTGGACGTCAATCTCTATCAGAACGATATCGGCCCGTTTGATGGACGGGTTTATGCCCAGGCGGTGAAGTTTACCAACGTCAGCAGCCGCTATCCTGAAGCGACCCGTTTACATGTTGAGCCAACGCTAAACCTGCCGCTGTCAAACGGCTGGGCCAGCCTGGATACCGAAGCGAAGTTCCTGGCGACCCACTATCAGCAGACTGACGTTGATTTCTATAACAACGCAGCCAATGGTCTCAGGGGTAATAAGAGCGGCGAACTGGATGAGTCTGTCAATCGCACCCTGCCGCAATTTAAAGTTGATGGTCGTCTGGTGTTTGACCGCGATATGAACTCGGCGGTGGGTTATACCCAGACGCTGGAACCGCGCGTGCAGTACCTTTATATCCCGTATCGTAATCAGAGCAATATCTATCCGTACGACTCAACGTTGCTGCAAACCGACTACACCGGTCTGTTCCGCGATCGTACTTATAGCGGCCTGGATCGCATCGCTTCCGCCAATGAAGTGGCTACCGGCGTCACCTCGCGTATTTATGATAACGATCTGGTTGAACGTTTTAACGTTTCTGTAGGTCAAATCTACTCGTTTACCCCTTCTCGGACTGGTGTGAATCAAACCAGTAAAGAAGATGATACCGGCAGCCTGATCTGGGCTGGCGATACATACTGGAAAATCAGCGATCGCTGGGGCGTCCGTGGTGGGCTGCAATATGACACCAAACTCGACAACGTCTCCCAGGGCAATACCGTACTGGAATACCGTCGTGATGCCGACCGCATGGTGCAGCTGAGCTACCGTTACAGCAGCCCGGAGTATGTTGCGACCGCGCTGAACGATAGCAGCCTGGTCACGAATCCTATCTACAAAAATGGGATTTCACAGGTAGGTACCACGGCCAGCTGGCCGATTGCCGACGCATGGTCTGTGGTAGGCGCTTACTACTACGATACCCGTAACACGCGTCCGGCTTCACAACTGGTTGGCCTGCAATACAGCTCATGCTGTTACGCTATCCGGGTCGGTTATGAACGCAAAATTAACGGTTGGGAAAACAACGACAGTAAGTACGACAACCAAATCTCATTCAACATTGAGCTGCGTGGTCTGAGTCCGAACTATGGCTTAGGCACCAACGATATGCTGCGTCAGGGCATTATCCCTTACCAGCCTGCTTTCTGATGTTGTGATGTTTGACAGGCAATCCCGCAGTGCGGAACCAACAATGGATAAAGTATGAAGAACTGGAGAATGCTGATTCTTGGTGTGGCAATCAGTGCCAACACCGCGTTCGCAGCACCACAAGTCGTTGATAAAGTTGCAGCCGTGGTCAATAACGGCGTGGTTCTTGAGAGTGACGTGGATGGCATGATGAGCACCGTTAAATCTCAGGCCCAGCAGGCTGGTCAGCAGTTGCCGGATGATAAAACGTTGCGCCATCAGATTCTGGAGCGTCAGATCATGGACAACATCATTCTGCAGATGGGTGATAAAGCGGGAATTCAGATCAGCGACGAGCAGCTGGACCAGGCTATTCAGAACATCGCTGCGCAGAACAAGATGAGCCTTGATCAGCTGCGTAGCCGTCTGGCTTATGACGGCATGAACTACAGCGTGTATCGTTCTCAGATCCGTAAAGAGATGACTATCGCCGAAGTGCGCAACAACGAAGTGCGTCGTCGTGTCACGATTCTGCCGCAGGAAGTGGATACGCTTGCTACTCAGATCGGCTCTCAGAACAGCCAGGGTACTGAACTGAACGTCAGTCATATTCTGCTGCCGCTGCCGGAAAACCCGACGCAACAGCAGGTTGATGAGCAGGAAACGCTGGCGAAACAGCTGGTTGGCGAACTGAAAAATGGCGCTGACTTCGGCAAGATGGCCGTGACCTACTCCGCCGACTCCCAGGCGCTGAAAGGCGGCAACATGGGCTGGGGTAAAATCGAAGAGTTACCGACCCTGTTTGCTCAGGCACTCTCAAGCGCCAAAAAAGGCGATATCGTCGGGCCGGTGCGCTCTGGTGTGGGCTTTCATATCCTGAAAGTGAACGACCTGCGTGGCGAGAGCAAAAATGTCTCGGTCACCGAAGTCCATTCGCGTCACATTCTGCTGAAGCCATCGCCGATCCTGACAGACGATCAGGCACGCGCGCAGCTGGAGCAGATTGCTAACGATATCCGCAGTGGCAAAACCACCTTTGCGGCGGCGGCTAAACAGTACTCTGACGATCCGGGTTCGGCGAACCAGGGCGGCGACCTCGGCTGGACCTCTCCGGAAGTCTTTGACCCGGCGTTCCGTGACGCGCTGCTGCGCCTGCAGAAAGGCCAGACCAGCCAGCCGGTTCACTCCTCTTTCGGCTGGCATCTGATTCAGTTGCTGGATACCCGTCAGGTGGATAAAACCGATGCGGCCCAGAAAGAGCGTGCTTACCGTATGCTGTTTAACCGTAAGTTCGCGGAAGAAGCGCAGACCTGGATGCAGGAACAACGTGCCAGTGCCTACGTGAAGATTCTGGATGGCAATGCGCAGTAATGCCCGTGTGGTGATCACGCCCGGCGAACCTGCCGGGATTGGTTCCGATCTTACCGTTCAGCTGGCCCAGCAGTCGTGGCCGGTTGAACTGGTGGTCTGCGCCTCGCCTGCCCTGTTGCAGCAGCGTGCGGCGCAACTCGGTCTGCCGCTGACGCTGCGGCCCTACCAGCCTGGTGTAGCAGCCGAGCCACAGCAGGCGGGTACACTGACTATCCTGCCAATTGAAACGGCAGCGCCGGTCACACCCGGCGAGCTCTGCGTCGCCAACAGCGACTATGTGCTGGCCACGCTGACGCGCGCCTGCGACGGTTGTCTTGACGGTGAATTCGCTGCCCTGATTACCGGCCCGGTGCATAAAGGCGTGATTAACGATGCCGGCATCGCCTTTACCGGTCATACCGAATTCTTCGCCGATCGCGCAGGCGGCCATCGGGTGGTCATGATGCTGGCGACAGAAGAACTACGAGTCGCACTGGCCACCACCCATCTGCCGCTGAAAGATGTGCCCGCTGCAGTAACCCGTGAATGTCTGCATGAAGTGATTACAATTCTGCATCGTGATCTGCAGCAGAAGTTTGCGATTGCCGAGCCGCATATTTACGTCTGTGGTCTTAACCCTCATGCCGGCGAAAGTGGTCACATGGGTCGGGAAGAGATCGAGACCATCACGCCGGCACTCAATGAACTGCGTAAGCAGGGCATTAATCTGACCGGCCCGCTGCCTGCGGATACCCTTTTCCAGCCCAAATATCTGCAATACGCCGATGCGGTGCTGGCGATGTATCACGACCAGGGCCTGCCGGTACTCAAATTTCAGGGGTTTGGCCGGGCGGTAAATATCACTCTGGGCCTGCCCTTTATCCGGACTTCAGTTGACCACGGCACCGCGCTTGAACTCGCTGGCCTGGGTCAGGCTGAACCGGGCAGCTTCATCACGGCGCTTAACCTCGCCATCACTATGATCAAGAGCAGTAATGAATAATCGCGTCCATCAGGGGCACTACGCCCGTAAACGTTTCGGGCAGAACTTCCTGAACGATCAGTACATTATCGACAGCATTGTCTCCGCCATCCATCCTCAGCGCGACGAAGCGCTGGTGGAGATCGGCCCAGGCCTGGGTGCCTTAACCGAGCCGGTAGGCGAACGCCTCGATAAATTAACGGTGATAGAGCTGGACCGCGATCTCGCTGCGCGTCTGGAAACGCATCCGTTCCTTGGCCCGAAACTGACTATCTTCCAGCAGGATGCCATGACCTTCGACTTCGCCGCACTGGCGCAGGAGAGAGGCCAGCCGCTGCGGGTATTTGGTAACCTGCCGTACAATATTTCGACCCCGCTGATGTTCCACCTTTTCAGCTATACTGGTTCGATCAAAGATATGCACTTCATGCTGCAGAAAGAGGTGGTTAATCGTCTGGTTGCCGGTCCGGGTAACAAAACCTACGGTCGTCTGACGGTGATGGCGCAATACTACTGCCAGATCATTCCGGTGCTGGAAGTGCCTCCGCACTCTTTCACGCCACCACCGAAAGTGGACTCTGCCGTGGTGCGTCTGGTGCCGTATGCCGAGCCGCCGTATCCGGTCAGCGATGTGCGTATCCTGAGCCGTATTACCACTGAAGCGTTTGGCCAGCGTCGTAAAACGCTGCGCAACAGCCTGAGCCACATGGTGGCCGCCGGTGCGCTGGAAGAGTTATCCATAGATCCAACCCTGCGTGCCGAGAACGTCTCGGTGGCGCAATATTGTCAGCTGGCGAACTGGCTGGCGAATCATCAGGGAAAATCGCAGGAGTAAGTCATGAGTGAAACGGCCCGCGTCTCCGTCCATGTGCAAAGCCAGTACGTCGCCTCACAATCCTCACCGGATGATGAACGCTACGTCTTCGCCTATACCATTACGATACGCAATCTGGGCCGTTCCTCAGTGCAACTGCTGGGACGCTACTGGTTGATTACCAACGGTAACGGCCGCGAAACGGAAGTTCAGGGTGAAGGCGTAGTCGGTGAACAGCCGCTTATCGCGCCAGGCAATGAATTTCAGTACACCAGCGGTGCCGTGATCGAAACACCGATGGGCACCATGCAGGGGCACTATGTGATGGTCGACGAACAGGGCGACACTTTTCACGTAGAGATCCCGGTGTTCCGCCTCGCCATTCAGACCCACATTCATTGATTCACACGCTTTTTGCCCGTTAAGTCGGGCACCTTCCTGATGGATAAAACGTTATGAGCACATACCTGATTGGCGACGTTCACGGTTGCTACGATGAATTACGTGCATTGCTGCAACAGGTCGACTTCAACCCTGAGCAGGATACCCTGTGGCTGACCGGCGACCTGGTGGCGCGCGGTCCTGGCTCACTGGAAGTCTTACGCTACGTTAAATCGCTGGGCGATGCGGTGCGTCTGGTGCTGGGCAATCACGATTTGCATCTGCTGGCGGTCTACGCCGGCATCAGCCGTAACAAGCCTAAAGATCGCCTGACCCCGCTGCTGGAAGCGGATGATGCGGATGAGCTGATCAACTGGCTGCGTCGTCAGCCGCTGTTACAGGTTGATGAAGAGAAAAAGCTGGTGATGGGACACGCCGGTATCACGCCGCAGTGGGATATTGAGACCGCGAAAAAGTGCGCGCGTGAAGTTGAAGCGGTTCTCGCCAGCGACAGTTATCCGCTGTTCCTGGATGCCATGTATGGCGACATGCCGAACAACTGGAGTGAGGATCTGACCGGCCTGGCGCGTCTGCGCTTCAGCACCAACGCCCTCACCCGCATGCGCTACTGTTTCCCCAACGGCCAGCTGGACATGATCTGCAAAGATGCTCCTGAATCGGCGCTTCCGCCGCTGAAACCCTGGTTTAATATTGAAGGGCCGGTCGCACGTGACTACACCATCGTCTTTGGTCACTGGGCCTCGCTGGAAGGCAAAGGCACGCCAGAGGGCATTATCGGGCTGGATACCGGCTGCTGCTGGGGCGGAACGCTGACCCTGTTGCACTGGGAGACGCAGCGCTATGTGGTGCAGCCCTCTAATCGCGAAAAAGCCCTGGCCTCCAGCGACAGTCTGGCACCGCCCGCGCTATAACGGCGATGCTGGCCATCAGGCCAGCATCCTGTTTTATGCGCCGATAATGCCGCCATCTTCGCGGGTGATCATAATCACCGACGACCGCGGACGCGGACTGTTGTCTGGGAAGTGCGAGTCACCCTCTTCGCCGGGATGCTGCACATTCACGAACAGCGTTTTGTAATCGGGCGTGAAGGTAATACCGGTCAGCTCGCACGATTTTGGACCGACCATAAACCGGCGGATCTCGCCACTATCAGGATCACCCACCAGCATCTGATTATTCCCCTGCCCCTGATAATCCTCTTTGTTGCTGTACTTGCCATCGGTCAGGATCCATAACCGCCCCTGCGCATCAAACCCCAGCCCATCCGGACTGTTAAAGGTATTCTCCGCGGTGATGTTAGGTGTGCCGCGATAGATCCCCTCAGGATGCGCTATCGGGTTGCCACACAGCGCATAGATATCCCACTCAAACGTCTGCGCGGTAGCATCGCCCTTCTCATCCCAGCGAATAATCTGACCGTAGATATTTTTTGGCCGCGGATTCGCTGCATTGACCGGCATGCCTTCATTTCCGCGCTTGTTGTTGTTGGTCAGGGTGCAGTAGGCACGGCCGTCATGCGGGTTAACCGCAATCCACTCCGGCCGGTCCATTCGCGTTGCGTTGACCACATCTGCTGCGGCACGCGCATTGATCAAAACATCGGCCTGGCTATTGAATCCCTTTTCAGCGGTGAGTCCATTTTCGCCCCACTTCAGCGCCAGCCAGCGCCCGGTGCCTTTAAGCGGCGTGCCCTGCGCATCGCCGTTGAACTGCGCCACATAGAGCGTGCCCTTATCAAGCAGTCCGTGATTGGCTTTAGCATCATCCGGAGTGACCTTGTCATCTGAGACAAATTTATAGATATATTCGCCGCGCTCGTCGTCGCCCATATAAACCACCAGCTGGCCGGTTTTCGCGACCGTCACGGCGGCATTCTCGTGCTTGAAGCGCCCCAGCGCGGTCCGCTTTACCGGCACGGAGTGAGGATCGAAAGGATCGATTTCGACAATCCAGCCGTGACGGTTAAATTCGTTGGGATTCTTAGCGATATCGAAGCGGGGATCAAAGTCGGCCCAGTTGCGCTCCGGCTCAGCGGCATTCAGGGTATAGCGCTTCTGCTGTGGGGTCGGCGTAAAATCCGCCTGATGGGTGCCAAAGTAGGTGTCGTAGTTTTCTTCACAGGTGAGATAGGTGCCCCACGGCGTTTTGCCGTTGGCGCAGTTACCAAAGGTGCCCAGGACATTCATTCCCTGCGGATCGGCGGCAGTCTGCAGCGCTTTATCCCCAGCAGCCGGACCGGAGAAGCGCATCGGAGTATTGGCGGTAATGCGGCGGTTATAGTCAGAAGGACGTACCACCTGCCAGCGATTGTCCTCACCCCGTTTGACTTCAACGATGGAGATACCGTGCGCCGCCTGCGACTTTTTGACATCTTCCAGGCTGGTCGCTTTACTGCCGCCGTGGGCGAACAGCGTCGGCTCATTCACATATTCATTGTTAATCGCCATCACGCCGCGATGGTCATTAATCGCGAAGAAGCTCATACCGTCGTTGTTGTCACCGAACTGCTTTTCCTGATCTTCTGCGCTGTTGTTGCCCTGCGGATCAAACGCGGCTGCGCCATTCACCAGCGGATCACCCCAGGAGATCAACACGTCAGCGCGATAGCCAGGGGCCACCACAATCTCATCGGCCGTGGACGCGGCAATAGCCTGAAAGCCCAGCAGTGGACTGCCCGCAGGCTTCTCCTGCGCCATTGCGCTGCCCGGGAGCGTCAGGCCGCCGCTGAGAAAGCCGGTCAGGCCGATAGCACCGGAACCGGCAAGGAATTTACGACGCAGTGGATCAGGCAGGCGGTCAGTGCTTAATGCGGAGAGTTCTATTTTCATTAGTGATTGCTTCCTTTGTGTCGATCCCAGAAAAGAAGCAATGCTAATGAATAAAGATGACAGCCAGGTTACAGCCCGGCAGGGGTGGGATTAGCGACGACGGTCAAGGATCTCAAAGCAGTAGCTGTGGGAATTTTGCTCGTCAGCGTCGTGGAATTCGCTGAACGTTGACTGCCACTCATCCGGCTCGTAATCCGGGAACTGCGTATCACCTTCGACTTCCGCATCAATGTGCGTCAGATAAAGACGATCGGCACGCTTCAGCATCTGCTCATAGACGCGGCCGCCGCCAATCACCATAATCTCTTCAGCGTCACCGGCTGCCTGTAACGCCTCATCCAGCGAAGTGACCCAGGTAACGCCTTCGGTGGTGCCCGGCTGGCTGCTGACCACGATATTCAGTCGGCCAGGTAACGGACGGCCAATAGATTCAAAGGTCAGTCGACCCATAATCACCGGTTTCTTCAGCGTATGGCGCTTGAACCACGCCAGATCTGCAGGCAGGTCCCACGGCATGGCGTTCTCCATTCCAATAATGCGATCTGCTGCTAATGCCGCGATAAGACTAATCATGTTAACCACTCACTGAAAAAAATTGGCGCCATGATACGTAAAGGTGAAACTTTCGTCGATAGGGGGAAAGGTCTAATTGCGTAAAGCTTTTCATGACGTCGTTTTTCACGGCCTGTGCAGCGTTTTTCACCGCCTAATCGCGTCAGTTTGCCGCAGCTCGCCAGCGATCGGCCTCAGGCTGGCACAAAAGTCGTGCGCAAAAGAAAACGGCTCCCGCAGGAGCCGTCAGGGTTATCAGAAGTCGTAGCGCAGACGCACCAGATTCATATCACCCAGGTTATCGGTGCTGGAGGTAAACACATGTTCGTAATCGACACGGAAACCGTAGTCGAGGAACAGCACCACACCCAGACCGTTATCGATGCGCTGATAATCACGGCCTGTCGCATACTCAATGCGATCGCCCATGATATATGGCTGTACCGCTTTCAGACCATACTGCCCCACCGGAATCTTGTAACCGGCGAAATATTCAATGCCCCATGCGTCGCCGGCAAAGTAGTCATGCACATCTTTGCGTTTGGTGGTCATGAAGTTCTCATACCAGCCACCGCCGGCTGACAACGTCCAGTTGCCTGGGGTCCAGCTCAGCGCGGTGCCGTAAATGTTCTGATCGTAATCGCGGCTGTCACCGTTGTTCGGGTTACGCATCGCCGCGCGGGTGTAGTTCCACGCCGTGCCCCAGCTCAGATCGTCCGTGATGTGGTAGTCCACACCCAGCGAGCCGCCGCCTTTGCGCTTATAGCGCAGGCCATTGCCTGGCAGATACTCGTTATCTTCGAACAGATAAGAGGCGTAGAGATCCGCATCGCCGAAGCTGTTTTTATATTTCAGCTGTTTGCGTGAGCGGTAAGATCCATCGTAGTCGCCGTTGATCCCGTTACCCGGTGCCTGGCCGACCATGTCGTAATCCCAGATATCGGTCTTGGCGCCCACGGTATCGTAATAGACGCTGTTCTGCTGACCAAAGGTAAGCTGGCCCCAGGTTTTGCTTTTCAGACCGGTGTAGAGCTGACGACGCGTGGTGTTATTGGCACCGTCCGCATAGTGACGATCCCAGCTGAAGACCGCCGGGACGTTAACGCCCAGCTCGTAGTAGCTGATCCAGCTGACGTCATCAAACAGGTAGTAGTCAGCGCCGAAACGGAAACGGGTGCCGCCATCAAAACCATCGCGCTTGTAGGATTTGTCATCCACGCCGGTCTGATGATTGAACTGAGCACGAATGCTGCCGCCAAAAGTAAAGTTAAGACGGCTAAGCGGATCGCCTGCCTGCGGATCCTGTTTTAACAGGGTAATTTCCGCCTGGCTGGCGAAAGGAAGAATTGCCATCAGTGCAGCCACTGCACTCAGAGAAAAAGTACGCATTTTCATTTTTTATTTATGTCCTGATACGCTCCAGTGATGAGCGGCAGGCATAGTACTGACGAAAAATCCGCACAGGAAGTGTTTATATTATAAATTTGTGCGAACCGGCATTATTCGCACCTATAGCTAAAAAATTAAGCCAAATCAGTCACTTTAACGCAAACTCTTTGCTTTCCCTGGACCCTTTTTTCGGATTATCGCCAATAAGATGGTCAAAAAAAAACGGCTCCCGCAGGAGCCGTTTTTCACATTACATCGCCTTACATCGCCTTGATCTGGGCATGCATCTCCTGAACGGAGATAACCTGTTCCGTCGGGTCAGCATTCAGCGCCATCGCGGTGGCGAAGCCGCCGTTCAGCGTGGTGTCGTAGTGCACTTTATACTGCAGGGCACTGCGGCGAATCAGTTTCGAATCTTCAATCGCCTGACGACCCGCCGTGGTATTGACGATGTAGCTATACTCGCCGTTCTTCAGACGGTCCTGAATGTGCGGACGCCCTTCGTGCACCTTGTTCACCAGGCGCGGATTGATGCCCGCTTCGCCCAGCACAACCGCCGTGCCGTGGGTCGCATCCAGTTCGAAACCAAACTTCTGCAGCTTAGCAGCCAGGTCGACAATACGTTTCTTGTCGCCTTCACGCACCGACAGCAGCGCACGGCCCGACTTCTTCATGTTGCTCTGTGCGCCCAGCATCGCTTTGGAAAACGCCTCAGCGAAGGTGCGGCCCACGCCCATGACTTCACCGGTAGAGCGCATTTCCGGTCCCAGAATCGGGTCAACGCCCTGGAACTTGTTAAACGGCAGCACCACTTCTTTGACAGAGTAGTAAGGCGGAATCACCTCTTCAGTGACGCCCTGCTCTGCCAGCGTTTTACCTGCCATCACGCGCGCGGCGACTTTCGCCAGCGGGACACCGGTCGCTTTAGAGACGAACGGCACGGTACGCGCCGCGCGAGGGTTAACTTCGATCAGGTAGACTTCGTTATCTTTCACCGCGAACTGGACGTTCATCAGGCCACGAACGTTCAGCTCAAACGCCAGCTTCTCAACCTGCTGGCGCATCACATTCTGAATCTCCTGACTCAGGGTGTAGGCCGGCAGTGAACAGGCGGAGTCACCGGAGTGAACGCCAGCCTGCTCGATGTGTTCCATGATGCCGCCAATCAGCACCCGCTCGCCGTCGCAAATCGCATCAACATCCACTTCGACCGCATCATCCAGGAAGCGATCCAGCAGCACCGGTGCATCGTTGGAAACCGAGACCGCCGTCTGGAAGTAGCGCTTGAGGTCGATCTCGTCGTAGACGATCTCCATGGCGCGTCCACCCAGCACATAAGAAGGACGCACCACCAGCGGATAACCCAGGCCCGCGGCTTTCTCAACCGCCTGCTCCAGTGTGGCCACCGTGGCGTTGGCGGGTTGCTTCAGGTTCAGGCGATCAACCGCCTGCTGGAAACGTTCACGGTCTTCAGCACGGTCGATGGAATCCGGGCTGGTGCCGATAACTGGTACGCCTGCGGCTTCCAGTGCACGCGCCAGTTTCAGTGGCGTCTGACCGCCATACTGCACAATCACGCCTTTTGGCTGCTCAATGCGCACGATCTCCAGCACATCTTCCAGCGTGACCGGCTCGAAGTAGAGGCGATCAGAGGTGTCGTAATCGGTCGAGACGGTTTCCGGGTTACAGTTGACCATAATGGTCTGATAACCATCTTCACGCAGCGCCAGGGCGGCGTGAACGCAGCAGTAGTCGAATTCGATACCCTGACCGATACGGTTTGGCCCACCGCCCAGAATCATGATTTTTTCGCGATCCGGACTTGGATTGGCTTCGCACTCCTCCTCATAGGTGGAGTACATGTAGGCGGTGTCTGTCGCGAACTCTGCGGCGCAGGTATCCACGCGTTTATAAACCGGGTGCAGGTTAAATTGCTGACGCAGCTTGCGGATTTCGCTCTCGGCCACGCCCGCCAGTGTCGCCAGCCGCGCATCAGCAAAGCCTTTACGCTTCAGCGCGCGCAGGAACGTCTCATCCAGGCTATTAACCCCTTCACGGGCAACCTGCTCTTCCAGCCGCACCAGCTCTTCAATCTGCACCAGGAACCAGCGGTCTACATTGGTCAGGTTGAAGACGCCATCCACTGACATGCCAGCGCGGAAGGCGTCCGCGATGTACCAGATGCGGTCTGAACCGGCATCTTTCAGCTCACGGCGGATGCGGGTTAATGCTTCCGGATCGTCGAGGTGGACTTTCGGGTCGAAGCCGTTAGCGCCCACTTCCAGGCCGCGCAGCGCTTTCTGCATGGATTCCTGGAAAGTGCGGCCAATCGCCATCACTTCACCGACCGACTTCATCTGGGTGGTCAGGCGATCGTTGGCACCGGCAAATTTTTCGAAGTTGAAACGCGGGATCTTGGTGACGACGTAGTCGATTGACGGCTCGAACGAGGCAGGCGTTAAACCGCCGGTAATATCATTCATCAGCTCGTCGAGGGTATAGCCGATCGCCAGTTTGGCCGCCACTTTAGCAATCGGGAAACCGGTCGCTTTGGAGGCCAGCGCCGAGGAGCGTGACACGCGCGGGTTCATCTCAATGACAATCAGACGGCCATCTTTCGGGTTAACCGAGAACTGCACGTTGGAGCCACCGGTCTCAACACCGATCTCACGCAGTACCGCCAGCGAGGCGTTACGCATGATCTGATACTCTTTGTCGGTCAGCGTCTGGGCAGGTGCCACCGTGATGGAGTCACCGGTGTGGATCCCCATCGCATCGAAGTTTTCAATTGAGCAGACGATGATGCAGTTGTCGTTTTTATCGCGCACCACTTCCATCTCATACTCTTTCCAGCCAATCAGCGACTCATCAATCAACAGCTCATTGGTCGGTGAGAGGTCGAGACCGCGTTCGCAAATCTCTTCAAACTCTTCGCGGTTGTAGGCGATGCCGCCACCGGTTCCGCCCATAGTAAATGAGGGACGGATAATGCAGGGGAAACCGACATCTTCAGCCACGGCCAGCGCTTCTTCCATGGTGTGCGCAATGCCGGAGCGCGCGGTATCCAGACCGATGCTTTTCATCGCCACGTCAAAACGACGACGATCTTCCGCTTTGTCGATTGCGTCAGCCGTTGCGCCGATCATGGTGACGCCAAACTCTTCCAGTACGCCATGACGTTCCAGCTCCAGCGCACAGTTCAGCGCTGTCTGACCGCCCATGGTCGGCAGTACCGCGTCCGGGCGCTCTTTTTCGATGATTTTGCGCACCACTTCCCAGTGAATCGGCTCAATGTAAGTCGCATCAGCCATTTCCGGGTCGGTCATGATCGTCGCCGGGTTGGAGTTCACCAGAATGACGCGGTAACCCTCTTCACGCAGCGCTTTACACGCCTGCGCACCGGAATAGTCAAATTCGCAGGCCTGGCCGATCACAATCGGACCGGCACCAAGAATCAGGATGGATTTTAGGTCTGTACGTTTTGGCATGAATTAGCTCCTGATTACTTCGCTTGCAGACGGAATGCGTCAATCAATTCAATAAAGTGGTCAAACAGCGGCGCAGCATCGCCTGGGCCAGGACTGGCTTCCGGGTGTCCCTGGAAGCTGAATGCGGGCTTGTCAGTGCGATGAATGCCCTGCACAGTTTTATCGAACAACGAAATGTGAGTAACACGCAGGTTAGCGGGAAGATTGTTCTCATCGACCGCAAAACCGTGGTTCTGCGCGGTGATCATCACGCGATTGTTATCGAGATCTTTCACCGGATGGTTGCCACCGTGGTGACCCAGCTTCATCTTCACGGTCTTAGCCCCGCTGGCCAGCGCCAGCAGCTGATGACCCAGACAGATTCCGAACACCGGGATCTCTGTTTTCAGGAAGGCCTGAATCGCGCTGATGGCGTAGTCGCACGGCTCCGGGTCGCCAGGACCGTTAGAGAGGAAGATGCCATCCGGATTAAGCTTCAGTACTTCTTCGGCAGACGTCTGTGCCGGAACGACGGTCAGACGACAGCCGCGATCGACCAGCATCCGCAGAATGTTGCGCTTGGCGCCGTAATCGTAAGCCACCACATGGTAAGGCAGTGATTCAGCGTCGGCCTGCTCTGGCAGCCCTCCCTCCAGTGTCCAGCTGCCCTGCTGCCAGCTGTAGGTCTCAGTGGTGCAGACCTCTTTCGCCAAATCCATCCCTTTCAGTCCCGGGAACGCCTGAGCTTTTTGCAGCGCCAGCGCGGCATCCGGATTATCGCCCGCAATGATGCAGCCGTTTTGCGCACCTTTCTCACGCAGCAAACGCGTCAGCTTGCGGGTATCGATATCGGCAATCGCCACGATGTTGTTGCGCTGCAGGTAGGCGGATAAGCCCTCTTCACTACGGAAGTTGCTGGCAATCAGCGGCAGGTCACGGATAACCAGGCCCTGCGCATGAATCTGGCTGGATTCTTCGTCGGCGGCATTGGTTCCGACATTACCGATATGGGGATAAGTGAGAGTAACGATTTGGCGGGAATAGGAAGGATCAGTGAGGATTTCTTGATAACCGGTCATTGAGGTATTGAAAACGACTTCTCCCACTGCCGACCCTGTTGCCCCGATGGCCCGACCGTGGAATTGGGTTCCGTCTTCCAGAACCAAGAGCGCTGACTTAATCAAAACATCCTCCAGGGAATAAACAGTCACAATATCTGCATATTAATTCAAAATAGCCGCCTGAATCAATGCAAAAACCGCCTGAATTGTCGATTTTTGGCAAATTGCGCGCATTCTAATGATCGCCCTGGCCATTGTCTACCCTGCGGCGGGATTTTTTCACCCTTATCTGCCTTCTGAGGAAAATAACGGGCATAAGCAGCAAAAAGAGAGGAAAACTCGGCGGAATAATCGTTTGCCAGGCAGCATAAAAGCAAAACAGAAGCAGCGCGGCCTTTATTTTTGACCAAATGGTCAAAAACAGCATCCGGCAGTGCAAATAAATGAATAAAACAGGCGAAAACACGAGTCAGAGCTGGATTTTATGCCGTGAAGGCATATTTCAGATAAAATTAAGGGCAATGAAAACATTGCCCTTTTTCAATCAAGCGATTATCGATTGAAACAACCACATCACGATGGTTCACAACACTCACAACATCGACAAATCCAGCACATCACGCATATCAAACAGGCCAGATTTTTTGTCTTTCAACCACAAAGCGGACTTAACGGCGCCATTTGCAAAGGTCATACGGCTTGAAGCCTTGTGGGTTATCTCTACGCGCTCGCCGATATCTGCAAACATTGCAGTATGCTCACCGACGATATCACCCGCGCGTACTGTCGCAAAACCGATGCTCTGCGGCTGGCGTTCGCCGGTGTGGCCCTCACGCGTATAGACCGCATGCTCATCCAGTTTCCACTGCATCGCATCGGCAATTGCCTCACCCATCGCCAGCGCGGTCCCGGAGGGCGCATCGACTTTATGGCGGTGATGCGCTTCAACGATCTCAATATCCGCGTACTCCCCCATCACTTTGGCAGCCTTCTCCAGCAGCTTCAGCACCAGGTTAACCCCCACGCTGAAGTTAGCGGCGAACACAATGGGGATATCTTCCGCCGCGGCGCGAATGGCCGCTTTGCCTGCTTCATCAAAACCGGTGGTGCCGATCACCATCGCTTTGCCCTGCTGACGGCAGATCGCCATATACTCCAGCGTGCCTTCCGGGCGGGTGAAGTCGACCAGCACATCAAAATCGTTAATCACCGCGCGTAAATCGTCAGCGATGATGATGCCATTTTTCCCGATGCCCGCTAATTCACCAGCGTCGCTGCCGGTCAGCGATGAGCCTGGGCGAGCCAGTGCCGCACCCAGTTCTGCGCCTTCTGCCTGCTGCGTCGCCTGAATCAGATTACGGCCCATACGGCCCGGCGCACCCACAATAGCAATGCGGATTGTGTTCATATTTATTCATTCCTAAAACAAAACTATGCATCCAAAGCGTCATCAGGTTAACGATGAGTTAACAGTCACGCCACTATTAATCCGTGATAATAAGAATTTTATGCCAGCCGCCCGCGATTATCAGTAAAAGCAATCACCGCAGCAAATAACGGTTTTTTTTGTCAGATTAAAAAACAAAAAAGGCCGAACAGAGTCGGCCTTTTTATCAGTAATATCAATGAGTTACTGCACGTTACGCACTTCGACACGCAGCTCTTTGGGCACTTCAAAGACAATATTCTCTTCACGGCCAATCAGCTCAATTGCCGCTTCGCCGCCCAGTTCACGCAGCCGCTGGATCACCTGCTGCACCAGAATATCGGGCGCTGACGCGCCTGCCGTGACGCCGATGCAGGCCACGCCTTTAACCCACTCTTCCTGAATATCATCCGCAGAGTCGATCAGCTTCGCCAGCTTACCGGCACGCTGAGCCAGCTCAGCCAGACGGTTAGAGTTGGAGGAGTTCTTCGACCCCACCACCAGCACCACTTCCGCATCTTTCGCCAGGGTACGAACCGCTTCCTGACGGTTGGTGGTGGCATAGCAGATATCATCTTTACGCGGCCCGATGATCGCCGGGAAACGCTGACGCAGGGCATCAATGATGTCAGAGGTGTCATCCACCGACAGCGTGGTCTGCGTCATGAAGCTCAGATTGTTTTCGTCTTTGACGGTCAGCCTGGAGACATCTTCCGGTGACTCCACCAGATACATGCCGCCATTAGGGTTGTTGTACTGCCCCATGGTGCCTTCGACTTCCGGATGGCCTGCATGACCAATCAGTATTGCCTCAACGCCTTTACGGCTGGCGCGTGCCACTTCCATATGCACTTTGGTCACCAGCGGACAGGTGGCGTCAAACAGCATGGTCAGATTGCGCGCTTTGGCTTCGGCACGCACCGCCTGTGAAACACCGTGCGCGGAGAAGATCAGAATCGCGTTATCCGGCACTTCACTGATCTCTTCAATGAAGATGGCACCGCGCTCACGCAGGCTGTTTACCACGTAACGGTTATGCACCACTTCGTGACGGACATAGATTGGCGCGCCATACATCTCCAGCGCGCGCTCAACAATACTGATGGCACGATCAACGCCAGCGCAGAAGCCGCGCGGATTAGCTAACAGGATTTGCATCGTTGGCCTCCAGTCCCGGATCGATTTCCAGCACCTCTACATCAAACTGAATACGACGACCTGCCAGCGGATGGTTGAAATCCACGGTGATAGAGTCACCGGAGATTTCACGGATCACGCCAGGCATTTCACTACCGCCCATACCGCTGAACAGCATGATGGCTCCCACTTCCGGCTCACCCGCATCGATAAAGTCCCGACGCGAGAAATACTGGATCAGGTCAGGGCTGACGCCGCCAAAGGCGTCGTCCGGTTCCAGGGTAAACTGTTTAGTTTCACCCGCTTTCAGCCCCAGCAGTGCCTGCTCAAGTGCCGCAGAGAGGCTGCCATCACCGAGACGGAACAGCGCGGGCTTGCCGTTTGCACGGGTCGAATCCGCCGTCGAGCCATCTTCCAGCTTCAGCGTAAAATGCACCAACACCGCGCTTTCGCGCTGTACGGACTCAGTCATCACTTACCCTTTCTGTTTAGCCTGTTTGCCGTTCGGGCTGAAAAAGCCCTCCAGCACCACCAATGCAGCACCGATACAGATGCCGCAGTCAGCGATATTAAATGTAGCGAAGTGCCAGTTACCGACATAGAAATCGATAAAATCGACCACAAAGCCATGGTATGAGCGATCAAACAGATTGCCTATTGCGCCGCCGATGATCAGGGCATACGCGATGTTAGCGATCTTCTGACTGGCATGATTACGATACATCATCACTACCAGTGAGATCACGATAGCCAGCGCAATACCGGCAAAGAACCAGCGCTGCCAGCCGCCTTTGTCCGCCAGGAAACTGAACGCCGCGCCGTAGTTGTGGGCGTAGAACAGGTTCAGGTAGGGCATCAGTGGCTGGGTTTCATGGAGCATCATGTTGTTCATCACCCACTGCTTACTGGCGAAGTCGACAACAATCACCACCAGCACCAGCCACAGCCAGCGCAATCCGGTTGATAAAATAGGTTTACGCATCAGGCGAATTCACGCTGTTCGCCGTCACCGGCTACGTTAGTGTAACAACGACCACAGACCTCAGCATGCTCAGGATTCTGTCCGACGTCGGTAGTGTAATGCCAGCAGCGCTGACATTTCTCGCCTTCCGCCTTGTGCAGCGCGATTTTCAGACCTTTCAGCAGTTCACTCTGCTGCGCTTCATCGTTCGCCAGGGCGTAATCAGCCACCTGTGCGCCAGAAGTCAGCAGCACAAAGCGCAGCTCATTACCCAGCGCCTGCAGTTTAGCCGCCAGCTCCGGATCGGCATAGAGCGTGACCGTTGCTTCCAGTGCGCCACCGATACGTTTATCCGCACGCGCCTGCTCGATCACCTTGTTCACTTCGCCACGCACTTTCAGCAGCTCAGCCCAGTAGGCGTCATTCAGTGCTTCATCTTCAGCCAGGCCAAACAGCCCCTGATACCACTCTTCGGTGAAGACATACTGCGCACGTTCGCCTGGCAGGTAGCCCCAGATCTCATCTGCCGTAAAGGACATGATCGGTGCCATCCAGCGTACCAGCGCTTCGACGATATGCCACAGTGCGGTCTGGCAACTGCGACGCGCCAGGCCATCGCCTTTCGCGGTGTACTGACGATCCTTGATGATGTCGAGATAGAAACTGCCCATCTCAATTGAGCAGAACTGCATCAGACGCTGGATCACTTCGTGGAAATCGTAGTTCTCGTAAGAGGCAACGATATCGGCCTGTGCCGCCTGAGCGCGACCGACGGCCCAGCGATCCACCACCACCATCTCTTCCGGTTTCACCAGATCGGTAGCCGGGTTAAAGCCGCTGAGGTTAGCCAGCAGGAAACGCGCGGTGTTACGGATGCGGCGATAGGCATCGGCAGAGCGCTTGAGGATCTCATCGGAGACCGCCATTTCGCCCGAGTAGTCGGTTGATGCCACCCACAGGCGCAGAATATCGGCGCCCAGTTTGTTCATCACATCCTGCGGCGCAACCGTATTACCGATCGATTTCGACATCTTGCGGCCCTGACCATCCACGGTGAAACCGTGCGTCAGTACCTGACGATAAGGCGCTTTGCCCTTCATCGCCGTGGAGATCATCAGCGAGGACATAAACCAGCCGCGATGCTGATCGGACCCTTCCAGATAGAGGTCAGGCGCATGTCCGCCAAATTCCGGACGCGCATCAACCACGGAATAGCTGGTTGAACCGGAGTCAAACCAGACATCCAGCGTATCCGGCACTTTTACGTAATGATCGGCATCGTCTCCCATCAGTTCGCGCGGATCGAGATCCCACCAGGCCTGAATCCCCTCCTGCTCAACGCGCTGCGCCACTTTCTCCATCAGCGCCAGCGTGTCCGGATGCAGCTCTTCGCTCTCTTTATGAACGAACAGCGCCATCGGTACGCCCCAGGTACGCTGACGAGAGATACACCAGTCAGGACGGTTCGCCACCATCGATTCGATACGCGCCTGGCCCCAGTCCGGGATCCACTGCACGCCTTTGATCTCCTTCAGCGACTGCGCACGCAATCCTTTCTGATCCATGCTGATGAACCATTGCGGCGTGGCGCGGAAGATGATCGGCGTTTTATGGCGCCAGCAGTGCGGGTAGCTGTGCAGCAGTTTCTCAACGTGCAGCAGCGCGCCCTTCTCTTTCAGCAGCTCAACGATCATGTCGTTGGCTTTAAAGACGTTGACCCCATCCAGCGTCGGATAGGTGCCTGGCAGATAGCGGCCATCCGGTCCGACCGGATTGGCGGTTTCGATGCCATATTTCTGACCGATAACATAGTCATCCGGGCCGTGGCCAGGTGCCGTGTGGACTGCTCCGGTACCCGCTTCCAGGGTGACGTGATCGCCCAGCACTACCAGCGACTCAAGCGCCAGGAACGGATGCTGGAATTTCTGCAGCTCCAGCGCCGCGCCTTTGCATTCGCCCAGTACCTGCCATTCGCTGACGCCCGCGCGCTTCATCACGCTCTCGACCAGATCTTTTGCCAGGATCAGCGCGCGACCGTCGATCTGCAGCAGCTGATACTCAAATTCCGCGTTTAACGAGATGGCGCGGTTAGCCGGCAGCGTCCACGGTGTCGTCGTCCAGATCACCATTGAAATCGGGCCATTAACCTGTGCCACACCAAATGCCTGACGCACCGCGTCGGCATCGATAGCGTTGAACATCACGTCGATTGAAGGCGAAGTCTTGTCGTAATACTCCACTTCCGCTTCTGCTAAGGCAGAACGGCAATCCAGGCACCAGTGCACGGGCTTCGCGCCTTTGTGCAGGTGGCCGTTGCCGATGATTTTACTCAGCGCACGAATGATGTTGGCTTCGGTACCGAAATCCATGGTCAGGTAAGGACGATCCCAGTCGCCCAGCACGCCCAGACGGATAAAGTCCGCCTTCTGGCCTTCAACCTGTTCCGCGGCGTATTTGCGGCACGCTTCGCGGAATTCAGCAGCGGTGACTTTCTCGCCTGGCTTGCCGATCATCTGCTCAACTTTGTGTTCGATTGGCAGACCGTGACAGTCCCAGCCCGGCACATACGGCGAGTCATAACCCGCCATGCCTTTCGACTTAACGATAATGTCTTTCAGAATCTTGTTAACGGAGTGACCAATATGAATGCTGCCGTTCGCATATGGAGGGCCATCATGCAGGATAAAGGTTTTTTTCCCTTTTTTGGCTTCGCGGATGATGCCGTACAGATTGTCGGCATACCAGCGTTGCAACATTCCCGGTTCGCGTTTGGCCAGATCGCCACGCATCGGGAATCCCGTTTCCGGCAAATTCAGGGTAGATTTATAGTCACTCATCAGATTCTCGATTCCGTTTTTCGCTCAGGTTAAAGCAGCCCAAAGAACTGCCGGGCCGTTACCACATCGTTCGCAATTTGTTCTTTCAACGCCTCCAGTGAGGCAAAGCGCTGCTCGTTTCGTATTTTCTGTTTCAGCACCACATCAATGTGACGACCATAGAGATCCATATTGATGTCGAGCAGGTGAACTTCAAGCTGCTGGCGTAAACCCTTTACGGTCGGACGGGTGCCGATATTGGCGACACCTGGCAGTGGCTCGGGCGTCAGACCCCGTACCTCCACTGCATAAACCCCTTTCACCGGCGAGACGCTGCGGCGTAAAGGGAGGTTCGCCGTGGGGAAACCCAGCGTGCGTCCCAGTGCATCACCGTGCACAACGCGGCCGGAAATAGTGAAAGGGTGACCAAGCAGCGACTGCGCCAGCGCTAAATCATCCACGGCCAGCGCCTGACGCACGGCAGTACTGCTGATTCGCTTACCGCCATCACAGAAGGTTTCGGTGCTGACGACCTCAAAGCCGTACTCTGCACCGGCTTTCTGTAATAACAGGAAATCACCCTGGCGACCAGCGCCGAAGCGGAAATCATCGCCTACCGCAAGGTACTTTACGTCCAGCTTTTCGACTAACAGGTCACTGATAAAACGCTGGGCGGACAAGGCCGCAAAGCGACGGTCAAACCGCACGCACAACACTTTATCGACGCCGGCTTCCGCCATGTACCGCAATTTTTCACGCAGACGCGTCAGACGAGCCGGCGCTTTGTCACCGGCAAACAGCTCCAGCGGCTGTGGCTCAAAGACCATGACCACTACCGGCAGATTACGCTTACGTCCCTCTTCACACAGCTGCGACATCAGCGCCTGATGCCCACGGTGTACACCATCGAAATTACCAATGGTCAGAACGCAGCCGCGATGCTGCTCGTTAAGATTATGAATACCGCGGATAAACTTCATGGCTGGCCCAAACCGGTGGAAATCGGCGGATTATACCCTTGAAAGCGACTCAGGTTAACCCGTCAGCACGCCTTTCATGCTTTAGGCGCTGCATTTCCTGTTGCAGAAGCGCATGTTAAGAATTTTGTCGCGAAATACTGTATTCAGCGAGGGGAAGCTGGTAGAATCCTGCGCCATCAAATACGTAACCGAGTGCCGCTCTCAGGGCGACGCTTATTTGCACAAATCCATTGACAAAATCAGGTTAGAAGGGCATAGTCCTCGGCCTTTGATTTGTCTCTATAGAACACATTTGGGAGTTGTACCTTGGCTAATATCAAATCAGCTAAGAAACGCGCCGTAACATCTGAGAAACGCCGTAAGCATAACGCTAGCCGCCGCTCTATGATGCGTACCTTCGTTAAGAAAGTATACGCGGCGATCGCTTCAGGCGACAAAGCTGCTGCGCAGAACGCATTCAATGAAATGCAACCACTCGTGGACCGTCAGGCTGCTAAAGGTCTGATCCACAAGAACAAAGCTGCACGTTATAAGTCTAACCTGACTGCACAGATCAACAAACTGGCTTAATCGCCTGTTGTTAATCGCTTTGTTAAAAAAGCCGGCGCTTACGCCGGTTTTTTTTCGTCTGTACCCTGGCGGGGAAAGAGTCCGCTGAAGTCTGCGTGACACAGTCGCTGCACCGCCGGATGCTGAATCATCCGCTCCGCAAACAGTATGTGATACTCCTCTGATACCGCGTCGAGCCGCCCGGCTTCATATATTCCCTCCCGCTGCCCCATCTCCAGCAAAGGCGCGACAAAAATCGCATTCTGTCGCGCACCAAACGCCGTCATCAGTGCCGCATCATCGAACTCACCCAGAATCTCCACCTGCAGCCCCTGGGTGCTGATCCAGTTGAGGATTTTTCGCCCCAGCATGGAGCGGCGACCCGGAATCAGCAGGGGACGCATCTCAAGGCAGGCCGGAAAAGAGATATCGCTGAGCGGCTGGGTTGACCAGAAACTGATCGCACATTCCCCCAGCTTCACCGAAAACAGTCCTTCCTGTTGGGTGGGGTCGATGGAGCAGTCAGAGATAATCATATCCAGCTTATGCTGACTGAGCTGCTCCAGCAGCATTTCATGGGTCGATTCAAAACAGCGCAGATGAATTTTCTCCTCTGCGACCACCGCCGTCTCCAGCACCTTGCTGACCAGCTGCTTTGAGAGCGCATCTGCCACCCCTACATCCAGCAGCAGATGGGACTCTTTGCGGTAATTCACAATATCCAGCATCTCCTGACCCAGCATAAACATGCGGTCAGCATAGCGAAAAACCAGCTGCCCCAGTTCAGTCGGTACCAGGCCCCGTCCCTGACGCCGGAACAGCTTGCCCTGCAGGCGCTCCTCCAGTGCCTTAATCTGCCCGGTAATGGTCTGTGGCGTCAGGGAGAGTGCCTCTGCTGCCGCCGTAATTGATCCCGCACGGCAGGCGTGCCAGAAGTAGTAGAGATGATTGAAATTGAGCTGATTCATAGCAAAAAGGAGGCTTTCGCCTCCTCTCCATTAACGCAGTTTAATTCGCAGCAGCGTATAGCCGATGACAGCTGAAAGCAGAGAGCCGGTCAGAATGCCCAGTTTTGAAAAGGTCACCAGCTGTTCATGCGCGGCATCAAAGGCCAGCGAACTGATAAAAATTGACATAGTGAAGCCAATGCCGCACAGCACGCCAATCGCCATAATATCGCGTATGGTTGTGCCGTTGGGTAATACCGCCAGCCGCAATTTTACCGCCAGCCAGCAGAACAGGGTAATGCCTAGTGGCTTACCGATTAGCAGGCCGAGGATGATGCCTGACGGTTCAGGCGAGAGGACATCACTCAGCGTAATGCCAGCAAGTGAGATACCGGCATTAGCAAAGGCAAACAGCGGCAGAATCATCCAGTTCACCCACGGCATCAGACCATGCGCCAGATGTTCCGCTGGAGAGTGCCCCTCTTTCTTCTCCAGAGGCACGAAGAAGCCCACAATGACGCCAGCCAGGGTTGCGTGGACGCCCGACTTCAGCACGGCGGTCCAGAGCACGATGCCCACCAGTATATAAATTGAGATTTTACGGACGTTAAAGCGGTTCAGGAGTGCCAGCACGACAATGGCGCCAGCAGCCACGCACAGGGAGAGCACTGAGAGGTCACTGGTATAGAACAAAGCGATAATCACAATGGCACCCAGGTCATCAATAATCGCCAGTGCCATCAGAAAGACTTTCAGCGCAACGGGAACACGGCTGCCCAGAAGGGCCAGCACACCCAGCGCAAAAGCGATATCGGTTGCGGTGGGAATGGCCCAGCCGTTGCGTGCAATCTCATCACCATGGTTGAAAAACAGGAAGATCAGAGCGGGTAACGCCATGCCGCCTATTGCCGCGATGACCGGGAAGATCGCCTTGTCACGGCTGGCAAGTTCGCCGACCATCAACTCCCGCTTTACTTCCAGGCCAATAACCAGAAAGAAAAGCGCCATCAGTGCATCGTTGATCCACAACAGCAAGTTTTTGCTGATATCCAGCGCCCCGAAGCGGATTTGTACCGGTTCATTCAGCAACGCCTGGTAACCCTGGGCGGTAGCGGCCGTATTGGCGAGGATCATCGCCGCGACCGCCGCCACGATCAACATCACGCCATTGCTGGCATCACTTTCAATAAAACTTTTTAGCAGATTCTTTAATTTGCGCGGCTTGTTCAACGTTCATCTTCCTGAGCAGAGACAGAATATTAAACAGTGTAACGATTCATATAGTTCGTTAAAAGCAGCTTATACCGCGCTATATGCTCGGTTTAGCCGAGCGGTAGCGGCAGTAAACGTCGGCTTTTTTATGAATGCTGCGGTGAGGGAGAGATAATGCAGCCATTACAGGCAGGGGATTTAAAGTAAAAAAAAGCGGAGCCGGGACTCTAATGCTGGTCAGTTAAGCGACAGGTGATAACGCAGTCTGGTACCGGGCCTGCTCTGAAACTTCAGTGTGTATTGTTAAGAAGGGCACGAGAGTTGAGGCTCAAAGCCGAAGGTACCGCGTGAGCGGCGCGAGGACGGCCCGGCAGCAGCAGAGGTGCGCTGGCCCGCACTGCGGCTCGCTCGCCCAAAAAAAAGCTGCCACGTTTGACCGTGACAGCTTTTACAAATCTAATCTTAGCTGCTCAGCATCAGAGCCGGGGCTCCGCTTTTTATCAGGCAGACTTAACGAGTCAGATCATCAAAGAATTTTTTCACGCCATCGAAAAAGCTCTTGGAGCGTGGGCTGTTATGCTCGCCGCTCGGACCGCCAAAACTCTCTTCCAGTTCACGCAACAGCGCTTTCTGTTTCTCATTCAGGCTGACCGGTGTTTCCACCACGACACGACACAGCAGATCGCCGACCGCGCCGCCACGCACAGATTTCACGCCACGTCCGCGCATGCGGAACAGCTTGCCGGTCTGAGTTTCTGACGGCACTTTCAGCTTCACGCGACCATCCAGGGTCGGTACTTCAATCTCACCGCCCAGCGCTGCCATCGCAAAGTTGATCGGCACTTCACAGTAGAGATTGTTCTCTTCACGTTCGAAGATCGGGTGTTTCTTCACCGAGACCTGAACGTAGAGATCGCCTGCTGGTGCCCCCTGCTCGCCCGCTTCGCCTTCGCCGCTCAGACGAATGCGATCGCCGGTGTCGACCCCTGCCGGGATTTTCACTGACAGCGTTTTCGACTTCTCAACGCGGCCATGACCATGACAGGCGTTGCACGGATCTTTAATCACCGAGCCGCGACCATGACAGGTCGGACAGGCCTGCTGAACGGTGAAGAAGCCCTGGCGCATCTGCACCTGGCCTGCACCGTGACAGGTTGAACAGGTTTGTGGCTGCGTTCCCGCTTTCGCGCCGCTGCCGTGGCAGACGTCACACTCTTCCAGCGTTGGAATGCGGATCTCTTTGGTCACGCCGCGTACCGCTTCTTCCAGCGACAGCTCCATGTTGTAGCGTAAATCGGCGCCACGGGATGCGCGCTGACGGCGTCCACCACCAAAGATGTCACCGAACACGTCGCCAAAGATATCGCTGAAGTCTGCGCCGCCGCCACCAAAGCCGCCGCCGCCGTATCCACCGCCACCCATACCGCCCTGTTCAAAGGCTGCATGACCATATTGATCGTAGGCCGCACGCTTCTGCGCATCGGTCAGGATTTCGTACGCTTCCTTGACCTCTTTGAATTTGGCTTCGGCTTCTTTGTCACCGGGATTACGGTCCGGGTGAAATTTCATTGCCAGGCGTTTGTAAGCCTTTTTGATTTCACGCTCGTCCGCGGATTTGGCGACGCCTAAAATCTCGTAGTAATCACTCTTCGCCATGTTTATTTAGCCCTTAACATGATCGCACGGGCGTGGAGAGATCTCCTACGCCCGTGCTGGTTTCAACGGCTGTCAGGCCAACCGTCGCGCCCGGTCAGGGGCAATTATTTCTTGTTGTCTTTTACTTCTTCGAATTCAGCATCGACAACGTCGTCATCTTTCTTCGCTGACGCGTCACCGGCATCCGCTGCACCCGCCTGAGACTGCTGTGCTGCTTCTATCAGTTTGCCGGACACTTCCATCAGCGCCTGCATTTTGGCGTCGATTTCCGCTTTGTCTTCGCCTCTCAGCGCAGTTTCCAGCGCGGCCAGAGCGGCTTCGATTGGCGCTTTGTCATCAGCTGACAGTTTGTCGCCCGCTTCGTCCAGCTGCTTACGCGTGCTGTGGGCAATCTGATCACCCTGGTTACGCGTCTGTACCAGCTCTTCGAACTTGCGGTCAGATTCAGCGTTCGCTTCCGCATCACGCACCATTTTCTGGATCTCTTCATCGCTCAGACCTGAAGAGGCTTTGATGGTGATTTTCTGCTCTTTACCGCTGTTCTTATCTTTCGCCGACACGTGCAGGATACCATCCGCATCGATGTCGAAGGTCACTTCGATCTGCGGCAGACCGCGTGGCGCGTTCTGGATACCGTCGAGGTTGAACTGGCCCAGTGACTTGTTGTCATTGGCGCGCTTACGCTCACCCTGCAGCACGTGAATGGTCACGGCTGACTGGTTATCTTCAGCAGTCGAGAAGACCTGGCTGTGCTTGGTTGGGATGGTGGTGTTCTTGCTGATCAGCGAAGTCATCACGCCACCCATGGTTTCGATACCCAGTGACAGCGGGGTAACGTCCAGCAGCAGCACGTCTTTCACGTCGCCACCCAGTACACCACCCTGAACCGCAGCACCGACCGCGACCGCTTCGTCCGGGTTCACGTCTTTACGTGGCTCTTTACCGAAGAACTCAGTCACTTTGGCCTGAACCAGTGGCATACGAGTCTGACCACCCACCAGGATAACGTCGTTGATGTCTGAAACAGACAGACCGGCATCCTGCAGCGCAACTTTCAGTGGCGCGATTGAGCGAGCAACCAGATCTTCAACCAGTGACTCCAGTTTAGAGCGGGTCACTTTGATGTTCAGGTGTTTAGGACCGGTCGCATCTGCCGTGATGTATGGCAGGTTAACGTCGGTCTGCTGTGCAGAAGAAAGTTCGATTTTCGCTTTCTCTGCCGCTTCTTTCAGACGCTGCATCGCCAGTGGATCGTTGTGCAGATCGATGCCCTGGTCTTTCTTGAATTCAGCAACCAGATAGTTAATCAGGCGGCTATCGAAGTCTTCACCACCCAGGTGGGTGTCACCGTTGGTCGCCAGAACTTCAAAGGTTTTTTCGCCGTCAACTTCGTCGATCTCAATGATTGAGATATCGAAGGTACCGCCACCCAGGTCATAAACCGCGATGGTACGGTTGCCCTGACCTTTATCCAGACCGTATGCCAGTGCAGCAGCAGTCGGTTCGTTAATGATACGTTTGACTTCCAGACCCGCGATACGGCCGGCGTCTTTGGTCGCCTGACGCTGCGCATCGTTGAAGTAAGCCGGTACGGTGATCACGGCTTCAGTCACTGGCTCACCGAGGTAATCTTCGGCGGTCTTTTTCATTTTCTTCAGCACTTCAGCAGAGATCTGCGGTGGTGCCATTCTCTGACCTTTCACTTCCAGCCATGCGTCGCCGTTGTCAGCGCCGGTGATTTTGTACGGCATGATTTTAATATCACGCTGTACTTCTTCGTCCTGGAAGCGACGACCAATCAGACGCTTAATTGCGAACAGGGTATTCTGCGGGTTGGTCACTGCCTGACGTTTAGCCGGTTGACCGACCAGAATTTCGCCATCCTGTGTATACGCAATAATTGAAGGCGTGGTGCGATCGCCCTCGGCATTTTCCAGCACGCGTGCTTTAGTGCCATCCATGATCGCAACACAAGAGTTGGTTGTACCCAGGTCAATACCAATAATCTTACCCATCTAAACATCTCCCACTTAAATTCGTTGCCAATTTGGGTTGTGAACCTTTTATGTGGGCGGGTTGTTTGCATTCAACTGCCAGCACATGCTTTTTTTCCAACGTTCACAACGCTCGATGACAAGTAAATGGGGCCGCTTCGATGCGCATCAAGGGCTAAACCAAAAAAAAATTTTTACCTTTGGCCCTGTCAGGATCAAAGAACGCTGCCACAGCGCTGAATATGATGCGTCGCCTTGTTCCCCTCAGGGAGCAGGACGGAATCCGTTTATTACATCAACGATCATCTTACTGCCGAGGAACTATGGCAAATTCAACGCTGGCTAACCCTGCCCCGCTGGGATTAATGGGATTTGGCATGACGACCATTTTGCTGAACCTGCATAACACGGGCCTGTTTGCCATGGACGTGGCGATTTTAGCGATGGGCATTTTTTATGGCGGGATCGCGCAGGTGCTGGCCGGTCTGCTGGAGTTTAAAAAGAACAACACTTTCGGGCTGACCGCTTTTACCTCTTACGGCATGTTCTGGTTAAGCTTTGTGGCGATCCTGCTGTTACCTGAAATGGGACTGGCGAAAGCGCCTGACGAACGTTTCCTGGGGGCCTGGCTGGCCCTGTGGGGCATCTTCACGCTGTTTATGTTCGTCGGTACGCTGAAAGGTTCGCGGATGCTGCAGTTTGTTTTCGGCTCGCTCACGCTGCTGTTTCTGCTGCTGGCCGTGGCCCATCTTATGCACCTGCCAGCGCTGGTGGTGTCCGCGGGCTGGGTCGGGATACTCTGTGGTGCCAGCGCCTGCTATCTGGCGATGGGTGAAGTGCTGAACGAAACCTTTGGCCGCAACATTCTGCCGATTGGCGCGAAATCGCTTTAAGCCTGCTTTTACGCATAAAAAAAGACGCGGAGCCTGGCTCCGCGTCCCCGCATTACAAAGAGTTAATCCCCTGCTGCAGGCCAGGCTCGTGGCTGACATCACGCCGCAGCCAGATCCCCGTCAGCAATCCCACCACCGCCAGCGCCATCACATACCAGCACGGTGCCATCACTGAGACGTTCATCAGCAGCGACACAAAGATGGGTGTCAGACCGCCGAAGATCGCATAGGAGAGGTTGTAGGAAAATGAGAGTCCGGTAAAACGCACTTCTGCCGGAAAGGCGCGCACCATCACAAAGGGCACGACACCGACGATACCGACGCTGAGTCCCGCCACGCCATAAAGCAGGAAGAGCTGCTGTGGATAGAGGGCGGTCAGGTGATAAAACTGCCAGCTACAGATCGCCAGCAGCAGGCTGCCGGCACACAGCGTACGACTGGCACCAAAGCGATCGGCAGCGAGTCCGGCAATAATGCAGCCAATGCAGAGCATCACGGTAGCGATGCTGTTGGCCTGCAGGGTCAGCGCGGGCGCGATGCCCTGCTGTTTTTGCAGCCAGACCGGCGACATCAGGATCACCACCACGATGCAGGCGGAGAGCAGCCAGGTCAGCAGCATAGAGATGACAATCGACTTTTTATGCTCTGCCAGCACGGTTTTCAGCGGCAGAGTTTCAGCCAGCGCTTTACGCTGCTGCATCTCAATAAACACCGGCGTCTCATGCAGCCAGCGACGCAGGTACATCGCGACCAGCCCGAACACGCCGCCGAGGAAGAACGGGATGCGCCAGCCGCCATCATGGATCGCCTGCTGCGACATTGAGGTATTGATCAGCGTGGCCACCAGCGAACCCAGTAAAATGCCGATGGTCAGCCCGGCCGTCAGCGTGCCGCAGGCGATACCGATACGTTTATAGGGCACGTGTTCCGCGACAAACACCCAGGCGCCCGGCACTTCACCGCCAATCGCCGCGCCCTGTAACATCCGCATCAGCAGCATCAGCAGTGGCGCAGCAATGCCAATCGTCTGCCAGGTGGGTAAAGCGCCCATCATCAGGGTCGGCAGCGCCATCAGCAGAATGCTCAGGCTGAACATCTTTTTGCGCCCGAGCTTATCGCCAAAATGCGCCATCACGATGCCGCCCAGCGGACGAGCCAGATAGCCTGCGGCAAAAATGGCAAACGTCTGCAGCTGACGCAGCCATTCCGGGATATCCGAAGGGAAAAAGAGTTCGCCAATCACGGTGGCGAAGAAGACGAAGATGATGAAGTCGTAGAATTCCAGCGCGCCGCCCAGCGCGGCCAGCGCCAGGGTCTTGTAATCCTTACTGGTCAGACGCTGAGTGTGAGTCGGATTCATAATATTCCAGAGGCAAAAGAGATAAGGTTGTAAAGATCTTATTACTATACCGTCAATCTTTTGCCACACCAGCAAGGCTATAGCTTATGCCTGAAATGGGGAATATTTAGTTATTTATCTCACGTATCGCGCTTTTAGGCCGAAATGCTGCTACTACGCCGGAATGCGTTTCGACGTAAGGCCCTTCCAGCAACTGTAAACAATAAGGTACAGACGCGAAGATGCCGTGAACTTTTACGTTGCCCTGCGCATCCTTCAGCCCTTCCAGCGTCTCTTTGATCGACTTCGGCTGACCAGGCAGATTGAGGATCAGCGACTGCTTGCGGATCACCCCGACCTGACGCGACAGAATCGCGGTCGGCACGAACTGCAGGCTGATCTGGCGCATCTGCTCACCAAAACCAGGCATTTCCCGATCGGCAACGGCTAAGGTGGCATCGGGCGTGACATCCCGTCGGGCCGGACCGGTGCCGCCGGTGGTTAACACCAGATGGCAAAAACGTTCATCGACCAGTTCGCAAATCGCCTGCTCAATCATCGGCTGCTCGTCGGGCACCAGTCGGGACTCAATCTCAAACGGGCTGCTGATTGCGCTGCCGAGCCAGCTCTCCAGCGCGGGAATACCCTGATCCTGATAAATGCCGTTCGCGGCGCGATCGGAGACCGAGATCAGGCCAATGCGTAATGTATTCATGATTAGCTTCGCTGTGATTTACCGCGGTGCGGTTGGAGTAAAAGAGGAATAGCCGAGAGGATAATATAAAGTGAAAGGGTCGGAAAAGGGAAAACCGTGGCAGCCTGCGCCGCCACGGTCAACGGATTACAGCAGTTCTGCCAGCATCTTCTCAAGTTTGCCCTGATCAACGGCAAAATTGCGGATACCTTCTGCCAGCTTCGCAACCGCCATCGGATCCTGGTTGTGCTGCCAAAGGAACTCAGACTCGGTCATGCGCGCCGGACGCGCTTTCACTTCGCCGCTGTAGCTCAGTTTACGCTCCAGGGTGCCTTCGCTCTCCGCCAGCTCTTTCAGCAGGGCAGGAGAAATGGTCAGACGGTCACAGCCAGCCAGCTCGATGATTTCGCCGACGTTACGGAAGCTGGCGCCCATCACCACGGTTTCATAGCCGTGCTGCTTGTAGTAGTTGTAGATTTCAGAAACTGAAACCACGCCTGGATCTTCGTGCGCGGCATACTCTTTCTTGTCGGTGTTGGCTTTGTACCAGTCGAGGATACGGCCAACAAACGGAGAGATCAGGAACACGCCCGCTTCAGCACAGGCACGCGCCTGAGCAAAGGAGAACAGCAGCGTCAGGTTACAGTTGATACCCTCTTTTTCCAGCTGCTCTGCAGCACGGATGCCCTGCCAGGTAGAGGCCAGTTTGATCAGGATGCGGTCGTTGCTGATACCGGCATCATTGTAGAGTTTGATCAGGCTGCGGGCTTTGGCGATGCTGCCTTCAGTGTCGTAAGAGAGACGCGCATCCACTTCCGTCGAGATGCGGCCTGGGATCAGTTTGAGAATTTCCAGACCAATGTTCACGGCCAGCTTGTCAGAAACCAGCTGCAGCTGCTCTTCTTTGTTGCTGCTCTGCTCACGCGCCCAGCCGATCGCTTCATCGATCAGTTTACGGTATTCAGGAATTTGCGCGGCGTTGAGAATCAGAGAAGGGTTGGTGGTGGCGTCTTGTGGCTGATACAGCTTCATGGCTGCAATATCACCGGTGTCGGCTACTACGGTGGTGAGCTGACGCAGGGAGGTAAGTTTGTCCGTCATGTTCTTTTCTCTTAGTTAACTGTCAGTGTGAAAAAAGGCTGTTGCGATAATATCACGCGGCAACGGTGGCGCAAGGTCAGGGAATGCCGTTTACGATAGCGCGAACAAATAGGTGTGATTCGTCATTCTTTGCGGCTTTTTTGATACACTGCGAAGCCTGATAAGCAGCCAATGCCCTGTTAAACCAGGCATTAACCGAGGAAGCAACTATGTTGATGGTGATCTCTCCCGCCAAGACGCTGGATTATGAAAGCCCGCTGGCGACATCGCGTTTCACCCAGCCTGCGCTGTTAGAAAAGTCACAACAGCTGATTGAAATTGCGCGCGAGCTGTCACCCGCCAGCATCGCCTCGTTAATGGGCATCAGCGACAAACTGGCGCACCTGAATGCCGAGCGCTTTAACAGCTGGCAGCCCGATTTTTCCCCTCAGAATGCCCGTCAGGCAATTCTGGCGTTCAAAGGTGATGTCTACACCGGTTTACAGGCAGAGACCTTCAGCGATCAGGATTTCGATTTTGCTCAGCAGCATCTGCGCATGTTATCGGGCCTGTATGGCATGCTGCGTCCACTCGATTTAATGCAGCCTTACCGTCTGGAGATGGGCATTCGCCTGGCGAATCCGGCGGGCAAAGATCTCTACACCTTCTGGGGCGATCTCATCACTGAAACGCTGAATGCCGCGCTGGCGGAACAGGGTGATGAGGTGCTGATCAATCTCGCCTCGGACGAATATTTCCGGGCGGTTAAGCCGAAGACGCTGCAGGCACAGATGATTAAGCCGGTGTTCCTCGATGAGAAGAATGGCAGTTACAAAGTGATTAGCTTCTATGCCAAAAAGGCGCGTGGATTAATGAGTCGCTATGTGATTCAGCAGCGCCTGACAAAGCCGGAACAGCTTAAGGCGTTTGATCTGGATGGCTATCGTTTTGATGCGGCCAGCAGCAGCGAGAGCGAGCTGGTCTTTAAGCGCGCGGAGCAGTAACACCCCGGCGCACTCTGCTTTCCACAAACAGGCTTCCCGCAACCGGGAAGCCTTTCACAGCTTTACTTCAGCAGGAACGCCCGCAGCGAGGCGAAATCACCCTTCATCTGATGCGACAGCAGCGGCAGGTCGGCGCGCTCCGCTAACTCCGGCGGCAGCGTCAGGGTCTGCTCAAGGATCGCTTCCACGCTTTCGCGGAATTTCGCCGGATGCGCGGTTCCCAGGAACACACCATACTCCCCTTCCTGCAGCTGATCGCGCAGCAGACGCCAGGCGATGGCGGCATGCGGCTCGGAAATGTAGCCCATCTCAGCCAGTTCACGCATGGCGGCACGCGTGGTCTCATCCGAGACCGCACCACAGGCCAGATCGGTTAAGCGCCAGGTTTTACGGCGGAACAGCTCTTCCACACGCGGCCAGTTATTAGGCTGGCTGACATCCATGGCATTCGACAGCGTAGAGACCGTCTGGTTGGGCTGCCACTCGCCGTTGCCCAGGAAGCGTGGCACCGTGTCGTTGGCGTTGGTGGCGGCGATAAAGCGTTTGATCGGCAGGCCCAGCGATTTCGCCAGCAGACCGGCGGTCAAATCACCAAAGTTGCCGCTCGGCACTGACACCACCAGCTGATTACGTTTTTCCTGTGGCAGCTGTGCGACTGCTTCAAAGTAGTAGCAGATCTGCGCCAGCAGGCGGCTGATGTTGATGGAGTTAGCCGAGTTCAGGCCAATCGCCCGCTTCAGCTCTTCATCATCAAACGCCTGTTTCACCAGCGACTGGCAGGCATCGAAATCGCCGTCGATAGCGATGGTTTCGATGTTGCCGCCCAGGGTACAGAAGAGTTTCTCCTGCAGCGGACTGATTTTGCCCTGCGGATAGAGGATCACCACGCGCACGTTCTTCATGCCGTAAAAGGCGTGCGCCACGGCCGCACCGGTATCACCGGAGGTGGCGGTGAGGATCGTGATCTGCTCATCTGAGCCTGAGACATACGACAGCATCTGCGCCATAAAACGGCCGCCGAAATCTTTAAACGCCAGCGTCGGGCCGTGGAACAGCTCCAGACAGGCGATATCTTCGCTGACGGCTTTCACCGGGGCCGGAAAAGCAAAAGCGGCTTTAACACGCTCATGCAGCTGCTGGGCCGGAATCTCGTCACCAATGAAAGCCGAGAGAATTTTGCTGCTGCGGCTGACAAAATCCATCTCCAGCATCGCATCGATGTCGGTCAGTTCAAACTCCGGCAGTTCCAGCGGAAAGAACAGACCCTGCTGCGAACCCAGACCCTGTTTCACCGCCTGGGCGAAGCTGACCTGCTCGTTGTGATCCTTAAGATTATAGAGTTTCATGCGTTATCCCAATTGTCGTGCGCCAGCCGTGTCGAGACGGCAGATATGGACGAAGCCTTCATCATTCTGCAGATAGTGCTGGCTCAGCCAGTCAGCCATCCGCTGTGCCGTTTCCATCTGATTGCAAACGGCGAAAAGTGTCGGACCAGAGCCTGAGATACCGCACGCCAGTGCGCCAATATCTTTCGCGGCCTGCCGCGCCTCGGTGAAGCCTGGCAGCAGCCGGGTCCGGTAAGGTTCGGCAATCACATCCTGCATAAGTTTAGCTGCCAGCTGCGGCTGACGCGTATGGCAGGCGTGAATGAAACCGGCCAGCAAACGGCCATGCCTGATGCAGTCCTCTTTGCGGTACTGTGCCGGTAAAATGGCGCGCGCTTCTGCGGTTGAGACTTTAATGCCCGGATAGGCCATTACCCACAGCCAGTCATCAAAGCCCGGCACCGCCTGGCTGATAATGTCATTCTCCTGCAGCATCAGCTGAATGCCGCCGAGGAAGCAAGGGGCGACATTATCATAGTGCACGCTGCCGGAGATTCGCCCTTCCAGCTCGCCCATCAGGGTCAGTAACGTGCTGTCGCTGAGTGGCTTGCCGCAAAACTCGTTCATCGCCATTAAACCGGCCACCACCGAGCAGGCGCTGGAACCCAGCCCGGAGCCGATGGGCATGTTCTTCTCCAGCGTCATCGCCACCGGGATCTCTTTGCCCAGTTCCTCGCAGAAACGCTGCCAGCACTGGTAAACAATATTCTCTTTTGGATCGGTGGGCAGCTTACTAACAAAACGTCCGGCGTTGGTCAGTGAAAACTGCTCTGCCGCTTCCACGGAGACGCAGTCACCCAGCAGGGAGCCATCTACCGGCGAAACCGCCGCGCCCAGCACATCGAAGCCGACGCTGACGTTACCAATCGAGGCTGGTGCGTAAATTTTTACCATGATTAAACTCCCAACTTCCATGACAGCGTCCGCAGCAGGTCGGCAAAAACACCAGCCGCTGTGACATCATTTCCTGCACCGTATCCGCGCAGCACCAGCGGAATCGGTTGATAATAGCGGCTGTAAAACGCCAGCGCATTCTCGCCGTTTTTCACCTTAAAGAGTGGATCGTTGCCGTCGACGGCGTCGATCTTCACTTTGCAGATGCCACCCTCTTCAATTACGCCAACGTAGCGCAATACTTTGCCTTCATCCTGCGCCTGCGCAACCCGGGCGGCAAAGGCGTTATCCAGCTCAGGCAGACGCTGCATAAACTGCTCAATGTCCTGGATTTCAGTCAGGCTGGCGGGCAGCAGCGGCTCAATCTCAATGTCGCTCAGCTCCAGCTGATGACCCGCTTCACGGGCCAGGATCAGCAGTTTACGCGCCACATCGGTGCCGGAGAGATCGTCACGCGGATCGGGCTCGGTAAAGCCCATTTCACGCGCCATGGTTGTCGCCTGCGACAGTGACATTCCGTCATCCAGCTGGCCGAAGATGTAGGACAACGAACCAGAGAGGATACCGGAGAAGCGCAGCAGCTCATCACCGGCGTTCATCAGGTTCTGCAGGTTTTCGATCACCGGCAGTCCGGCGCCGACGTTGGTATCATAAAGGAATTTACGCCGCGATTTGGCAGCGGCGGCACGCATCTGCTGATAGTAATTCCAGGATGAGGTGTTGGCCTTTTTGTTTGGCGTCACCACATGGAAACCTTCGCTGAGAAAATCAGCATACTGATCGGCGACCGCCTGGCTGGAAGTACAATCCACAATCACCGGATTGAGCAGATGATACTCTTTCACCAGACGGGTCAGACGACCGAGATTGAACGGCTCTTTCGCTTCGCCTAATGCCGACTGCCAGTTGCTTAAATCGATGCCGTGGACGTGGGTTAACAGCGCACGGGAGTTAGCGATGCCGCAGACGCGCAGGTCGATATGCTTTTTCTTCAGCCACGCCTGCTGGCGATGTAACTGATCCAGCAGCGCGCCGCCGACGCCGCCGACGCCGACCACAAACACTTCGATCACCTGATCGGTGGCGAACAGCATCTGATGCACCACGCGAACCCCGGTGATCACTTCATCATTGTTCACCACCACCGAGATTGAACGCTCGGAGGAGCCCTGAGCAATCGCCACGATATTGATATTGGCGCGCGCCAGCGCCGAGAAGAATTTGGCTGAAATGCCGCGCAGCGTGCGCATGCCGTCGCCCACCACCGAAATCACCGCCAGGTTTTCAATGATATCCAGCGGATCCAGCAGGCCATCTTTCAGCTCCAGATAGAATTCCTCCTCCAGCACCTGACGCGCGCGCGCCAACTCGCTCTGCGGCACGCAGAAACTGATGCTGTATTCGGAAGAGGATTGGGTAATCAGCACTACCGAGATGCCGGTGCGCGACATCGCCGCAAAGACTCTGGCCGCCATCCCGACCATCCCTTTCATGCCAGGACCAGAGACGTTGACCATCGCCATATTATTCAGGTTGGTGATGCCTTTTACCGGGTTCTCATCCTGTTCGCCTTCTGCTCCAATCAGGGTGCCGGGTGCCTGCGGATTGGCCGTGTTTTTGATCAGACAGGGGATCTGGAACTGGGCAATGGGCGCGATGGTGCGGGGATGCAGCACTTTGGCGCCGAAATAGGAGAGCTCCATCGCCTCCTGATAGGACATCGACTTCAGCAGGCGCGCATCCGGCACCTGACGCGGATCGCAGGTATAGACGCCATCCACATCAGTCCAGATTTCACAGCAGTCGGCGCGCAGACAGGCGGCCAGCACAGCGGCTGAATAGTCAGAACCGTTACGGCCCAGTACGACCAGCTCGCCTCGCTCGTTACCGGCCGTGAAGCCCGCCATCAGGATCATGTTCTGCGGCGGAATCTGACTCGCTTCAATACGGCGGGTTGATTCAGCGATATCGACAGTAGATTCAAGGTAGTGGCCAACCGCCAGCAATTTCTCTACCGGATCGATCACGCTGACCTCATGGCCGCGCGCCTGCAGCAGCGCTTCCATGATCGCAATCGAGAGTTTTTCACCGCGGCAGATAATCGCCGCGTTGACGCTGTCCGGGCACTGTCCCAGCAGGCTGATACCGTGCAGAACCTGCTTCAGCTGCGCAAACTCCAGGTCAACGCGGGTTTTCAGTCGATCGTACTCAAAGCCCGGCTGCGCGTCAGCCAGTCCCAGCAACAGCTCGCTGAAGATGCGTTCGGCGTCGCTGATATTCGGCAAAGCATCCTGACCACTGATGGTTTTTTCAATCATCGCCACCAGATGGTTAGTGATCTTTGCTGGCGCAGAGAGCACGGTTGCAACCTGTCCTTGTTGCGCATTACTTTCCAGAATGTCAGCGACGCGAAGAAACCGCTCCGCATTCGCTACCGAGGTCCCGCCGAATTTCAGCACTCGCATAATATAAACTCTCCTGAATTTAAGCCGAAAAAAAAGCCCGCACTGTTTAGGTGCGGGCTTATTTTCTGTTTTTCCTGTATGCGTCAGCCCGCACCGTTACCTGTGGTAATGGTGGTGGTAATAATTGTGGTGTTCAGGCTGATTTTACGCATTTAGATTTATTTTCTGTCTGTTTTTGTCTGTCCGTCTTGCTTCCAGAAGTAAAGCAAAGCGCACATTAAGTCAACCCGATTTGTCCGGCGGACAGATTTCCACCACTGCGCACAGCCACCGGTGAAACCGTAAAACGCTGTTCGATCGTTTGCGATGCAGAAATTCTCTGCGATCTGTTGCTGTAAAATCAGCTTTTTGCCGAGGATTTATCTGTGAGTTTTTTTTCAATATCGTGCAGCAGACGATGCAGCATCGCACTGTCGCGCTGTTCCAGCAGACCCACCCGCTGATCGATCCAGTCTGACAGCTTCTCATCATCACTGACCTCCAGTTGCGCCAGCAGCTGATGGAAACGCTGACGCAGCGCCTGCAACTGCTGCCCATCCGCCGCAGAGGCTTTTGGTGCCTCAACCTGATTCAGCTTCGACAGCTGATAGCAGTAGACCATCACCGCCTGTCCGAGATTGAGTGAAGGGTAGTCATTCGCCATCGGGATGCCGGTCAGCAGGTCTACCTGCTCCAGCTCCTCGTTGGTCAGCCCGCTATCTTCGCGGCCAAACACCAGCGCCATACTGTTTACCCACTGGCGTTTCTCCAGCAGTTGCGTTTCAACCTGCTCCGGTGTGGCGTAATAACGAAACTTTGCCCGGCTGCGCGCGGTGGTCGCGACCGAAAAATCGATGTCCGCTAACGCGTCGGCCAGGGTTGCAAAGGTCTGAACGTTGTCGAGAATTTCGCCAGCACCATGTGCTACCCGGCGCGCGGCGGGATCCTGCCATGCGTCACTGGCAACGATGCGCAGCTGGCTGAATCCCATGGTTTTCATGGCACGGGCCGCAGCGCCGATATTTTCTGGCCGCGCGGGCGAGACGAGAATCAGGGGAAAAAGCATATTTATTCCATTGGTCCATTAACATAACGCCATATTAACATGGCTGTTAATGATTCAGTCGCCAGAAGGTAATAAGAAAATCCAGTGTTAACCATGTTAAAACTGGTTAAAAGTGATGGCCTGAATCTTTTTATCACTGAAACCAGCCTTATTAAAGAAAACATTATTAATCCATTTAACTTCAAAGAGATAGAATGTGATTTCCGGCGGGTTTTATTTTGGTCCTGCTGCGTAAAAAATGTAACGGAAATGATGCTTTTTGTGAGCTAAACAGGCAATCTGCGAGAAGTTTTTCACAAAAGTGTTAACGTGCTACAATTGCATTTGATATAAGTCAACGAAGCGTTGTTTTTATGCTTATCGGTTGTAGTTGGTGCTGTTAGGTTGCTGTTAATACAGTTAGGATATGCGCCATTATCATTAACGCCCGGGGCATGCAATTTTCATCCTGACTGGCTGAGCTAATACTGTTGTTGACGTTGATAGATGGCTTATCAAAATATGATTTCGCACAACGGTTCAGCGCGGCCCGCCGCTCTCGATGATGGAGAACGCCATACCGCTGTACGCCCTGTTTTCAATTTGTTGGCAAATTTTAGGTAGCTAAACATGCAGACCCCGCACATTCTTATCGTTGAAGACGAACTGGTCACGCGTAATACCCTCAAGAGTATTTTTGAGGCGGAAGGTTATGTGGTGTATGAGGCGACTGATGGTGCTGAAATGCATCAGGTGCTGACCGACAATGACGTTAACCTGGTCATCATGGACATCAACCTGCCCGGTAAAAACGGCCTGTTGCTGGCCCGTGAACTGCGTGAGCAGGCCAATGTCGCTCTGATGTTCCTGACCGGCCGTGACAACGAAGTCGATAAAATTCTTGGTCTGGAAATTGGCGCTGACGACTACATCACCAAACCGTTTAATCCGCGTGAGCTGACTATTCGTGCCCGCAACCTGCTGTCGCGCACCATGAATCTGGCCATGCCAGGCGAAGAGCGTCGTCAGGTAGAGAGCTACAAGTTCAACGGTTGGGAGCTGGATATCAACAGCCGCTCACTGATCAACCCGAACGGCGAGCACTACAAACTGCCACGCAGTGAGTTCCGCGCCATGCTGCACTTCTGCGAAAACCCGGGCAAGATTCAGACCCGTGCCGATCTGCTGAAAAAAATGACCGGCCGCGACCTCAAGCCACACGATCGCACCGTCGATGTCACCATCCGTCGTATTCGTAAGCATTTCGAATCAACGCCGGACACGCCAGAGATCATCGCCACCATTCATGGTGAAGGTTATCGCTTCTGTGGCGACCTGCAGGATTAAGCCCCTGTCAGACGCGGCAAATTAAAAACGCCCCTGCGGGCGTTTTTTTTGTCCTTAGTGTGACGGCATAATCAGTGCCACGGCATAATCGGCACGGCGCTGATCGCATTTTTCGGTGAGCCATCAACCACTTTATCGGAATAGGTCAGATAGACCAGGGCGTTGCGCTTTTTGTCGAAGAAGCGTACAACCTGCAGCTTCTTGAAGATCAATGAGGTGCGCTGGCGGAATACCACTTCACCTTCTGCTTTGCCCTGCGCGATTTTATCACTCAGTTCGACCGGACCCACCTGCTGACAGGAAATCGCGGCATCAGAGGTATCTTCTGCCAGACCCAGTCCGCCTTTAATACCCCCGGTTTTCGCCCGGCTGATATAACAGGTTACATTTTTAACGTCCGGGTCATCGAAAGCCTCAACGACAATCTTGTGGTCAGGCCCGAATATCTTGAATACCGTATCAACAGAGCCAATCTGTTCGGCAAACAGCGGGCTGGAAAAGGTCAGCGTGGTCAGCGCAGCGATCATAAGTCGGAATATTGTCATGGAGTTACCATTGCAAATGGAATAGATGAGAATGTAATGTACTGTTAATCGAGTTAATGACCAAACCAAAACGGGTTTAAGCCCGTACTGATTTAGCACAACCTTCCCCGGAAAACGGCCCACGTCTTTTGAGCAATGAGTGCTAATATTCTTCGAATGCGTTTAGCTGTACCACCAGAGTATGAGGATGTTTTATGGACCAAGCCGGTATCATTCGCGATTTGCTTGTCTGGCTGGAGAGCCATCTGGATCAACCCCTTTCACTGGACAATGTTGCCCAGAAAGCCGGTTACTCTAAATGGCATTTACAGAGGATGTTTAAAGACGTAACCGGACACGCAATAGGTGCCTATATTCGTGCGCGTCGTCTGTCTAAAGCCGCCGTGGCGCTGCGCCTGACCAGCCGCCCGATTCTGGACATCGCACTGCAGTATCGTTTTGATTCACAACAGACTTTTACTCGCGCATTCAAAAAACAGTTTGCTCAGACACCAGCGTGGTATCGCCGCTCTTCCGAATGGAACTCGTTCGGTATCCGTCCCCCTATTCGGCTGGACGATGAGACGCAGCCGGAACCGGCTTACGTCACCCTGCCGGAAACGGTGCTGGTGGGACAAACCCAAAGTTACACCTGTATTCTGGAGCAGATTTCCAGCTACCGCGACGAGATGCGTATGCACTTCTGGAAGCAGTTCCTGCTGGAAACCGACACGGTGCCGCCGGTGCTGTATGGCCTGCATCAGGTGCGAGCCAGCCAGGAAAAAGATGACGAGCAGGAGATCCTCTACACCACGGCGGTGCCTGCTGACAGCGCGGTCAATCTGCACTCCGGCCAGAGCGTAATTCTGGAAGCGGGCGACTACGTGCAGTTCACCTATACCGGCCCACGCGTTAATCTGCAGGAGTTTATTCTACTGCTCTATGGCACCTGCATGCCAACGCTGGGGCTGACCCGTCGTCAGGGACAGGACATCGAACGGTTTTATACCGATGGCGGTAAAAAACGCGCTGAGCCACCGACCGAGATCCGTTGCGAATATCTGATTCCCATTCGCCGCCAGACCGTAGCCAGCTGACGTTAAGGCTGCCGTCATCGCGACGGCAGCCTCAGGTAAATCAGCGTTGAAGCTCGTCGAGTGCAGGCGCATCCAGATGGGAAATATCCCCCGCCGTCTCGACAATCCAGCCTTCTGCCAGCCAGGCGCTCTGCTGATAATCGACACGTGAGAGTGAGCAGTTGCGCAGACGCAGACGACGTTCCGCATAGGCGGGCAGACCGAGAATCGTGCTGACCAGCGCCCCCAGCGCCATACCGTGACTGACGAGCAGTGGACGGCTTCCGGCTGGAAGATCAAGACAGGCATTCAGCGCGGCATGCATGCGCGTCGCCATCTCAGTCATCGACTCCCCTTCAGGAATACGGCCCCCTTCGGTGCCGTTGACCAGCGTGGCACGCCACTGCTCTTCTTCCGCGGTTAAGCCATCCAGCGGACGCTTCTCCAGCACCCCCATATTCAGCTCACGCAACCGCGGATCAAGCGTTACTGAGCAGCCGCAGGCATCCGCAATAATCTCTGCAGTGCGGCGCGTACGCCCCAGATCGCTGGCAATAATGTGCGTAATGCCCAGATGTTTCACGCGCTCACCCACCTGCCAGGCTTGCTGCTCACCTTTTTCCGTCAGCGGACTGTCGGACTGACCCTGAATGCGACGCTCCGCATTCCATACCGTTTCACCGTGACGAACAAGATAGACCTGTAGCATGTTAGTTTCCGTTATACTGCGACAAAAATCGCTTTAGAGCTTACCCCATCAGGCGTCATTGTTGCAGTCAGTCTGCACACGGAGAGCGCGAAACATCCGGCGCGTACAGGAAGTACGTGAGGATTGTGAGCACTGCCCGGGTTCAGAATGACAAATCAAACAGCCCGATGGGCCAGGCGCTTAATCACCTGAGGGTTCAACCAATTATGTACCATGTTGTCGCAGCCACCACCAATCCAGCGAAAATTCATGCGATTGCTCAGGCATTCAACGACGTTTTCGGCGAGGGATCCTGCCATATTGAAGGGGTCGAGGTCGATAGCGGCGTAGCAGCACAACCGTTAACTCATCTCGAAACGCGAACTGGCGCACGTCAGCGCGTAATGAATGCCCGGCAGGTCCGGCCAGAAGCGGCGTTCTGGGTAGCGATTGAGGCGGGCATCGAAGATGACAGCGCATTTGCCTGGATGGTGGTAGAAAATCAGAAGCAGCGCGGCGAATCGCGCTCGGCCAGTTTCACCCTGCCGCCGGTGGTGCTGGCGGGTCTGCGTGAAGGGCGGGAGCTGGGCGACGAGATGGCGCGGTTAACCGGCATCGAAAATATCAAACACCAGGGTGGCGCTATCGGGGCGTTCACAAACGGCCTGCTCAGCCGCTCCAGTGTCTATCATCAGGCACTGATTCTGGCGCTCTGCCCGTTCATCCATCCGCTTTACCAGCAGTGATCAGGCGCGTCCCAGACGCGCTTCCAGCCAGCGTTTCAGCTCCGGCGGCGCCTCTTTCAGGCTGTTCGAGCCACGGGTAATGGTCGCGATGCCAACGCCGAGCTCATTTTTCAGCTCGCGCTGGCTCATCTTGCCGTTCATTAACTCTTCGATAATCCGCAGACGGGTGCCGAACGCTTCCCGCTCGTCGGGCGTCATCATCAGTTGCATCAGTGGCAGCGCATGACCATCAGCAAAGGCCTGCTGCATCAGCACGACAAAGCGCTGCCAGCTATCTTCTGCCGGATGCGCATCGGTAGAGGGGGAATCAGAATGGGTCATGAAGAGGCTTCCGTACTCGCTAAAGAGTACGGAAGCTTAGCACAGCTAGTAACGGCGATTCCACTCAGCATCTGACAGGATCTTGTCAGGCTTGCCCATGAAGTGACGATAGTAGGCGTCGTACGCCAGCACATTCTTCACATAGCCACGCGTTTCAGAGAACGGGATGGTCTCGATAAACGCGACGGCATCAAGATTGCCTGCACTGGTTTTCTGCCAGCTTCGCACCCGGCCCGGCCCGGCATTGTAGGCCGCCGAGGCGAATATCCGGTTCTGGTTGAACTGCTGATAGACATATTCCAGATACTGGGTGCCGATCTGAATATTGGTTTCCGGATCGAGCAGCTGGCTGGTGTTGCTGTAGCCAGGGATGTTGTACATCTTCACGGTATGCGCCGCCGTGGCAGGCATAATCTGCATCAGACCGCTGGCGCCGACCGGTGAACGCGCTTTCGGATTCCAGGCGCTCTCCTGACGCGAAATCGCCATCGCATAGCTCGGCGGGATCTGCTTCACCGCGGTGTTGCGCTCATAGACGCTCTGCCACGCCAGCGGGAAACGCTCTTTCAGGCTGTCCCACATTTTGGCAGTGATGGTCGCCTGTACGCTGAGATCCCACCAGTCCTGCTCATTGGCGTAGCGCGCCAGCATCTGCTGCTGCGTGTGCGTGCGGCTGCCGATCAGATTGCTCCACTCGCTGCGCGCCAGGTTATCCAGACCCCAGTACATCAGCTCGCGAACGCGGGCCAGCTCCGGTCCCTGCACCGTGGCACTGTCAGGCTTCGGCGCTTCATCCACCTGCAACGGGTAGTCAACGCCCAGCCGCTGCGCGGCCACCATTGGATAGAAGCCACGCGCCTGCATCAGTTTGCGCAGGATCTCTTCCGCTTCCTCTTTGCGATCTTTCTCAAACAGCAGATCGGCCTGCCAGTACTGCCACTCATCTTTCTCTTTGGCTTCCAGCGGCAGACGGGCGATCCAGGTGTTGAGGCCGCGTCGGTCATGCTGAGAGAGTGCCAGTCGTACCCGGCGTTCTACCAGCGCGGTGGACTCGCTGTTCATCACCACCGCATCGCGCCAGCGTGCCTGCTCAGAGGTGAGATCGCTGCCCATCATGCGCCAGACCACAATCTCCTTCAGCGCCTGCTCATCTTCCGGTCCCATCTTCTGCGCCCGGACCAGGATCGGAATCAGGCTGCGGGCATTTTCCATGTCCTGCCGCGCCACACGCGTAAAGGCGTAAATCGTCGCCTGGCGGGTAAAGTCGGTTGGCCCGACGGCGCTGGCGAAGGTGCTGACCGTTAACGGATCCTGCTGCAGAGCCTGTATCGCGTCAGACATGGTCTGATAGTCAGTAGGCAACGTTTTCGCCAGATAGCTCACCAGACTGTCGTTGCCTGCTTTCATCGCCAGCCGGATACGCTCCAGGATCGTAATCGGCGAAATCTGACCGGACGCCTGCCAGACCGAAAAGAGCTTATCGCAGTCCGCGGGCAGCGCCGTGCCGCGCAGCCAGATCTGCTTCGCGCCGTCAAACGCGGCCTGCTGCTGACCGGTAGCCCATTTGGCGTAATACCAGTTACAGCGTGCCTGCACCGGCTTAGGTTCGGTCGGACTGAAGTTCAGCACACCCTGCCAGTCCTGTCGGTAAGCCAGCACATTAATAAAGCGTGTGCTGAGCGAACGCGCGGGTGGCAACGTTGGATACTGGCGAATAAAGTTCTGTACCGCCAGGGTGGTCTCCTGATCGAGATCCTGTGCCAGCAGGCGATATTGCAGATAAGGATAGAGCGGATAATCCTGTAGCGTGGGCAACAGCTGATCCACGGTGGCCATCTGATTGCTGTCCCAGGCCTGTTTAATTTGTTGATAACGTTGCCGTTGTTGATCAAGCGAATCGGCCCATGCGCTGCTGGCCGTGCCGGCCATGCAGATCCCTATTATCCAGTTACGCCACTTCACCACGTAAATCTCCTCTGTTGCTGGGGCCGGCGAGTTGCCAGACAGTCTTCATGCTAACCAGGCCACCGGACTCTTGCCATGTTCTTCACAAAATTTACGCACACGAAAGGTAAACGCACCGTCATCGCTCAGCGTGCGCGCCGTAATTGTGCAAATTATCATCAGAAAATCTTATCACTGCACGCATTAAACTGTTGAATCATTGCGTTAAAAAAGTGGCACAGCCTTTGCTCTGTTGAATTCCATCTTGTATACCAGCTGGAATTCTTCGTATGACTTCAACCTTTGGCCTGACGCTTCACGCCTGGCAGCAGCGCTATCAGCAGGCGCCGCAACAGATTACTTCGCTACTGAGCGCACACCTGGCGGCACTCGATCCTCAGGATAATGCCTGGATTTATCTGGCGACACCGGAGCAGTTAGCGGCACAGATTGAGCCCCTGCTGGCGCACTATCAGCGCGATCCCGGCTCGCTGCCGCTGTTTGGTGTTCCCTTCGCCGTCAAAGACAACATTGATGTGGCGGGCTGGCCGACCAGCGCCGCCTGCCCCGCCTTTACCTATACCGCCAGCGAAGACGCGGTAGCGGTCGCCCGGCTTAAAGCCGCCGGCGCGATAGTCATCGGCAAAACCAACCTCGATCAGTTCGCTACCGGCCTGGTGGGCACCCGCTCCCCGTTTGGCGCGGTCAGTAACACCTTTGATGCCGATTACGTCAGTGGCGGCTCCAGCTCCGGCTCCGCGTCGGTGCTGGCGCGCGGGCTGGTCGCCTTTTCACTGGGCACCGATACTGCGGGATCGGGCCGCGTTCCGGCGGGCTTTAACAACATTGTCGGACTGAAACCGACCAAGGGCTGGTTCTCTGCACGCGGCGTGGTGCCCGCCTGCCGCCTCAACGACACGATTTCCGTGTTTGCGCTGACGGCAGAAGATGCCTTTAGCGTCGCCAGCGTCATGGGTGGCTATGATGCCGGTGACGCCTATTCGCGCATTAATCCGCGCACCGCCCCGGCCAGCCTGCCCGTCCATCCCCATTTTGCTGTACCTTTGAACCCGGAGTTTTTTGATGATGCCGCCGCCGAAGCCGCCTGGGACCAGGCACTGGAGGCGTTGCAGGCGGGTGGCGTGACGCTGCACCCCATCGACTTCACCCCGTTCCGGAAGCTGGCTGAACAGCTTTACTACGGTGCCTGGGTCGCTGAACGCACGGCGGCGGTGGGCGGGATGCTCGATCGCCCGGCGGAGATGGATCCGGTGGTACACGAGATTATCGCCAGCGGCCTGAAATACAGCGCAGTCGATGCCTATAAGGCGGAGTATCTGCGAGCCGAACTGACGCGCCAGATTCAGCAGACGCTGGCACAGTTTGACGCGCTGGTGGTGCCGACCTCGCCCACGATTCATACCCTGGAGGAGATGAAGCAGGAGCCGATTCACTACAACTCGCAGTTCGGCACCTATACCAACTTTACCAACCTTGCCGACCTCGCCGCGCTGGCGCTGCCCGCACCGTTCCGCAATGACGATCTCCCGGCAGGCATCACGCTGATTGCGCCCGCCTGGCACGATCGGGCGCTGGCTGAATTTGGCATTCGCTGGCAGCAGCAGCTCGCCCTGCCGCTGGGCGCGACCGGTCAGCCTTGCCCTGCCTGGCGTACCAGCCTGCCCGCCTCCGCCGACCATGTCCGGCTGGCGGTAGTGGGCGCGCATCTCACCGGAATGCCGCTTAATTTCCAGCTCACCGATCGCCATGCCGTCTGGGTGGAAGAGACGAAGACCGCGCCACACTATCGCCTGTTTGCCCTGCTGGAGGGCGCGATCAAAAAACCCGGCCTGATGCGTGACGAACAGGGCGCCGCTATCACCGTGGAGCTGTGGGATATCCCGCTGGCGCGCTTTGGTGAGTTTGTGGCGGAGATTCCCGCACCGCTGGGCATCGGCAGCCTGACGCTGGCGGATGGCCGGGTGGTGAAAGGCTTTATCTGCGAAGGCGCGGCGCTGAACAACGCGCTGGAGATTACTGAGACGGGCGGCTGGCGCAACTGGCTGGCATCACAGGGGAGTCACTGATTATGTTCACCACCGTACTGATTGCCAACCGCGGCGAAATTGCCTGTCGCGCCATTCGGACGCTGAAGCGCCTGGGCGTCAAAAGTGTCGCGGTCTATTCAGATGCTGACCGCAACGCGCAGCACGTTAAGCAGGCGGATATCGCTATCGCGCTGGGCGGCGATAAGGCCAGCGACAGCTATCTGCGCATCGACAAAATTCTGGCGGCGGCTCAGCAGAGCGGCGCGCAGGCTATCTGGCCGGGCTACGGTTTTCTTTCAGAAAGCCAGCCGTTTGCCGAAGCCTGCGAAGCGGCGGGCATCGCCTTTGTCGGCCCCACCGCGCAGCAGATTGGTGAGTTCGGCCTTAAACACCGTGCCCGTGAGCTGGCAGCCAGTGCAGGTGTACCGATGACGCCAGGCACACCGCTGCTTGCGTCGCTGGAGGAGGCGATGCAGGCGGCCGATAAGATCGGCTATCCGGTGATGCTGAAAAGCACGGCGGGCGGCGGCGGCATTGGCCTGACGCGCTGCGCCGACGCCAGCGCGCTCGCCAGCGCCTGGGAGAGCGTACGCCGTCTTGGCGAGCAATTCTTCAGTGATGCGGGCGTGTTTCTGGAGCGCTGCATCGATCGCGCCCGCCACGTAGAAGTGCAGATTTTTGGTGACGGTAACGGCACTGTGGTCGCGCTGGGTGAACGCGACTGCTCACTGCAGCGCCGCAATCAAAAGGTGGTGGAAGAGACGCCCGCGCCCGGTCTGTCTCCGGCGACGCGTGACGCCCTGCTCGCCTCGGCGGTGCGACTCGGCGAGCGGGTCAACTACCGCAGCGCAGGCACCGTGGAGTATATCTACGACGTCGACCAGCAGGCCTTTTACTTTCTGGAAGTGAACACCCGCCTGCAGGTGGAGCATCCGGTCACTGAGTGCGTCACCGGACTCGATCTGGTGGAGTGCATGTTGCAGGTGGCGGCGGGCGATGCGGTTGACTGGTCACGTCTGCAGCAGTCGCCGCAGGGCGCAGCCATTGAAGTGCGGCTCTATGCGGAAGATCCACTGAAGAACTTTCAGCCCAGCCCCGGCCTGCTAACCGGCGTAACTTTCCCTGACGGCGTGCGGGTCGACAGCGGCATCGAAACCGGCAGCGAGGTCTCCAGCTTCTACGATCCGATGATCGCCAAACTGATCGTGCATGCCGACACCCGCGATGCTGCTCTGGAAAAACTTCACCATGCGCTGGATGCCACTCAGCTGCACGGTATCGCCACCAACCTCGACTATCTGCGCCAGATTACCACCAGCGACGCGTTTCGCAGCGGCAACGTCTGGACGCGTTACCTTGACAGCGTGGTGCCTGCCTCCTCCGTGGTGGAAGTGTTGCAACCCGGTACCTTCAGTTCGGTTCAGGACTATCCTGGCCGCCTCGGCTACTGGGATATCGGCGTGCCACCTTCCGGCCCGATGGATGACTTCGCTTTCCGGCTGGCTAACCGCATCGTCGGTAATCATGACGCGGCGGCGGGGCTGGAATTTACCCTGCAGGGGCCGACGCTGCGTTTCCATTGTGATGCCATCGTGGCGCTGACCGGTGCTGACTGCGATGCCACGCTGGAGGGCGAACCGGTCAGCTACTGGCAGCCGCTGGCGGTGAAAGCGGGACAGACTCTGGCGCTGGGACGCGCCCGGACGGGCTGCCGCAGCTATCTGGCAGTGCGTAACGGCTTCGACGTGCCGGAGTATCTTGGCAGCCGCAGCACCTTTTCGCTGGGCCAGTTTGGCGGTCACGCCGGACGCACCCTGCGGGTTGCAGATATGCTGGCGATCTCCCAGCCTGAGCGGGCAGCCTGCACCACGCCTGCCCCGGTCAGCGATCCGCAGCCGCTCGATGCGGCGCTGATTCCGCACTACGGCAGCGAGTGGCGCATCGGCGTGCTCTACGGCCCGCACGGCGCACCGGATTTCTTCACCCAGGCCGCCATCGATGCGTTCTTTGCCAGCGACTGGCAGGTGCACTACAACTCCAACCGTCTCGGCGTACGGCTGGTCGGCCCGAAACCGACCTGGACCCGCGCCAACGGCGGCGAAGCGGGCCTGCATCCCTCCAACGTTCACGACTGTGAATATGCCATTGGCGCGGTCAATTTTACCGGCGACTTCCCGGTGATCCTGACGCACGACGGCCCAAGCCTCGGCGGCTTTGTCTGTCCGGTGACTATCGCCAAAGCCGAGCTGTGGAAAGTGGGCCAGGTTAAACCTGGCGACACCATCCGCTTCCACCCCATCACCGCAGACGATGCGCTGGCGCGGGAAAAAGCGCAGATGCATCTGATTGAGACATTGCGGCCTGAGCATCCGCCCACGTTTGCCGTGCCGTCACTGGCCGAAACTGCCCACGGCTCCGCCACGATTCTGGCCGCTCTGGAGGCCACCGCCAGCACGCCGAAAGTGGTCTATCGCCAGGCGGGCGACAAATATGTGCTGATTGAGTATGGCGACAACGTACTGGATCTGGCGCTGCGTCTGCGTGTCCATCTGCTGATGAATGCGCTGACGGCGCAGGCGGAGCCTGGCGTAGAAGAGCTGTCGCCTGGCGTGCGTTCGCTGCAGGTGCGCTACGACAGCCGCATCATTAACCAGTCCGGGCTGATGTCGCTGCTGCTGGCGCTGGAAGCGACGCTGGGCGACGTCAGCACGCTGAAAGTGCCCTCCCGCGTGGTGTGGATGCCGATGGCATTTGAAGACAGCGCCACGCTGGGTGCCGTCAGCCGCTATCAGGAGACGGTGCGTGCCAGCGCCCCCTGGCTGCCTGACAACGTGGACTTTATCCAGCGGATTAATGGCTTAAGCAGCCGCGATGAGGTGCGCGACACCCTGTTCAACGCCAGCTATCTGGTGCTGGGGCTGGGCGACGTCTACCTTGGCGCACCCTGTGCTGTTCCGATCGATCCACGCCATCGCCTGCTGAGTTCCAAATACAGTCCGGCGCGCACCTTCACCGCCGAAGGCACCGTAGGGATCGGCGGCATGTACATGTGCATCTACGGCATGGATTCGCCCGGCGGCTATCAGCTGGTGGGCCGCACGCTGCCCATCTGGAATACCTTCCTGAAAAACCCGCAGTTCGCTACCGATGCGCCGTGGCTGCTGCGCTTCTTCGATCAGGTGCGCTTCTATCCGGTGAGTGAAACCGAACTGACCCAGCTGCGCGAAGATTTCCGCGAAGGCCGCGCCAGCCTGCGTATTGAAGAGACGCAGTTTGATTTTGCCGCCCACCAGCAGTTCCTCGCCGACCACGCCGCTGAAATTGCAGCGTTCCGCCAGCGCCAGGCCGCCGCCTTTGAACAGGAAGTGCAGCTATGGGCGCAGGAGGAGCAGAACGCGCCGCCGGAAGATGAAACGCGCGCCAGCGTCAGCGAAGAGGAGGAGAACGGGCTGGCGGTGCAGGCGGATCTCAATGGCAACATCTGGAAAGTGCTGGTGCAGCCGGGCGACGAGGTCAGCGCCGGGCAGACGCTGATTATCGTAGAGGCGATGAAGATGGAGCTGGCGATAGTAGCCCCGCAGGCCGGTCGTGTGACGCGGATTGCCTGCCAGGCGGGCCGTCCGGTCAGTCCTGGCGATAACCTGCTGTGGCTGGAATAAGGAGCGGTAATGACAACGCAACCCCACTCCCCTAAAGCCCGCCCGGAAGCGCTGGCGGAACGGGTTTATCAGGCGCTGAAGGACGATATCTTCGCCTTTCGCCTGATGCCCGGCGATCGCTTCAGCGAAAGCGAAATCGCCGGACGGATGGCGGTCAGCCGCACCCCGGTCCGTCAGGCGCTGTTCCGGCTGGAACGCGAAGGCTTTGTCGAAGTCTGGTTTCGCAGCGGCTGGCAGATTAAGAACTTCGATTTCGCCTGGTTCGAATCGCTGTATGACCTGCGCACCGTGCTGGAGTGCGAGGCGGTCAAACGCCTCTGCGCCCTGCCTGCGCCGCAGTGTGCCGCGCTGTTAAACGAACTGAACCAGTTCTGGTGCGAGGCGGAGCCGCTTACCGAAGGGCTGGTGGTGTCGCAGCATGACGAAGCGTTTCACATGACGCTGGTGGCAGCAGCAGGTAATCCGGAGATGGCACGCATTCACGCCGAACTCACCGAGAAGATCCGCATTATCCGCCGGCTCGACTTCACTCGTGACGATCGCATCTTTGCCACCTGGCAGGAACATGCACAGATTTTACAGGCGATTTTTCAGCAGCAGACCGCCGAGGCGCAACGCATCCTGACCGATCACATCGCCGTGAGTAAGGCGGAGGTCAGAAAGATCACGCTGCACCGCCTTCAGCAGGCCCGGCTCCAGCTCACCGAATAACACAACAACTACTCAGGGGTTTCAGATGATGAAAAGACGTTCGTTGATCAAGGCTTTCGCCCTCTCCGCCACCGTTGTCAGCATGGGGTTCGCCTGGAGTGCGCAGGCGGCTGACACCATCAAAGTGGGGATCATGCATTCGCTCTCCGGCACTATGGCGATTTCAGAAACGCCGCTGAAGGATGTGGCGCTGATGACCATCGATGAGATCAACGCCAAAGGGGGCGTGCTGGGGAAAAAGCTGGAGCCGGTGGTGGTCGATCCCGCCTCTAACTGGCCGCTGTTTGCCGAGAAGGCGCGGCAGCTGCTGACTCAGGATAAGGCGGCGGTGGTGTTTGGCTGCTGGACCTCGGTGTCGCGCAAATCGGTGCTGCCGGTATTTGAAGAGCTGAACGGCCTGCTGTTCTACCCGGTGCAGTATGAAGGGGAAGAGATGTCCCCCAACGTCTTCTATACCGGCGCTGCGCCTAACCAGCAGGCGATTCCGGCTGTGGAGTATCTCATGAGCGAAGATGGCGGCAGCGCGAAACGCTTCTTCCTGCTCGGCACCGACTATGTCTATCCGCGTACTACCAACAAGATCCTGCGCGCCTTCCTGCACAGCAAAGGCGTGGCGGATAAAGATATCGAAGAGGTCTACACGCCGTTTGGTTACAGCGACTACCAGACCATTGTCTCCAACATCAAAAAGTTTGCGGCTGGCGGCAAAACGGCAGTGGTTTCCACGATCAACGGCGACTCCAACGTGCCGTTCTACAAAGAGCTGGCGAACCAGGGGATCAAAGCCACTGACATTCCGGTGGTCGCCTTCTCGGTGGGCGAAGAGGAGCTGCGCGGCATCGATACCAAACCGCTGGTGGGTCAGTTAGCCGCCTGGAACTATTTCGAGTCGATCGATAATCCGACCAACGCGAAGTTTGTCGCCGACTACCGCGCATATGCCAAAGCACATAACCTGCCGAACGCCGCCACCGTCGTCACCAACGACCCGATGGAAGCGACCTATGTTGGCATTCATATGTGGGCGCAGGCGGTGGAAAAAGCGGGCACCACGGATGTGGACAAAGTGCGGGCGGCGATGGCCGGTCAGACCTTTAAAGCGCCGGATGGCTTTACCCTGACCATGGATCAGACCAACCATCATCTGCATAAGCCGGTCATGATTGGCGAAGTGGAAGAGAACGGCCAGTTCAGCGTGGTGTGGCAGACCGATCAGCCGGTACGTGCGCAGCCGTGGAGCCCGTACATTGCCGGTAACGACAAAAAACCCGATCACCCGGTGAAAACCGCACAGTAATCGCGGGTTGCTGATAGATACGCAGCGTCACCCGCTGTGAAGCGGCAGCACGGCACCCGGCCGTGCTGCCCTCCCCTGACGAGGCTCCTTTTATGAATCTATGTCGCTGCTTTTTCAGCCTGCTGCTGCTGCTGCCGCTGTTGGCCAGTGCCGGAACGGCGGCTGACTTTGCCGCCGCCAGCCGCAGTCAGCAGGCCACGCTGCTGCAACAGTGGGCCGCCGCACCGGATAGTCCTCGCCTGCCGCTGCTGGAAGCGCTGCATGCCGAAACGGTGGTCATCGACCAGAATAAACAGCCGTTCAGCCAGCAGGGATCCACGCTGCAGCCGCTGGATGCGGTAGCGCAGCCCACGGGAAACCTGAAAAAGCTGTTTATGAACAATCGTCTGCGCGTGCTGGTTAACAATGCGCTGGCCGCCCACCAGCTTGTCAGCACTGATACGACCCTGCGTCTGCGCGCAGCGCAGCAGCTGCAAAGTGAGGGCGTTGCCGACCAGCTGCCGCTGCTGGAGCAGCGTTTTGCCGCCGAGCAGGACAGCCGGGTCCATGCCGCACTGGCGCTGGCGCTGGCGAACCTGCAACTGGCAGATGGCGAGCCGATGGTGCGTCTGCGGGCGGTGAAACTGCTGGGTGAGTCCAGCGATCCCAATACGCAGGCCAGCCTGCAACGCCTGACTCAGCCCGCGAATGAACCGGACGCCACGGTGCGGGCCGCCGCGGCGGAAAGTCTGCAACAGATTCAGAAACGGCTGATGTGGGGCGATCTGCTGGGGCAGGCCTTCAGCGGCCTGTCGCTGGGTTCCATCCTGCTGCTGGCCGCGCTGGGCCTGGCGATCACCTATGGCCTGCTCGGGGTGATCAACATGGCGCACGGTGAAATGCTGATGCTCGGCGCTTACGCCACCTGGTGGGTACAGAGCCTGTTTCAGCAGTTTGCGCCGCACTATTTAGCCTGGTATCCGCTGCTGGCGCTGCCGGTCGCCTTTCTGGTTACCGCCGCCATCGGCATGGCGCTGGAACGCACGGTGATCCGCCATCTCTATGGCCGTCCGCTGGAGACGCTGCTCGCCACCTGGGGGATCAGCCTGATGCTGATCCAGCTGGTGCGGGTGCTGTTCGGGGCACAAAACCTGGAGGTGGCGAATCCGGCGTGGCTTTCGGGTGGCTTGCAGCTGCTGCCCAATCTGGTGCTGCCGTGGAACCGCATCGCGGTGATCCTGTTTGTGGTGTTTGTGCTGGCGCTCACCTGGCTGCTGCTGAACCGGACCCGCCTTGGCATGAACGTGCGCGCCGTGACCCAGAACCGCGCCATGGCGGATTGCTGCGGCGTGCCGACTGGTCGCGTCGATATGCTGGCTTTTGGCCTTGGCTCGGGGATTGCCGGGCTGGGCGGCGTGGCGCTATCGCAGCTCGGTAACGTCGGACCGGAGCTGGGCCAGGGCTACATTATCGACTCGTTCCTGGTGGTGGTGCTGGGTGGCGTCGGCCAGCTGGCGGGCACCGTGGTTGCCGCGTTCAGCCTGGGCATTATCAACAAAGTGCTGGAGCCGCAGATTGGCGCCGTGCTGGGCAAGATCCTGATTCTGGTGATTATCGTGCTGTTTATTCAGAAACGTCCGCAGGGGCTGTTTGCGGTAAAAGGAAGGGTGACTGACTGATGACGCAACCCATCACGCTTCGCGTGGCGCGCACCGCGCCGCGCCTGACCATCAGCATTGGCCTGGCAATTACCGTGGCGCTCCTGGTGATGCCGTTTCTGGCGCTGCTGCCCGCCACGCATCCGCTGGCGATCTCCACCTATACCCTGACGCTGGTCGGCAAAATCCTCTGCTACGCGGTGGTCGCGGTGGCGCTGGATCTGGTGTGGGGCTACGCCGGATTGCTGTCGCTGGGCCACGGCCTCTTTTTCGCCCTGGGTGGATATGCCATGGGCATGTATCTGATGCGCCAGGCCGCAGGCGAGGGTTTACCCGCCTTTATGTCCTTTCTCTCCTGGCGTGAACTGCCCTGGTTCTGGACCGGCACCGACTATTTCGTCTGGGCGCTCTGCCTGAGCATGCTGGTGCCGGGCCTGCTGGCGCTGATTTTTGGCTTTTTTGCCTTTCGCTCGAAGATCAAAGGCGTCTACTTCTCCATCATGACCCAGGCGCTGACCTACGCCGGGATGCTGCTGTTCTTCCGTAACGAAACCGGTTTTGGCGGCAACAATGGCTTTACCGGCTTTACCACCCTGCTCGGCTTTTCGGTGACGGCAACCCCCACCCGTATCGGGCTGTTTATCGCCACGGTGCTGCTGCTGCTGCTGAGCCTGGCGATCGGCTTCGCCCTGGCGCGCAGCAAATTTGGCCGGGTGCTGACTGCGGTGCGGGATGCGGAGAACCGCCTGATGTTCTGTGGTTACGACCCGCGCGGTTTCAAGCTGTTTGTCTGGACGCTCTCCGCCGTGCTGTGCGGCCTGGCCGGGGCGCTCTATGTGCCGCAGGTCGGCATTATCAATCCGGGCGAGATGTCACCGGCCAACTCGATTGAAGCGGCGATCTGGGTGGCGCTGGGCGGACGCGGCACGCTGATTGGCCCGCTGCTGGGCGCGGCGATTGTTAACGGCGCACGCAGCTTCTTCACCGTCGCCTTTCCCGAATACTGGCTCTTTTTCCTGGGGCTGATGTTTATCCTGGTCACGCTGTTTCTGCCGCACGGCGTGATTGGCCTGTTGCGCCGGAGGAAAAAATGAGTGATGTCCTGTTTACCCAAACTCAGCTGGCGGATCGCCATCGGGTGCAGCGCGATCCGGTGCTGCAACTGGAGAAGATCAGCGTGTCGTTTGAAGGCTTCCGGGCGCTGACCGATCTTTCGCTGCAGATTGGCGTCGGGGAACTGCGCTGCGTGATCGGCCCCAACGGCGCGGGCAAAACCACGCTGATGGATGTGATCACCGGCAAAACCCGGCCCGATACCGGCCGGGTGATCTACGACCAGGACAGCGATCTGACCCGTCTCTCACCGGTGGAGATCGCCCGCGCCGGGATCGGCCGCAAGTTCCAGAAGCCCACGGTGTTTGAGGCGTTAACCGTGTTCGAAAATCTGGAGATCGCGCTCAAAGCCGATAAATCGGTCTGGGCCAGCCTGCGCGCCCGCCTCAGCGGCGAACAGCGTGATCGCATTGATGAGGTGCTGAAACTGCTGCGGCTGGGCGGCGAACGCCAGCGTCGCGCGGGCCTGCTGTCGCATGGCCAGAAGCAGTTTCTGGAGATCGGCATGCTGCTGGTGCAGGAGCCGCATCTGCTGCTGCTGGATGAACCGGCCGCGGGCATGACCGATGCCGAAACGGACTACACCGCCGAGCTGTTCCGCAGCCTGGCGGGCAAGCATTCGCTGATGGTGGTGGAGCATGATATGGGCTTTGTCGAAACCATTGCCGACCACGTGACGGTGCTGCATCAGGGTCAGGTGCTGGCTGAGGGTTCGCTGCGTGACGTGCAGGCCAATGAGCAGGTTATCGACGTTTATCTGGGGCGCTGAAATGTTACAGGTTACTGAACTGAATCAATATTATGGCGGCAGTCATATTCTGCGGGGCCTGTCGTTTGAGGTAAAGATTGGCGAAATTACCTGTCTGCTGGGGCGCAATGGCGTTGGGAAGACCACGCTGCTGAAATGCCTGATGGGGCTGATCCCGGCGAAATCGGGCGAGATTCACTGGCAGCAGCAGCGCATGAATGGCCGCAAGCCGCACCAGCGGGTGCAGGCTGGCATCGCCTGGGTGCCCCAGGGGCGGGAAATCTTTCCGCGTCTGACGGTGGAAGAGAATCTGCTGATGGGGCTGTCACGCTTTCCGGCTGCCCAGGCGCGTGAAGTGCCGGAGGAGATCTACCAGCTCTTTCCGGTGCTGCTGGCGATGAAGTCACGCCGGGGCGGCGACCTCTCTGGCGGTCAGCAGCAGCAGCTGGCGATTGGCCGGGCGCTGGCCTGTCGGCCCCAGCTGTTGATCCTTGATGAGCCGACCGAAGGGATCCAGCCTTCGGTGATCAAAGAGATCGGCGCGGTGATCCGCCAGCTGGCACAGCGGGGAGATATGGCGATCCTGCTGGTAGAGCAGTTTTATGACTTCGCGGCGGAGCTGGCGGACAGCTATCTGGTGATGTCGCGCGGAGAAATTGTGCAGCGTGGCCGCGGCGACACCATGGAAGCAGAGGGTGTGCGCGGCCTGGTGGCGATTTAAATCCGGCTCAGAGTAAGCCGGTCTCGACAGAAAAGTGGCGCTGTTCACCGTGCGCCAGGGTGATCAGCGTGCCAGCCTGCTGCGCGGCAAGAAAGCCCTCTGGCCGGCAGGTGGCGGGCAGAATATAGGCCGCCACCTGCTGATCGTGGTTGTGCAGCAGCCAGCGAGTGGCATGCGGGAACTGCGCGGTAGAGAAGCGCGTCATCAGCGCATAGCCCTGCGGCGCATGCAGCTCAAACTGCACCTCATCGCCATACTGCGGCAGATCGTCCGCGAAAAAGACGATCTCCGGATCGCAGAGCTGCGGCTGATCGAGCTGCTGTAACGCCTGCGGGTCGCGCGCCAGCCGATCGGTGTAATCCCGCCAGGCGGGCGTTGGTCGCAGATGCGCCGGGATCGAGCGACGCAGCTGGAATGCCTGTTCGGGGATCGACTGCCGAAAGCGGCCCTGATCGATCCACGCACTGTTGAGGTGACACATATACTGCAGCGGCATCGGCGCGCCAGCCAGATTAGTGACCGTCATCTCGATCGTCAGCCGAGGCTGGTCGGCCGCGATGCGGACGGCGGGTGCGGCCAGGTAGTGATGGCCGAAGCCTTTGACATATTCACACTCCCCTTCCAGCGACAGCGTCTGATCCTCCAGCACCAGCCAGGCGCTGTCCATACGGGCGCAGGCCATCTCACCATGCAGCGGATGATCGTCCTCTGGTGCGGGACAGCCGTTGGCCAGCAGCCCTGCATGAAACGCGAAACAGCCATAGGTGTCGATGATCGAATTTGCGGGCAGCGGCTGCTTAAAACTGTGGCCCATGGTCAGGTTATGATCGTCGAACTCTGCGTCCCAGATCATCTGCCCGAGAAACGGCAGCACGGTCACGTTGCCGCGCCGGTTATGAATGCGTACCGCCTCAATGCCCGCCGGATAGCGAAACAGCTCAACCCGGAAATCATCGCTCTCCAGCAGCACCCAGGGTGTGGTGTGAAACTGTTCACGCGCTAAGGGTAAACGGGTTTTCATGGTAACTCCTCCGCCAGACGACCGGTCGCAACCGGCTGTTTTTTATGGCGCAGTTCGCCATAGAAGTAGAATCCGACCCAGGCGAAACAGAGCAGCGAGACGCCAAATGCCAGCTGCATTGAACCCAGTGAGTCCGAAACCAGGCCCTGCAGCGCCGGGACAAAGGCCGCACCGACAATCGCCATCACGATAAACGCGCCCGCGACTTCGGTGTATTTATTATCGACCTTCGCCAGCGTTCCCGCGTAGATCGTCGCCCAGCAGGGACCAAACAGCACGCTGACAAAGACGGCGGCGTAGACGGCGGTAAAGTTCGGCACCAGCATCACATAAGCCAGCGTCAGCACGCCCAGCACCGAATAGGCAATCAGCACCTTCCCGGCGCGGAAACGGGTCATCAGGAAGTTCGCCACGAACTTGCCGATAAAGAAGCAGATGAAGCTGTAGATCATAAAGTTCGAGGCGTGACGTTCATTAGTTGCCCCCAGCGTCAGCGCCAGACGAATGGTAAACGACCAGACCGCGACCTGCATGCCGACATAGAGAAACTGGGTCACAATTCCACGTTTAAAGTGTCGGTTGCCAGCCAGATAGCGGAACGTCTCGCCCAGCGAAGGGCGCGATCTCTCGCTGCTTTCGGGTTTACAGCGCGGATAGCGGGTGAACATAAACAGCAGCATCACCACCACCAGCACCATCACCAGATATTTGTAGGGCTCCAGCGTGTGTTCCAGCATCGTCAGGCGGAACGCATGTGCCTGCTCTGCCGTCATAGTCGCCATCTGACTCTCCAGGCTTTCACCCTCCTGAAACACCAGATATTTGCCCAGCACGATCCCCATCAGCGCCCCGATCGGATAGAAGGTCTGACTGACGTTGAGGCGCAGCGTGGCGTGATCACGATGGCCAATCATCGAACTGTAAGTGTTGGCGGCGGTTTCCAGGAAACTCAGGCCGATGGCGATGGCAAATATCGCCGCCAGGAACATGGTGTAGGTCGCCATGTGCGAGGCGGGATAGAAGGCGATACAGCCGGCAATGTAGAGCGCCAGGCCGATCATGATCGCCATCTTGTAACTGGTCTTGCGGATCACCAGCGACGCGGGGATCGCAATCAGAAAATAGCCGCCATAAAAGGCACTCTGCACCAGCGCACTGGCAAAGTCGCTCAGGGCAAATACGCTTTTAAACTGGGTGATCAGGATATCGTTAAGACTCGCCGCACAGCCCCAGAGCGGAAAGAGGCACGACAGCAGAATGAACTGGAACAGCGGCGTTTTATTCAGATAGCCATCAGATTGCTGAACAATTTTCTGTTGCATGGCAGAACCTCAGTTACGGTTGAGAAAACGCTGGAAACTCTCTGCGTCGGGATAGGCGCGCTGGGTGCCGCGCCCGGTGACGCTGCAGGCGGCATAGGCAGACGCCTGGGTCATGGCGGCGGCCACATCACCGGTTTTCACCAGCAGATAAGCAAAGCAGCCGATAAAGGCATCGCCCGCGCCGCTGGTGTCGACCGCCTGAACCGGTGTGGCAGCCACGCGATGGACCTCTTCGCCGCTCATCCAGACCGATCCCCGGCTGCCCAGGGTGATGATCAGATTTTTAAGGCCGCGCTTCAGCAGCGACTGTCCGGCGACGATCACCTCTTCATCGCTGCTGACCGGCAGGCCGGTTAGGATCTCCAGCTCGGTTTCGTTGGGCATAAAGAAGTCGCATTTGCAGGCGTAATCAATATCAAGCGTGGCGACGGCCGGCGCCGGATTAAGGATCACTTTGATCTGATGCTGGCGGGCAAAATCGATGGCGTAATAGACCGTCTCCAGCGGGATCTCCAGCTGCAGAATGATCAGCTGGCAGGCTTTCAGCGCCTCTGCCGCGTCGTCGATATCGGCCGGTTTCAGCTGCTGGTTTGCGCCCTTGATAATCAGAATGCGGTTCTGCGACTGGTCATCGACAAAAATCGGTGCCACGCCGCTGGAGGTGCCCGCCGCCGTGGTGACGAAGCGCGTGTCCACGCCCTGCTGTTGAAGGTTTGCAACGGTGTTCGGAGCAAAGAGATCGTCACCGACCTTGCTGACCATCATCACGTTGCCGCCCATTTTTGCCGCCGCGACCGCCTGGTTGGCCCCTTTACCGCCGCAGCCAATGGCAAAGTCGGGCGCTTCAAGGGTTTCACCCGCTTTCGGCAGGCTGTTGGTATAGGTAATCAGATCGACCATGTTTGAGCCGATGACCGCAATTGTCATGACCTTTTCTCCCGGATGTTTTTTAAACTTAAAATGTTATTAAAGTAACAATAACAATTCTTAAAGGTTAAATATGTGACAAAAACCACATCCTGACACGGTGGTGATGGGCGAATAACGGCATGCAATGGGACTTTCAGTGTTATTATTATAACAATCTAACATCATTGAACGCGGATGGTGAAAGCCACAACCGCCCGCGGTGACGTACCGATATCACCACGCGCTGACAGCATGGCGGAGGTTTGCGGCCCTCACGGATTGCGGGTAAGATTGACTGCCAGCCTGGCGGATGAGACGCAACTCATTCAAATCTGTGAGGTTTGTAGCGTATTGACGTCGATCCCGGCGTCTTTCCTCCGCACTGCAGGATAGGGAACAGAGAGATGACCATGGAAACCCGGCGCGACGAACGCATTCACAAGCTGACGCAGGCGCTGAAACGCACCGACAAACTGCATCTGAAAGATGCGGCCCAGCTGCTTGGCGTCTCAGAGATGACGGTTCGCCGCGATTTAACCGAGCCGGGCTCCAGCGTGGTCCTGCTGGGCGGCTATATCGTCAGCGATCCGAAAAGTCATGCCAGCCACTATTTTGTCAGCGACCAGCATGGCCAGAATGCCGCCAGAAAGCAGCGACTGGCACAGGCGGCCGCCAGCCTGATCAACGAGAACGATACGGTCTTTTTTGACTGCGGCACCACCCTGCCCTACATCGTGGATGCGATTCCCGACACCCTGTCGTTTACTGCCATCTGCTGCGCCATGAATACCTTTCTGACGCTGAAAGAGAAACCGGCCTGTAACGTGATTCTCAGCGGCGGTGAATTTCATGCCGACAACGCCCTGTTTACGCCGATTGGCGTGCATACCATCCTTGACGATCTCTGCCCGACGCTGGCCTTTATCTCCGCGGCAGGCATCGACAAAGATCAGGGCGCGACCTGCTACAACACCAATGAGCTGATGATGAAGCATCACGCCATGCTGCGCGCCCGAAAATCGGTGCTGGTGGCTGACAGCAGTAAATATGGCAAGGTGCTGCCTGCCCGCATCGCCGAGCTGCAGCGTTTTGATCTGCTGGTGAGTGACAGCGCGCCCGATCAGGCGTTGCAAAACTGGCTGGCCCAGCAGGCGATCCCGCTGCGTCTGCCCTGACGCCTCTTTCTGACATCCTCTCCTGACTCTGTCAGCGATTGAGTGTGGAAATCAGTCAGTTATGCCTGGCATCGCCCGGCATCGGCTCCGCCACGCTAATATTCGCCGCCCCCCGGCTGGGATTAAACGGTGAAAAAGGCTAAACTTCGACATCATTCCAACGACCAACAGACCCAGAGGCTCAAACCAACGTGGCTCAATTCGTCTATAGCATGCATCGCGTCGGCAAAGTGGTTCCGCCGAAGCGACATATCCTGAAAAACATCTCGCTCAGCTTCTTCCCTGGCGCAAAAATTGGCGTACTCGGCCTGAACGGCGCGGGTAAATCTACCCTGCTGCGCATCATGGCCGGCATCGATAAAGATATCGAAGGGGAAGCGCGTCCGCAGCCAGGCCTCAAGATTGGCTACCTGCCGCAGGAACCGCAGCTTAACCTTGAACACACCGTGCGTGAGTCGGTAGAAGAAGCGCTGTCAGAAGTCGTTGGCGCACTGAAGCGTCTCGACGAAGTCTATGCGCTCTATGCTGAAGAAGATGCAGACTTCGACAAACTGGCCGCTGAACAGGGCCGTCTGGAAGAGATCATCCAGGCTCACGATGGTCACAACCTGAATACCCAGCTGGAACGTGCTGCCGATGCGCTGCGCCTGCCTGACTGGGACGCGAAAATCGCCACCCTTTCCGGTGGTGAACGTCGTCGCGTCGCCCTCTGCCGCCTGCTGCTGGAAAAACCAGACATGCTGCTGCTGGACGAACCGACGAACCACCTGGACGCCGAATCTGTCGCCTGGCTGGAGCGCTTCCTGCACGACTTCGAAGGCACCGTCGTCGCGATTACGCATGACCGTTACTTCCTGGATAACGTTGCAGGCTGGATTCTGGAACTTGACCGCGGTGAAGGGATTCCGTGGGAAGGTAACTACTCCTCCTGGCTGGAGCAGAAAGATGCGCGTCTGGCGCAGGAAGCCTCTTCTGAAGCCGCTCGTCGTAAGTCGATTGAGAAAGAGCTGGAGTGGGTGCGCAAAGGGCCAAAAGGCCAGCAGTCTAAAGGCAAAGCCCGTCTGGCACGCTTTGAAGAGCTGAACAACACCGACTATCAGAAACGTAACGAAACCAACGAACTGTTCATTCCGCCAGGTGCCCGTCTGGGTGACAAAGTGCTGGAAGTCAGCAATCTGCGTAAGTCCTATGGCGACCGTGTGCTGATTGACGATCTTTCGTTCTCGGTCCCGAAAGGCGCGATTGTCGGCATTATCGGTCCGAACGGCGCGGGTAAATCGACGCTGTTCCGCATGATGTCTGGTCAGGAACAACCTGATTCGGGCGAGATTGTACTGGGTGAAACCGTGAAGCTGGCGTCCGTGGATCAGTTCCGCGACAGCATGGATAACGCCAAAACCGTGTGGGAAGAGGTTTCCGGCGGTCAGGACATCATGCGCATCGGTAACACCGAGATGCCAAGCCGCGCCTATGTCGGCCGCTTTAACTTTAAAGGTGTCGATCAGGGCAAACGCGTAGGCGAACTGTCGGGTGGTGAGCGTGGTCGTCTGCATCTCGCGAAGCTGCTGCAGGTTGGCGGCAACATGCTGCTGCTCGATGAACCAACCAACGACCTGGACATTGAAACCCTGCGCGCGCTGGAAAACGCCCTGCTGGAGTTCCCGGGTTGTGCCATGGTGATCTCGCATGACCGCTGGTTCCTGGACCGTATCGCCACGCACATTCTGGATTATCAGGATGAGGGCAACATCGAATTCTTCGAAGGTAACTTTACCGAATATGAAGAGTACAAGAAGCGTACTCTCGGCGCCGAAGCGCTGGAGCCGAAGCGCATCAAGTACAAGCGTATGACGAAGTAACGATGTCAGGGGGAGGCTCAGGCCTCCTCCTGCTTCACCAGTGACGTTTTAAGGGCTGAACGCAATGAAGAAAAAAGCTGAGCGGCCAGTGGCTAAAAAAGCTGAAGCGATTTATGAAGCCACTAAAGTCGCAAACTTTGCCGCAAGTTCCCTGCTGGAGGGGATACGTATTTCAGCAGATGCTGAATTATCGACCCTGGAACAGGTTCGGCGCCGCTATAAGCAGTAACAGGAAGCCAACGTGAATCGTTATCTTGTCTGGCGAGATCACTACTGTTATCCCGATTCCGATGTGCTGATCAATCGTTATGATATCCGCGAACAAACACTGCTGGATCAGGCTGAGCGTGATGTTACCGCGCTGACAATTCACCACATTAAGCTCTCTCATCCTCCTTTTACCCTCCAGTCACTGTGTCACATTCATTACTGCCTGTTTAACGAGCTTTATAGCTGGGCGGGCCAGATACGCGATATCTCTATCAGCAAAGGAGAGACCCGCTTTTGCCAGCCCGCTTGTATTCTGCGTGAAGCGGAGAAATTATTTGCAAAACTGGCGTGCGAAAGATGGCTGGAGCAGGCTGACCATGAAGCTTTTTGTCATCAGGTTTCCTGGTATTACTGCGAGTTCAATATTCTGCATCCCTTTCGGGAAGGAAACGGTCGGGCATTACGCATTCTGTTCGAACATATCATTCTTCATGCAGGCTATCAGGTGAACTGGGAAGGCGTGAGCCCCAGCGACTGGTTAGCGGCAAATATCGCGGGTTATCAGAGTGGCCCGGAAAAAATGGCGGCGCTCTTCCTGCGCCACATTGTGCCGGTCAGCGATAAAACTCCCTGAACACCGGTGACTGCAGCGCGAACTCAATAAACCGCGCCAGCGCAGGTGAATTCAGTTTACGGCCCGGATAGACCAGCCAGAGCTCATTCCCCTCGATTTCCCATTCCGGCAGTACCGGCACCAGCCGGGGATCCGCCATCGCCCCATCGGTCAGAAAGTGCGGCAGCAGCGTAATGCCCGCATCGCCCAACGCAGATTCGCGCGCATAGAGCAAATTGTCGGTGAGATGGCCCGGCGGCAGCAGCCAGCGATAGAACTCGTCATCGCGCTGCAACACCCATTCATTCCAGGCGCGATGCGCAATACAGCGGTGGGCCGACAACTGCTGTGGATGAACCAGCGGCGGATGCTGATCAAGATAGCGCTGTGAAGCGACCAGCAGTCGCGGGCAGTTGCCTATCCGGCGGCCAATCAGCGAGGACTCCTGCGGCTGACCGGTGCGCAGCGCCACATCAAAGCCCTCCTGCACCAGATCACGCATCTCATCGGAGATCGAGACATCCAGCGTCACATCGGGATAGAGACGTAAAAACGCCGCGTTACAGCGCGCCAGCAGCGTGGCACCAATCCCCGCCGGGCTGGTGATGCGCAGACGCCCGCTGGGGTTTTCGCGCAGGCTGGCGATCGCCTGATCGGCGCGTTCACTGGCCTGCATCATCTCCTGACAATGCAGCAGATAGCGCTCACCGGCAAAGGTCAGATTGAGCTGGCGGGTGGTACGGTTCAGCAGACGAATCCCCAGCCGCTGCTCCAGCTGGCTGATGCGCTGACTGACGCTCGATTTTGGCAGCCCTGCGCGTTCTGCCGCGCCGGTAAAGCTGCCGCACTCCGCCACCAGCGCAAACAGTGCCATATCCTGCCACTGACGAAACGCCATTGTTCACCTCAGACGAACACTCTATGAAAGATTGTCCATCTTATCACCGCTAAAATCAGGTTCTACACTTAAAGCCTGTTCCGAATCATCAGCCAGTCTGCCGCGAACAGCGTGGCACAGCCCCTGCGGAATGTGAGCACTATCCAGGGCCAGAATGGCAACCACAAGATCCAGGCTTCCAGCCTGACTAAACAGGAAAAATTTATGTCTATTCGCGCTATCGCAATTAATCCGGAAAGTCCTGAAAACTTCACTGACATTTTCCCTGAAACCCCAGCGCCAGGTGAGTATGACCTGCGGGTCGAAGTTAAAGCCGCGTCGGTCAATCCGGTTGATACCAAGGTGCACAAAGGGGCGATGAAGAACGGCCTGCAGCAGCCTCGCATCCTCGGCTGGGATGCCAGCGGTGTGGTGCTGGAAGTGGGCAGCAAAGTCAGCAACTTTAAGCCAGGCGATAAAGTTTTTTATGCGGGCGACCTGACCCGTCCCGGCAGTAACAGCACCGAGCAGCTGGTTGACTCACGCATCACCGGTCACAAGCCAGAGAGCCTGGACTGGGCGCAGTCCGCTGCGATCCCGCTGACGGCCCTGACCGCCTGGGAAGGATTGTTTGAGCGACTGAACCTGGAGTCAGCAACGGAAGATCAGACGCTGCTGATCGTCGGCGGCGCAGGCGGCGTCGGATCGCTGGCGATCCCGCTGGCGAAGCTGCGCAGCAAGGTGAAGATCATTGCCACCGCTTCGCGTGAAGATTCCGCGCAGTGGTGCCGCGATCGTGGCGCCGATCTGGTGATCAACTACAAAGATATGATTGGAGAGCTGGAAAAACAGGGTATTAAGCAGGTCGACTATATCTTCTGCCTGAATGATACCGACGGCCACTGGGAGACCATGGCAAAGCTTATCGCCCCGCAGGGCCATATCTGTACCATTGTGGAAAACGAACATCCGCTGTCAATGGATCAGCTGAAGCTGAAGAGTGCCGCACTGCATTTCGAGCTGATGTACACCCGCAGCATGTTTAACACGCCGGATATGGCGCGTCAGGGTGAGATTCTGGATGCCGTCTCGGCGTTGCTGGATGAAGGGAAGCTGCAAACCACACTGAGCGAGACGCTGCACGGCTTAAGCGTTGAGACCTTAACCGCTGCCCATCAGCGCGTGCTGGAAGGCCACATGCGCGGCAAAGTGGTGATGGTGTATTAATGCGCTGACCCGGCTGCCCTGCGGCAGACCGGGTCACAGCATGCGCTACGGCTGGGCGTTTTTCTCGCCCAGCATCGCTTTCACCAGTTCAATGCAGCGCAGGAACCGGGTGTCATAATCATCTTCCTGCACGTGCAGGAATTCGATGTTGTTTTCACGCAGCATCGTCACCAGCATCGACTGAAACTCCCGTCGATCAACGGAACTGCCCAGGCTGCGCAAGCCATCGGCAACCCACGGCACGTTGTTCTCCAGCAGAATCACCAGATCAAAGCGATATTCATCAATCAGCGCCTGCACAAACGGATGTTCACGCCCTTCATACTTCAGACAAAACGCCTGCGTGGTCACAAAGTCGGTGTCGATAAAGGCTACTTTATTGGCGTATTTAACCGCGAAATCGATGTACTGCGCCTGGCCCAGCGCGATCTTGTCGTAATCAGAATATTGCAGCGCCATTTCATCACCGCCCAGGTGGGAGAAGACATAGTCGCGGCCATATTCCCAGGCACTGGTGGTGTTGAAGATGTTGGCGAGTTTATTCACCAGCGTCGATTTACCGCTCGATTCCCCGCCGAGGATCGCCACGGTGCGCACAAAAAAGGGTTTCACTTCGGTCGGGATATAATCCCAGAAGCGGAACGGATCCTGACGGATCTGCGCGCCGCTGATGCTCATAAAGGATCGGCTGGGATCGACCAGTACGGTCTGAATGCCAAGATGCTGCTGATACATCTCCGCATCGGGCGCTTCGCTGGTGTAGATGCAGTCCGGCGCAATACCATGCTCGCTGAGAAACGCGCTGACGCCCTTACTCCAGACATCCCAGCCGTGCGGATAGGGCTCAATCCCCTCCTCATCAAAGGCGTGAATGCGGATATTTTTCTGATACTTAAAGGTCTGCAACAGCCAGCGCAGGCGATCGCTGACCGTGGGCTGTTGTGACATCGCGCTGTTCTCAAACAGCTCGCGGTCACGTGGCTCGTCGTAGCCCATGATGATATGCAGCTCATCGACCTGGCTACAGGCGCGCTGAATCAGATAGATATGGCCGGTGTGCAGCGGATAGAACTTACCAAACACCACGCCCACCGTTTTATCGCGGCGCGGAAACTCCAGCCCCAGAAAACGGTGCAGCGCCTCCAGCTTTTGCGCGCTGGGGCTTTTGATTTTGGCATTGAGCAACTGGCTCAGATAGCCTTTGGTCATGCCGCTGGCATCAGCGACCTGTTGCAGCGTGTGGCCCTGCTGGCGAATGGCCGTTTTCAGATAATCAAACGACGACATGTCGTGCCTCCTGCATCAATGCGGTTAAGGTGGGAGCGGCCTGCCAGCGGTTTTTCGCTGGCGGCCGCAGGCGCGTTACAGATCGTCCAGAATCGCCAGCGCATCGGCCAGCTTCTTCGCGCTGAAAACCTGCATCCCGGCAATCGGTTTTTTCGGTGCATTCCCTGCCGGTACAATAGCGCGTTTGAAGCCATGCTTCGCCGCTTCAGCGATGCGCTCCTGACCGCTGGGCACCGGACGGATTTCGCCCGCCAGTCCCACTTCGCCGAAGATCACCAGATCCTGCGGCAACGGACGATCGCGTAGGCTCGACACCATCGACAGCATCAGCGCCAGGTCTGCACTGGTTTCGGTGACTTTGACGCCGCCGACCACGTTAACGAACACATCCTGATCCGCCATCTGCAATCCGCCGTGCCGGTGCAGCACCGCCAGCAGAATCGCCAGACGGTTCTGCTCCAGACCCACTGCCACGCGGCGTGGATTGCCCATCATCGAGTGATCGACCAGCGCCTGAATCTCCACCAGCAGCGGTCGCGTTCCTTCCCACAGCACCATCACCGAACTGCCCGAGGTGACCTCTTCGCCGCGCGACAGGAAAATAGCTGACGGGTTGCTGACTTCACGCATGCCCTGCTCGGTCATGGCAAACACACCCAGTTCATTGACCGCGCCGAAGCGGTTTTTATGACTGCGCAGGGTGCGGAAGCGGGAATCGGCATCGCCATCCAGCAGTACCGAACAGTCGATACAGTGCTCCAGTACTTTCGGTCCGGCCAGGGAGCCATCTTTGGTGACGTGACCGACCATGATGATCGCCACACCGCGCGTTTTGGCGAAGCGCGTCAGGTAAGCGGCGGTTTCACGCACCTGGGCGACGCTGCCAGGCGATGACTGGATCTCCGCCATGTGCATCACCTGGATCGAGTCGATCACCATCAGTTGCGGCTGCTCCTGTTCGGCGATCAGGCAGATCTGCTCAATGCTGGTTTCCGACAGCATATTCACATTTTCGGTAGGTAATCCCAGACGATGGGCGCGCATCGCCACCTGTTGTAGTGACTCTTCACCGGTGACATACAGGGTTTTCATGCCCTCTGACAACCGGCACATCACCTGCAGCAGCAGCGTGGATTTGCCTGCGCCGGGGCTGCCGCCAATCAGAATGGCGCTGCCCGGCACCACCCCGCCGCCCAGCACCCGGTCAAACTCTTTGAAGCTGGTAGAGAAGCGCGGTAACGCCTCTAAACTGATTTCAGAGAGCTTCTGCACCCGGCTGGTTCCGGCGCTGCCGGCATAGCCACTCAGGCGCTCGTTACGCGCAGCCGCGGGCGAGGCGGCAATGCGCACCTCAGTGATGGTGTTCCAGGCGTGACAGGCGCTGCACTGCCCCTGCCAGCGTGGGTAATCTGCGCCACATTCGTTACAGACAAATGCGCGTTTTGCCGCTTTGGCCAAATCAATACCTCAGTTAACGCTCTTCGTGGATCAGGCTGCCGGTGAGGATGCAGAACACCCCCATTAAATCGGCATGGCGAATGGTGACCGCAGTCTGCTCATTCACCTTAGGTTTAGCATGGAACGCAATGCCCAGTGCTGAGGCTTTGATCATCAGCAGGTCATTGGCACCATCGCCGATCGCCACCGTCTGTTCCGGCGCGATGTCAAAACGCTGCGCCAGCTTCTTCAGGGTATCGGCTTTGTATTGTGCGTCGACAATCGGTCCCAGCACGTTGCCGGTCAGTTTGCCGTCGCGAATTTCGAGTTCATTAGCGACCACCGCCGACAGATGCAGCTTGTCGCGCAGATATTCGGCGTAGTAGGTAAAGCCGCCAGACGCGATGGCAACCTGCCAGCCCAGCGCCTGCAGCTTCTGCGTCAGGGTGGTTAAGCCTGGCATCAGCGGCAGGGCATCACGCACCTGTTTCAGAATATTGGCGTCCGCCCCCTGCAGCGTGGCCACGCGCTGACGCAGGCTGGCGGTGAAGTCGAGTTCGCCGCGCATCGCGCGTTCCGTGACTTCCGCCACCTGCTCGCCGCAGCCCGCCAGTTTTGCAATCTCATCAATGCACTCGATCTGAATCGCGGTGGAGTCCATATCCATCACCAGCAGGCCTGGCGTCTTGAGATGTGGGATTTTGCCCAGCGGCGCGACATCCAGTCCGGCCTCGTGCGCCAGCTTGCTGGCAAACGGCGTCAGCGATCCCGCCAGACGAATCACCTGATACTCATCGACGTTCCAGGCGCTGACGATCACCATGGCGGCACCCAGCTGGTGCTGGTAATCGGTCAGCCGCTGCTTATCCAGCCCGCGGCCATACAGCAGCCAGCCGGTACGGCCAGCGCGATAATCCAGCGGCATCACTTCATCACCGCTAAGAGAAAGGGGCAAACCCGGCCAGAGAGAGACATCGGCGGGAAGATCGCACCAGGTTAAACGATTTGGCATCAGAGCTCCTGTAGGGACAACAAAACCACGCAAGAGGCTACCTTGTCTGCGCCGCTTCTGGCAACATAATCTCCAGGCTTTCTGTTGTGATATGACCCGGATGATTAATGGCTAAAACCGCACTGAAATTTCGCTTACATCGTACCGTGATCGTTCTCATCTCGATGGCGCTGCTGGTCGTGCTGATGCAGGGCGCATCCTGGTTCAGCCTCGGTCATCAGGCGGCGCGTTCTGAACAGGTCGAGGAGCTGGCGCATACGCTGACCAGCCAGGTGGCGTTCAGCCTTAAGCCGTTGATGGACAACAGTGAAAATAACCGGACTCAGATAGAAGCCATCCTTAATCAGATGACGGCTAACAGCCGTATTCTGGATGCATCGGTCTATGACGGCGACGGCAGCCTGGTGGCGCACAGCGGTGAAAACATCAATGTACGCGATCGGCTGGCGCTCGACGGCCAGCGCGCGGGCAGCTATTTCAACCATCAGATTGTGCAGCCGCTGGCCGGAAACGAGGGTCCGCTGGGCTTTTTGCGCGTGACGCTGGATACCCATGTGCTGGTCACCGACTCGCATCAGGTCGATAACACCACCAATATTCTGCGTCTGATGATGCTGCTTGCGCTGGCTATCGGCATTATTCTCTCACGCACCCTGCTGCGCCACCGCCGCACCCGCTGGCAGCAGTCGCCATTCCTGCTCACCGCCAGTACACCGGTGAAAGAGGATCGGGATGAGGACGACGAGAAGAAAGAGTAGTGTTCCGGCGCTGCGGTAAAGATAAAACAAGAAAGGCCCGCACAGCGGTAATGCTGGTCAGTTAAGATTAGATTTGTAAAGGCTGTCACGGTCAAACGTGGCAGCTTTTTTTATGGGCGAGCGAGCCGCAGTGCGTGCCAGCGCATCTCTGCTGCTGCCGGGCCGTCCTCGCGCCGCTCTCGCGGTACCTTCGGCTTTGACGTCGTGCCGACGAACCGTTCGGGGATCGGCCCTCCCTGGCCG
>NZ_SBFD01000013.1:48948-122069 GCF_014156615.1 Pantoea pleuroti | reverse complement strand
CCGTAGCGCCGATGGTAGTGTGGGGTCTCCCCATGCGAGAGTAGGGAACTGCCAGGCATTAAACAAGTGAAGAAGCCCCGCACAGTAGTGCGGGGCTTTTTCACGTCTGCAGATCGTGAAAAACTACATCACTACATCACTACATCACTACATCACTACATCACTACATCACTACATCCATTTCAGCCTTTCTCAAGCCAGTCAGCAATGAAGTCTGCAACGCAGTCCGGACGATTTATATCCAGAACTGGCACGTTCAGAGTTAATTTCTGGTCGCTGGCGACAGCGATCACCTGCTCATCAAGCAGTTCCTCGATCCCACCCTTGATCCCGGCACGCCATAAAACAATTTTAGGTACGGGTTCATCTTTGAAGCCTTCGACCAGCACGACCTCAAGTGTAGCGTGATCCATGCGGCTGAGCAGATAAGGCAGATTAATCGACTGCTTTTCCGGCGTCTCACACATCAGTGCCCATCGCTCTGAACTGGCCACTATTACCTGACTGGCACCCGCTTTTCTGAGCAGATAGCTATCTTTGCCAGGCGTATCCACATCCATCTGATGATGGGTATGTTTAATCAATCCTGCGCGGATACCTTTAGCGCCGAGAATCGGTATCACCTGCTGCAATAGCGTCGTTTTCCCGGTTCCACTCCAGCCCACAATGGCAAGTATAGGTAATGACATGTCAGCCTCTGTTGTTCAGGTCATCAGGCGTATTGATATTGCGGAAGGCAGCCTCATCATCATCCATCCGGACAGCATGGCCACCGTGGTCGCGCAGAAAATGCATAAGACGTCGTTCACCAGCCTGAAGATAGTCATAAAGAGGTGCAGCCATTTCCCGATGAATCAGCGCCAGCGTAGGATGATCGCGCGACTGTGAACGTACCCAGACTGCCGGCGCCTCACCGCGTTGATCGACCAGTTTTTCCACGAAGTTGAGAGGTATTGCAGGCGTATCACAGGAGCAAAAAGCGGCCCATTCACCATCGATGGCGAGCAACCCACTGTAGATACCGGCCAGCGGACCGGGATAATCCTCAAAGACGTCCTGCACCACGCGGCATCCGCTTAACTGATAGCGATCAATATTACGATTCGCATTAATCATGACAATGTCGACTTGTGGCCTGAGCCGTTCAAGGACATGCTGATAAAGCGGCCTGCCATCCAGGTGTACTAACCCTTTGTCCTGACCACCCATACGGCGGCCCTGACCACCGGCCAGAATGATGCCGGTTAACATTGTCATGACTGTGCCCTCGCTGATGACGCACTGTGAAAGGAGAAATCTGAATGAAATGCCATCGTTTAAACGAGTTAATCGAGTTGCTGCAACCCGCCTGGCAAAAAGAGCCAGATCTTAATCTGGTCACATTTTTGCAGAAACTGGCTCAGGAATCTGGTTTCCGTGGCCCATTAAGTGAATTAACCGATGATGTATTAATTTACCATCTCAGGATGCGTGACTCAGCCAGCGATGATGAGATCCCAGGCCTGAAAAAAGACTATGAAGTTGATTTCAAAACAGCACTGCTCCGCGCACGGGGTGTCATTAAACAGGACGAGTAGTGTTATCCTTGGCTGCTATTTGCAAGGGCAACTACAGGTAACATGATGAGCGACGCTGCATTTAATTTCCAGACATTGAATCCCGACGTGTTGCTTGATGCGCTCTGGGAAACAGGAATTCGCGTCGAATCGGGTCTGACAGCCCTGAACAGCTATGAGAACAGGGTCTATCAATTCAGCGACGACGAAAAACGCCGCTATGTTGCGAAGTTTTATCGCCCACAGCGCTGGCGTGCCGAACAGATTGCTGAAGAACATCAGTACGCACTTGATCTGCTGGCTGACGAAGTGCCCATCGCGGCGCCGCTGCGGTTAAAGGGTGAGACATTGCACAGTCACGCTGGCTTCTTCTTTGCCGTATTCCCCAGCCTGGGCGGACGGCAATATGAGACAGACAACGAAGATCAGATGGAGTGGGTAGGCCGCTTCCTGGGCCGCATTCATCAGACCGGGCGTAAAGCGCTGTTCAGGCATCGGCCTGCCATCGGTCTGGATGAATATCTGCATGAACCCCGGCAGGTGCTGGAGCACTCTCTGTTAGTGCCTGCATCGCTTAAAGTTGCACTGCTACAGGCTATCGATAAGCTGGGAAACACGCTGCAACAACAGTGGCACACCACGTGGCAGCCGCTACGATTACATGGCGACTGCCATCCGGGTAATATCCTGTGGCGTGACGGACCGCTGTTTGTCGATTTGGATGATGCCCGTAATGGCCCTGCTGTGCAGGATCTCTGGATGCTGATCAGCGGCGATCGTCAGGAACAGCGAATTCAATGGGATATACTGCTGGAGGCGTACAGTGAGTTCAGTGATTTTGATATTAATGAATTGTCACTGATTGAACCTTTACGCGCCATGCGCATGGTTTATTATCTGGCCTGGGTTGTCCGACGCTGGCAGGATCCCGCTTTTCCGCGCGCTTTCCCCTGGATGACAGATGAAGATTTCTGGCGCAGGCAAATTTCACTCTTTACCGAGCAGGAGAAGCTGTTGCAGGAACCTCCTCTGCAGCTGACACCGCAATATTAATGACGTAGTCAGGAGAATTTTTCACGATGAAAAAAATTTGGTTTGCACTGATGGGTTTAGTGCTGGCATTCAGCGCATCTGCTGCCCAGTTCACTGAAGGTAAACAATATGTGAGTCTGCCTAAACCTGTGGCCGGCGAACCTCAGGTGATGGAGTTCTTCTCCTTCTTCTGCCCGCACTGCTATCAGTTTGAACGTATTTATCACGTCAATGACGCGGTGAAAAAGAATCTGCCTGCTGACACTAAGATGGTGAAATACCACGTCGATTTTCTCGGTGGAGAGCTGGGGCCGGTCGTGACCCAGGCCTGGGCTGTCGCGATGGCGCTGGGCGTTGAAGATAAAGTGACAGCACCGATCTTCGATGGCATTCAGAAAACGCAGACCATCACCGATCCTGCCAGTCTGAAAGAGACCTTTGTCAAAGCGGCCGGTATTTCCGCAGCTGACTATGATGCTGCCTGGAACAGCTTCGCCGTAAAAGCGCTGGTTGCGCAGCAGCAAAAAGCCGCTGCTGATGTTGATCTGCGTGGTGTGCCTGCTATTTTCGTGAATGGCAAATACATGGTTAACAACGGCGGTCTGGATACCAGCTCTATGGATAATTTCGTCGCGGACTATGCGAACGTGGTTAAATTCCTGGTAAGCCAGAAGTAATCAGCCTCACACCCCGTTAAACGCCAGCTCTGCTGGCGTTTTTTTTATGCCTTTGAACAACGGGCCAATTTTTATCCATCTCCAGGGCATAAATTTAATATCCACACAAGGGATCGCGCTATTAAAAATAGCGATCGGGTCACGGAAATTAAATAAGCCAATGAAATTTATGATCTTTATTCAGGTGCCGATTATTTATTTTCCTGAAAAACAGCGCGTTATAATTTTTACGCACAAAGTTATCCACAGAACGATCGTTGCGATCCTGTCCCCAAAAGCGTGAAAAACACCAGACGTGGCACGCCTTAGTTCACCATTTCTGCCTGGTTGTGGCATCCTTATAGCCCAACTCATAGCAACGAAGACTACACAGACTTATGGCGCAAATAGCAGAAAATCCCCTGATTCTGGTCGATGGCTCATCCTATCTTTATCGCGCGTATCACGCGTTTCCGCCGCTGACCAACAGTGCAGGTGAACCCACTGGCGCCATGTACGGCGTGCTCAACATGCTGAAAAGCCTGCTGGCGCAATACAATCCGAGTCACGTTGCTGTGGTGTTCGATGCCAAAGGCAAAACCTTCAGAGACGAGCTGTTTGAGCATTATAAATCTCACCGTCCCCCGATGCCTGACGAGCTCCGTGCACAAATTGAGCCACTGCATGAGATGGTGCGGGCGATGGGGCTGCCGTTGCTGGCTGTGAGCGGCGTCGAGGCTGATGATGTCATCGGTACGCTGGCGCTGGAAGCGGAAAAAAAGGGTCTCTCAGTGCTGATCAGCACCGGCGACAAAGATATGGCGCAGCTGGTCACGCCCGCTATCACGCTGATTAACACCATGAGCAACACCATTCTGGGACCAGAAGAGGTTGAGCAGAAATATGGTGTTCCACCCGCATTGATCATCGATTTCCTTGCCATGATGGGTGATAGCTCCGATAACATTCCTGGCGTGCCAGGCGTCGGTGAGAAAACGGCACAGGCGTTGCTGCAGGGGCTGGGCAGCATGCAGACGATCTATGACAATCTGGACAAAGTGGCCGATCTCGGATTTCGTGGTGCCAAAACCATGGCGACCAAACTTGAGCAGAATCGTGATGTGGCGTTTCTCTCTTATCAGCTGGCGACCATTAAGACAGACGTTGAGCTGGCGCTGCCCTGTGAAGAGCTCACAGTCACTGAACCCGATACAGAGGCATTGCAGACCCTGTTCAGTCGTTACGAGTTCAAACGCTGGCTGAGTGACCTGCAGGACGGTAAATGGCTGCAGGGCAAAAAGAGCACTACGCAGGCGCAAAAAGCGCTGGCTGATGAACCGGCCCCGGTGGCTGAAACCAGCAGCGTGTTACCGACCGAGGGTTATGTCACCATTCTGGATCAGGATCTCTTTGAGAGCTGGCTGGAGAAACTGAAAAACAGCGAAGTCTTTGCGTTTGATCTGGAGACCGACGCGCTGGATACCCTGAGCGCTAACATCGTCGGCATCAGCTTCGCGGTGGCGCCCGGTGAAGCCGCCTATCTGCCGGTTGCCCATGACTATCTTGATGCGCCTGATCAACTGGATCGCGCCACCGTTCTGGCACAGCTTAAGCCCCTGCTGGAAGATGAGAGCGCCTGGAAAGTTGGCCAGAACCTGAAATACGATCGCGGCGTACTGAAGAACTACGACATTGAGCTGGCCGGTATCAAATTCGACACCATGCTTGAGTCCTATATCCTCAACAGCGTGGTGGGCAAACATGACATGGATAGCCTGGCCGCTCGCTGGCTTAACCATAAAACCGTAACCTTCCAGGAGATCGCCGGTAAAGGTAAAAATCAGCTGACGTTCAATCAAATCGCGTTAGAGCAGGCATCCCATTACGCTGCCGAAGATGCAGATGTGACTTTGCAACTGCATCTGAAGATGTGGCCAGAGCTGGAGAAAGAAGCGGGACCGAAAAAAGTCTTCGAACAGATTGAGATGCCGTTACTGACGGTGATTTCCCGCATAGAGCGCAACGGTGTGCTGATCGATCAGTCTATTCTGGCGCAGCACTCGAAAGAGCTGACGGCCCGACTGGCTGAGCTTGAGTTAAAAGCGCATGAGCTGGCGGGGGAACCCTTTAACCTCTCATCCACCAAGCAGCTTCAGGTGATCCTGTTTGAAAAACAGGGCATCAAACCCACGAAGAAAACACCAGGCGGCGCGCCGTCAACCAGCGAAGAGGTGTTAGCCGAGCTGGCACTTGATTATCCGTTGCCCAAAGTAATTCTGGAGCATCGCGGCTTATCCAAACTTAAGTCTACTTACACGGATAAATTACCGCTGATGATTAATCCGATCAGTGGCAGGGTACATACCTCTTATCATCAGGCCGTCACCGCAACCGGACGCTTATCCTCTGCCGATCCGAATCTGCAAAACATTCCGGTGCGTAATGATGAAGGACGCCGAATCCGTCAGGCATTTGTTGCGGCCAAAGGCCATCGCATTGTGGCGGCAGACTATTCACAAATCGAACTGCGTATCATGGCGCATCTCTCTCAGGACAAAGGATTACTGGACGCTTTTGCCCAGGGCGAAGATATCCACCGCGCGACGGCATCCGAAGTGTTTGGCGTGGCGCTGGATAAGGTCAGCGGCGAACAGCGTCGCAGCGCCAAAGCGATCAACTTTGGTCTGATTTATGGCATGAGCGCCTTTGGTCTGTCGCGTCAGCTGAATATCGGTGCGGGTGAAGCGAAAAAGTATATGGATCTCTACTTTGAACGCTATCCGGGCGTCCTGCGCTATATGGAGAACACACGCCAGCTGGCGGCGAGTAAAGGCTATGTCGAAACGCTGGAAGGCCGTCGGCTGTGGCTGCCCGATATTAAATCCGGTAATGCCATTCGCCGGAAAGCCGCAGAACGTGCCGCGATCAATGCGCCGATGCAGGGAACGGCAGCGGATATCATCAAGCGGGCAATGATTGCCGTGGATAACTGGCTGGAACAGCAAAACGACAATGCCGTCAGAATGATCATGCAGGTTCACGATGAATTGGTGTTCGAAGTCAAAGCCGAGGCGGTTGAAGAGGCGAGCCAGAAAATCCGTGCGCTAATGGAAGGTAGCGTACAGCTCGACGTACCTTTACTGGTTGAGGTCGGTGTGGGTGACAACTGGGATGAAGCCCACTGATTCGATGCGTGTGGTCGGTTCTGAAGAACAGAATCGGCCCTGAATCAGGTATAAGAAAATCGTTTAGTTGCCCGGTTTAGCGCGGTCAACGCTGGCACGGAGAGAAAGCGCTTTTCTAACTGCTTATCGCCTAAACACTTTTTTCGTCATTAAACTACATCACAACGCTATTTTTGTGACGTGCATGGTAAAAAAAGTCCTGTTTGATGTAAGTAAGCAACAAAAAAGCCTTTGTCACGCACAGAAAATCAGGTAAAGTTCGTCGCGTAGGGTACAGAGGTAAGATGTTCTATCTTTCAGACCTTTTACTTCACGTAATCGGATTTGGCTGAATTTAGCCGCCCCAGTCATTCTGTGACTGGGGCGTTTTTTATTGGGCTTTTTGTACCGTCAGCGTCACCGGCACAGGGTTTCCACTCACTCTTCCGCGTCCTGATCTTCAACCGCCGGTTCAAGCGTATTAAACCAGCTGTCCAGCTTCTGACGAACCTTATCCACGCCGATTTTCTTCAGCGATGAGAAGAGCTCTACCTGCACATCACCAACAAATTCGAGTGCGGCTTCACGCACGACATTGAGCTGCGCTTTACGGGCACCTGAGGCCAGTTTGTCTGCTTTAGTGAGAAGCAACAGCACCGGAATGCCACTTTCCACTGACCACTGAATCATCTGCCGGTCGAGATCTTTCAGCGGATGGCGGATATCCATCAGGATAACCAGTCCTTTCAGCGCCTGACGTTTTTGCAGGTATTCACCTAACGCGCGCTGCCACTTCAGCTTCATCTCTTCCGGGACTTCGGCATAACCGTAACCGGGCAGGTCGACCAGACGCTTACCTTCTTTCACTTCAAACAGGTTAATCAGCTGCGTACGTCCCGGCGTTTTACTGGTGCGCGCCAGACCCTTCTGATTGGTTAACGTATTCAGCGCACTCGATTTTCCCGCGTTCGAGCGGCCAGCGAAAGCCACTTCAATTCCGGTATCGGCAGGCAGATGGCGGATATCCGGCGCGCTCATGACAAAGTGGGTAACGTGATAATTCAATTCAGACAAGGTGACACTCCAGAAAACGCATTAAGGCAATGCGGGCGATTATACGCGTTATGACGCGAAAGTGCTCAATCGCATCTCGGTAACAAACTTTGTAAGAGATTTGCCATTAACGGTGCGGGTTATTTCGCTTTTTACTTTAATTACTAAAAATAAAAAAATATATAATTCAATGCCTTAATGTTAATCGTTCTTTTTTTGAACTAACTATTTTTGACACTGACTTGAGGCTTTTACCAGTTGGTCTACATTAGTGTGCAGTGCACGGCAGCACACATCAGGATGATGCGCTCAGGGATACCAGGAGGGTTATGAGCGATGGAATGGAAAAGGGTCAGGGATGCGGCCAGACAGGGATAAGGAATAGCTCAGGAGTTGAGCAGGCGCGGGATTAACCGGGATGTTACGAGCCGAAAAGGATTTAAAACATGATTCCTTCTTATGAAGGTATGAAATAAGGCGACAGCTTGAGCTGTCGCCTTTTTTCTTTGTCTACTTTCTGCTAGATTTCGCCGCAATTCTATACTGAATAAAAAAAGCCGGGACCGAATACTATGAAGCAACCTGCACGAGCTGCTAACGGCAAACCTGCCGTCAAAGCCAAACGCAAATCGCGTGACGATATCAACCATGAAGCACGCGATCGCAAACGTGATAAAAAGCATCGCGGACATGCATCTGGCAGCCGTGCTAATCCGGCTGCGTCCGAAAACAATGGCGGACGTCAGGCGGACAGCGTGAAAGATCCGCGCATCGGGAGTAAAAAACCGGTGGCCCTGATCGCTGAAGGAAAAACCGCCGCCGTTAAACCAAAGAAAAGCGCAGAAAAACCGGCAGCAGAGAAGAAAGTGCGTCTGACACCAGAAGAAGAGCTGGCGAAGCTGGAAAATGACGAACGTCTGGATACGTTGCTGGATCGCCTGGAAAATGGTGAAACGCTGTCGGCTGAAGATCAGGGCTGGCTGGATGCCTCGCTGGATCGTATCGACGAACTGATGGAGCAGTTAGGCATTGTGATGGATGATGCCGAAGATGAGCAGGCTGAAGAAGATATGTACCGTCTGCTGAAAGGCAACTAAGCAAATTTGATCGGCATGCGTTATCCGCATGCCGCGCTTAACAGGTAAACGACAATGTTTTGGCCTGGATCAATTTTCGCGCTGCTGGCGACATGTTATCTGCTGTGGTTATTGTTTAAACTACGACGCCTGTCGCGTCTGAAGCAACGTTTACGTCGGGTCTCATCCCGCTCACCTTTTGTCTCCTCTTCTTCGCGACCTTCTCTCAGACGACGTTCCCGGAAGGAGTGAGCATGCCATCGCAGCAGATTGAGTGGGATCAGGCGTTAATTGAAAAGTACAATTATGCCGGCCCGCGTTACACCTCCTATCCCACTGCGCTGGAGTTCAGCGAGCAGTACGCCGAAAACGACTTCCAGCGTGCCGTGGCGCGTTACCCTGATCGTCCGCTGTCGCTCTATGTCCATATTCCCTTCTGCCATCGTCTCTGTTACTTCTGCGGCTGCAATAAGGTAGTGACGCGTCAGCGCCACAAAGCGGACCGCTATCTGGATGTGCTTGAGCAGGAGATTATTCAGCGTGCGCCGCTGTTTCGTCAGCGTCAGGTAACGCAGCTTCACTGGGGCGGCGGCACGCCAACCTTCCTCGACAATGCGCAGATTTCCCGGCTGGTGGGTTTACTGAAGCAGCATTTCAGCGTGGCCGATGATGCCGAAATGTCGATCGAAGTGGATCCCCGGGAAATTGAGCTGGATGTGATTGATCACCTGCGATCGCTGGGATTTAATCGTCTGAGCATGGGGGTGCAGGACTTCAACAAATCGGTGCAGGAGCGGGTTAACCGGGTACAGGATGAAGAGGTGATTTTCGGTCTGATGGCGCGTGCCCGTGAACAGGGGTTCAGCTCGACCAGCATTGACCTGATCTATGGTTTACCCCTGCAGACGCCCGCCAGCTTCGCCTGGACGCTGGAGCGTGTACTGGCGCTGAGCCCGGATCGTCTTAGCGTCTTTAACTATGCGCATCTGCCGGCGATGTTCGCGGCACAGCGTAAAATCAAAGAGAATGAACTGCCATCGGCTCAGCAAAAGCTGGATATTTTACAGCAGACCATCGCAACCCTGACTCAGCAGGGCTACCAGTTCATTGGAATGGATCACTTTGCGAAGCCGCAGGATGAACTGGCCATCGCGCAGCGCAAAGGGCAGCTGCATCGCAATTTCCAGGGATATACGACGCAGGGCGACAGCGATTTGCTGGGGCTTGGCGTCTCTGCCATCAGCATGATTGGCGACAGTTATGCGCAGAACCAGAAAGACCTTAATACCTGGTACAATTGTGTGGAACAGCAGGGAAATGGCCTGTGGCGTGGCATCGCCTTAACCGACGATGATTGCCTGCGTCGTGACGTGATAAAAACGCTGATTTGTAACTTCTCGCTGAATTTTGCCGCGACAGAAGCACTGTGGGGCATTCGCTTTGGCGACTATTTTGCTGAGGATCTGGCGCTGCTGAAACCGTTGATAGCTGATGGGCTGGTGGAACAAACCGCTACGGGGCTGGAGGTGACGGGGATTGGCCGGTTACTGATCCGCAATATCTGCATGTGCTTTGATCGCTATCTGCGTCAGAAAGCGCGTCAGCAGCAGTTCTCCCGCGTTATCTGAAGAAACGGGCTGGCAGACTGCACCAGCCCGTACTGAACCGCTTATTCCATGCCCAGCTCTTTGAGCTTGCGCGTCAGCGTATTTCGTCCCCAGCCCAGCAAACGTGCCGCTTCCTGTTTGTGGCCCTGCGTATGACGCAGCGCAGTGGTGAGCAGCGTTCGCTCCATCTCCGGCTGTGCTTCTGACAGCAGATTCTGATGACCGGAACGCAGAGCGCGATCGGCCCACTGTGCCAGCAGCGTTGCCCAGCTGTCAGGCAGCGACTGCACCGGATTCTCCGGCGTACTGGATTCAAACAGTTCTCCGGGCAGGTCCTGAATCAGGACTTCCTGACCCGCAGCCATCACGGTCAGCCAGCGACAGGTGTTCTCCAGCTGACGCACGTTTCCTGACCAGTGCAGTCGGGTTAACGCTGTCTCGGTTTCCGGATGCAGAATCTTCGCTTCCACACCCAGCTCACGCGCCGCCACCTGCAGGAAATAACGCGCCAGACGCGGGATATCCTCACGACGCTCACGCAGCGGCGGCAGATGCACACGAATCACATTCAGGCGGTGAAACAGATCCTCACGGAACTTGCCTTCCTGTACACGTAATTCCAGATTCTGGTGGGTCGCCGCGATAATACGCACATCCACTTTGACCGGCGCATAGCCACCAACGCGATAGAACTGGCCATCGGCCAGCACGCGCAGCAGACGGGTCTGCACATCCAGCGGCATATCACCGATCTCATCCAGAAACAGCGTGCCGCCATCCGCCTGCTCAAAACGGCCCTGACGGATCTGGTTCGCCCCGGTAAAGGCGCCTTTTTCGTGACCAAACAGTTCTGATTCAATTAAATCTTTGGGGATCGCCGCCATGTTGAGCGCGATAAAGGGCGCTTTGGTGCGCGGGCTGTGGCGATGCAGCGCATGGGCCACCAGCTCTTTACCGGTACCGGACTCGCCGTTGATCAGCACACTGATCGACGAGCGCGATAATCGCCCGATGATGCGGAACACATCCTGCATCGCGGGCGCTTCACCGATGATATCGGTGGTGGGTCCGCTGACCGGCTGATTACGTGGCTGCTGCTGCTCCTGATAGTGGCTGATAGCACGCTCGACCAGCGCAACCGCTTCATCGATATCAAACGGCTTAGGCAGGTAATCAAAGGCACCCTGCTGATAGGCGCTGACGGCAGCGTCCAGATCTGAATGCGCCGTCATTATGATGACCGGAAGCATCGGATGACGCTGTTTAATCTGTTTCAGCAGCGCCAGGCCATCCATACCGGGCATGCGAATGTCTGACAGTAAAACGTCCGGGGTCTTGGTTGAGAGGGCATCCAGCACCTCGCTTGCGCTGTCAAAAGTCGCACAGCTCAAACCGGCTCCAGTGAGCGCGCGTTCAAGCACCCAGCGGATGGAGCTATCGTCATCGACGATCCAGACTATCCCTCGTTGCATAGAAACCTCACTGGCGAATAGGCAGGTAAACCGAGAATTCGGTGTGTCCCGGCCAACTGTTAAATTCTATTTTTCCTGAATGTTGATCAATCAGGCTACGGGCGATGGAGAGGCCTAAACCGGTACCGCCTTCGCGTCCGCTGACCATCGGATAAAACAGCGTATCCTGCAGCTGGGCCGGAATGCCGGGGCCATCATCTTCAATATCAATACGTGCCACCAGGCGATAACGCGTGCCGTGCAGCGTCAGCTGGAAAGCCGTGCGGGTGCGGATAATAATGGTGCCGCCATCGTCGCCCAGCGCCTGAAGCGCATTGCGCACCACGTTAAGCAGCACCTGTTCAATCTGATCGGGATCGTGCGGCAGTTCCGGCAGGCTGGGATCATAATCCCGTACCAGCGAGACATTCTCCGGCAGCTCCATCGACACCAGATTGACCACCCGTTCGGCCACCTGATGAATGCTCTGCGTGATGTGCATGCCCGGCTGCTGCGGCCCCAGCAGACGATCAACCAGATTCCGCAACCGATCGGCCTGTTCAATAATGACTTTGGTATATTCATTCAGCGAGGGATCGGGCAGGGCGCGGGATAAAAGCTGTGCCGCGCCGCGTAATCCTCCCAGCGGATTTTTAATCTCATGGGCCAGGCCGCGAACCAGATCGCGAGCGGCCACCTGCTGGGCATGCTGTAACTGCTCCTGACTGAGACGACGCTGATTATCCATCGGCGCCATTTCCATCAGGATTAAGCCATCGGGTAACCGCTGGGCAGTCAGCGACATAATGTGTGCGCGACCATCTACCACCAGCGTGACCTCACTGTCAGTAAATCCCTGGCCAGCCTCAAGACTCTCGCGCATCACCTCGATATTCAGCGAAAAGTAGCCGGTTAATTCCGGTAACGGCGTGCCGAACAATTTGCGTGAGCTTTGCGCCAGTAATTGCTGCGCCGCCGGGTTGGCGTAATGAATAACCAGATCGTTATCCACCAACAAAATACTGTTGATTAACGCGTTGAGAATCTGCCCTGCATCGGGCAGCGAGCCAGTTGCCATACAACGTTCCTCTGCACTAAAGAGGTGCATTTTAGTCTTTAAGCCGAAAAGAGGGCGAATGAACGGTGAATTCGCGGAGAAAAAAGCCCATCCGAAGATGGGCTAAAAGTTTCCACGGCAACAAAAAACGTCTGACCAGTTAAACGCTGTAGTAGAGCTCGAACTCAACCGGGTGTGGCGTCATGCGAACGCGATCCATCTCTGCTTTACGCAGTTCGATGTAAGCATCGATCGATTCGTCAGTGAATACACCGCCGCGGGTCAGGAACTCGCGGTCTTCGTTCAGTGCATTCAGCGCTTCTTCCAGAGAGCCTGCAACTTTTGGAATCTCAGCTTCTTCTTCCGGTGGCAGGTCATACAGGTTTTTGTCCATCGCATCGCCAGGATGGATTTTGTTGATGATGCCATCCAGGCCAGCCATCAGCAGTGCGGTGAACGCCAGGTATGGGTTAGCCGCTGGATCCGGGAAGCGCGCTTCGATACGACGCGCTTTCGGGCTGGCAACAACCGGAATACGGATTGAGGCTGAACGGTTACGGGCAGAGTAAGCCAGCATAACCGGTGCTTCGTAACCCGGGACCAGACGCTTGTAAGAGTTGGTGGTCGGGTTCGCCAGGGCGTTGATTGCTTTAGCGTGCTTGATGATACCGCCGATGTAGAACAGCGCCATTTCAGACAGGCCGCCGTACTTATCGCCGGCAAACAGGTTCTGGCCACCTTTGGAGAGTGACATATGGCAGTGCATGCCTGAACCGTTGTCGCCAAACATAGGCTTCGGCATAAAGGTCGCGGTTTTGCCGTAAGCGTGCGCAACGTTGTGAACCACATATTTGTAGATCTGAATTTCGTCCGCTTTTTTGGTCATGGTATTGAAGCGGGTTGCCACTTCGTTCTGACCCGCGGTCGCCACTTCGTGGTGATGCGCTTCAACGACCAGGCCCATCTGCTCCATGGTCAGACACATGGCAGAACGGATGTCCTGTGATGAGTCAACCGGTGGAACCGGGAAGTAGCCGCCTTTCAGACCTGGACGGTGACCTTTGTTACCGCCTTCGTACTCTTTACCGGTGTTCCATGCCGCTTCGATATCGTCGATAGCAACGTGTGAACCGGACGTCGATGAGCCGAAACGGATGTCATCGAACAGGAAGAATTCTGGTTCTGGTCCAAACAGCACGGTATCAGCGATACCGGAAGAGCGCAGGAAATCTTCAGCGCGCTTAGCGATAGATCGTGGATCGCGGTCGTAGCCCTGCATGGTGCCTGGCTCGAGGATGTCACAACGGATGATCAGCGTAGAATCTTCGAAGAAAGGATCCATGACCGCCGTGGTGGCGTCAGGCATCAGCACCATGTCTGATTCGTTAATGCCTTTCCAGCCGCCAATAGACGAACCATCGAACATTTTGCCTTCTTCGAAGAAGTCAGCGTTAACCTGGTGAGCAGGGATCGTAACGTGCTGTTCTTTACCTTTGGTATCGGTAAAACGCAGGTCAACAAACTTAACTTCATGCTCGTTCATCATCGAGAGAACGTGTTCAGCGGACATACTCAACTCTCCTGGAAATGGTCTTTCATTATCTACATGGCGAGGAAACGTCGTTTCCGGAATACGTTGCGGGAAAACAACTCCCTGACCTACCTCTTCCGGCACGCTCTTCAACCGACATCTGTCTGGCGTTTACGCTTGATTTAGATAAAGCGAATTCTGTGCCAACTTTTTTGATGTTGCTTAAATCGCCTTGTGGTGCACCTTTTTGTCATAAAGCGGCTGCACCATGATCGTTTTATTGCACCACTGTGGTGCTTAACGGTCATCTGGTAGCACTGTTTTGGTGCATCAGACCAACTTAGTGCATTTTCTGCACCGGTAACAGGGCAAATTGGCCTCCATGCAATAAACTTTCAGTGAAAAGTGTGATCGTGTTCAGTCTTCCGCTTAATCAGTGTACAATAACGCGCTATTTCTAATGCCTGAGGCAAAGCTGTGATCGAAAATTTGCGTAACATCGCCATCATCGCGCACGTTGACCATGGAAAGACCACCCTGGTTGACAAACTGCTGCAACAATCCGGTACTTTTGATGCCCGTACCGAAGCAACAGAGCGCGTGATGGACTCCAATGATTTGGAGAAAGAGCGTGGGATTACCATCCTCGCAAAAAACACCGCCATTAAGTGGAATGACTACCGTATCAACATCGTTGATACCCCGGGACACGCCGACTTCGGTGGTGAAGTTGAGCGCGTCATGTCCATGGTGGACTCGGTGCTGCTGGTTGTAGATGCGATGGATGGCCCTATGCCGCAAACCCGCTTCGTGACCAAAAAAGCGTTCGCGCATGGTCTGAAGCCGATTGTGGTTATCAACAAAGTAGACCGCCCTGGTGCGCGTCCGGATTGGGTTGTTGATCAGGTATTTGACCTGTTCGTTAACCTGGATGCTACTGATGAGCAGCTCGACTTCCCTATCATTTTCGCCTCTGCGCTGAATGGTATTGCAGGTCTTGAGCACACCGACATGGCTGACGATATGACCCCGCTGTATCAGGCGATCGTCGACCACGTTGCACCTCCGCAGGTTGAGGCTGACGCCCCACTGCAGATGCAAATCTCTCAGCTGGACTACAACAACTACCTGGGCGTGATCGGCATCGGCCGTATCAAGCGCGGTAAAGTTAAGCCTAACCAGCAAGTCACTATCATCGATAGCGAAGGCAAAACCCGTAACGGTAAAGTCGGTAAAGTCCTGACTCACCTGGGTCTTGAGCGTATCGACAGCGACCTGGCAGAAGCGGGCGATATCATTGCTATCACCGGTCTGGGCGAGCTGAACATCTCTGACACTATCTGTGATCCACAGAACGTGCAGGCGCTGCCAGCACTGAGCGTCGATGAGCCAACAGTTACCATGTTCTTTAACGTCAACACCTCACCGTTCTGCGGTAAAGAAGGTAAGTACGTGACTTCACGTCAGATCCTTGAGCGTCTGAACAAAGAACTGGTTCACAACGTGGCACTGCGCGTTGAAGAAACCGAAGATGCTGACGCGTTCCGCGTATCAGGTCGTGGTGAGCTTCACCTGTCAGTTCTGATCGAAAACATGCGTCGTGAAGGTTTCGAACTGGCGGTATCCCGTCCGAAAGTTATCTTCCGCGAAATCGATGGCCGTAAACAAGAGCCATTCGAGAACGTTACGCTGGATATCGAAGAGAATAACCAGGGTTCAGTCATGCAAGCCATGGGTGAGCGTAAGGGCGATCTGAAAAACATGGATCCGGATGGCAAAGGCCGCGTACGTCTCGACTACGTGATCCCAAGCCGTGGCCTGATCGGCTTCCGTAACGAATTCATGACCATGACTTCCGGTACCGGTCTGCTCTACTCTACCTTCAGCCACTACGATGACATTCGTGCGGGCGAAGTGGGCCAGCGTCAGAACGGCGTACTGATCTCCAACGGTCAGGGTAAAGCAGTTGCGTTTGCACTGTTCAGCCTGCAGGACCGCGGTAAGCTGTTCCTGGGTCACGGTGCAGAAGTCTATGAAGGCCAGATCATCGGTATTCACAGCCGTTCTAACGACCTGACAGTTAACTGCCTGACCGGTAAGAAACTGACCAACATGCGTGCTTCAGGTACTGATGAAGCCACGACGCTGGTTCCGCCAATCAAGATGACCCTTGAGCAGGCGATCGAGTTCATCGATGATGACGAACTGGTTGAAGTTACACCACAGTCAGTGCGTATCCGTAAACGTCACCTGACTGAAAACGACCGTAAACGTGCATCACGTGGTCCTAAAGACGCATAATTGCGCCTTTAGCTGATAAAGAGCCCCGCCTGCGGGGCTTTTTTTTTTCCTGAAATTCCTGCCTCTTCAGCCGGGCCAGCGATTATTTGTGGGATATGTCGCGCTTTTTAGCTGCCCGCTGCCGTTTACGCTTTTCTCTCCGCGAGTGCCTGTTCAGCCTGCCCTTTTGCCGCTAGAGTGAATACTCCAGGGAACAGAAGGAGACACACCATGCTGTATATCTTTGATTTGGGCAATGTGATTATTGATATCGACTTTAACCGCGTGCTGGGTGTCTGGAGTGACCTTAGTCGTGTGCCGCTGGCCTCGCTGCAAAGCCATTTCCAGATGGATGAGGCGTTTGAACAACACGAACGTGGCGAGATCAGCGATGAAGATTTCGCGCTGGCGCTGTGTGAAAAGCTGGAAATCGCGCTGAGCTATGAACAGTTTGCCGCTGGCTGGCAGGCGGTATTCGTTGACGTGCGTCCGGAAATCCTGGCGCTGATGAACCGGTTGCGGCTGGAAGGTCATCGGGTGGTGATCCTCTCTAACACCAACAAACTGCATTGCGAATTCTGGCCAACGCAGTATCCGGACGTGCAGCAGGCAGCCGACAAGCTCTATCTCTCCCAGCAGCTGGGCATGCGTAAACCGGAAGCCCGCATTTACCAGCATGTGCTGGACGCAGAAGGTGTGGCTGCCGATCAGGCGGTATTTTTTGACGATAATCCACAAAACATTGAGGCGGCCCGCGCGCTGGGTATTGAAAGTGTACTGGTTACTGACAGTAAAACGGTACCCAACTGGTTGCAGGTCAACAGTAATTCATGATGTCACGTAAATTTCGTCCCGGGCTGCATGCGTTCTGGTTGTGGCTCAAACTGTTGTGGAAACGCATTGATGAGGATGGCATGACGACCCAGGCCGGTAATCTGGCTTATGTCTCATTGCTGGCGCTGGTGCCGCTGATTGCGGTGGTGTTTGCCCTGTTTGCGGCGTTTCCGGTCTTTTCAGATATCAGCGTGCAGTTGAAGCACTTTGTCTTTACCAATCTGATGCCGGCTGCAGGTAACACGCTGCAACGCTATCTTGAGCAGTTTGTGGCTAACGTAAACCGTATGACGGCGGTCGGAGCGGTCGGCCTGATTGTTACCGCCTTACTGCTGATGCATTCCGTCGATACCGCGTTAAACACCATCTGGCGCAGCAACAAGAAGCGGCCGATGGTCTATTCCTTTGCGGTCTACTGGATGATCCTGACACTTGGCCCGTTACTGGCCGGAGCCAGTCTGGCAATCAGCTCTTATCTGCTGTCGCTGCGCTGGATTAACGCGACAGGCGTCACCAGCCTGGTCGATCAGATGCTGCGAATTTTCCCGCTCCTGCTGTCGTGGCTCGCCTTCTGGTTGCTCTACAGCATCGTTCCTACCCAGCGAGTGCCGCCGCGCGATGCGCTGATTGGCGCGCTGGTTGCCGGTGCGCTGTTTGAGCTGGGCAAAAAGGGCTTTGCGCTCTATGTTACTATGTTCCCCTCTTATCAGCTGATCTACGGCGTACTGGCCGTGATCCCCATTCTGTTTCTCTGGGTCTACTGGACCTGGTGTATTGTGTTGTTAGGCGCTGAAATCACCGTTGCGTTAGCCGACTATCGGCAGTTAAAGCAGCAACACAAAGAGGAGCAACGCGAGGAAACATGATTGCATTGATTCAACGCGTACAGCGCGCCAGCGTCAGCGTCAATCAGGAAGTGGTCGGTGAAATCGATGCCGGTTTACTGGTTTTGCTGGGCGTGGAAAAGGGCGATGACAACGCGCGTGCGGAACGTCTCGCAGAACGCGTATTGGGCTATCGCATCTTTAGTGATGAGCAGGGCAAAATGAACCTGAGTGTTCGCCAGGCGGGCGGAAGCGTGCTGGTGGTGTCACAGTTTACGCTGGCCGCAGATACCCAAAAAGGGATGCGTCCTTCCTTTTCGGGTGGCGCCGAGCCCGCTGAAGCCGAGCGGCTGTATGAATATTTCAGCGACTGCTGTCGCAAGCAGGGCATCACCACGGCTAATGGCCGTTTTGCTGCGGATATGCAGGTCTCGCTGGTGAATGATGGTCCTGTGACGTTCTGGTTACAGGTTTGAGAACGTCAGCTGAGCGGCAGGGAACAGGCCACACATCCGAGCGGGAGAAACATTACATGTATCACCTTCGCGTGCCACAGACGGCGGAAGAGCTGGATATCTATTATCAGTTCCGCTGGGAGATGTTGCGTAAACCTCTGCGTCAGCCGCAGGGGTCGGAACGTGACGCCTGGGATGCGCTGGCGCATCATCAGATGGTGGTTGATGAGCAGGGAAATCCGGTCGCCATCGGGCGTCTCTATATTAATGCCGACAATGAGGCCGCTATCCGCTTCATGGCCGTTCATCCCTCGGTTCAGGGCAAGGGACTGGGTACCCTGGTGGCGATGACGCTGGAATCCGTGGCGCGTCAGGAAGGGGCTAAGCGGGTAACCTGTAGCGCCCGCGAAGATGCTGTCGCTTTCTTCGCTAAACTCGGCTACATCAATCAGGGCGAGATTACCGCGCCGCAGACGACGCCGGTTCGTCACTTTCTGATGATCAAACCGGTCGTCACGCTTGACGATATCCTGCATCGCGCCGACTGGTGCGGTCAGCTGCAACAGGCCTGGTATGATCATATCCCGCTCAGCGAGAAGATGGGCGTTCGTATTCTGCAGTTTACCGGGCAAAAATTTATCACCACCATGCCTGAAGCGGGCAACCAGAATCCACACCAGACGCTGTTCGCTGGCAGCCTGTTTTCGCTGGCAACGCTGACCGGCTGGGGATTAATCTGGTTGCTGCTGCGCGAGCGTCATCTGGGCGGCACCATTATTCTGGCGGATGCGCACATTCGCTATAGCCACCCCATCAGCGGACGGCCTGGCGCGATTGCCGACCTGGGCTCATTAAGCGGCGATCTCGACCGCCTGGCGCGCGGGCGTAAAGCGCGTGTGCAGCTTGAGGTCGAGCTTTTTGGCAATGATGAGTGTGGCGCTGTGTTTGAAGGGGTCTATATCGTCCTGCCCGCCGATCCTGACGGGCCGCTGGAAGAGGGCGGTTCCGGCGCGCGTATCAACTAATCATCAGGGCCGCATCTGCGGCCCTGATCTGTTGTTAACGTACCTCGCCAGCCTGCATGGTCTGCTGCAGTTGCTGACTGTCTGTAGTCACAGACAAACTGCCATTAACCGTCGGGCGCAGCGGCTGATTTGCGGTTAATGCACCGCTCAGCTGCAGTTGCATATTGCTGTCACCGGTTAACGGCAGTGCGGGCCATCCCCAGTTCTGCAACACATTCACCGGCACAGCACGACCTGTCAGTTGTAGCGTCAGCGGACGGGCTGGCTGCTGGCCTACGGTGGCCGTCCCTTCGAGCAGACCCTTATTACTGAACGCACTCAGCTCCGTAACCTGAATCTGCTGCTGGTCAGCGCTCAGCGCAATCGACGGATGACGCAGGTCGGTGCGATTAAAGGTTGATTCTGCCGCGTTCAGGCTGAGCTTACCCGACCAGATCCCCCACTGGTGCTGCTGCGCCAGCAGCAGGTTTTCACCGGATCCATCCAGTGAGGTCAGCTGGAAGGGAAAAGCCGGATTGATATCGATAATCAGGTTGCGATTAGAGGTGAAGCGCGTCACCGCTACGCTATCCAGCCACGCGGGCAGTGTCGCCTGCCAGCGGTCGCGCCAGTCCTGCGGCAGCGTATATTCCAGTCCGGCCACCGCCAGGTTTTTCAGTGTCAGGCGTTTATCGCTACGCGACCAGTCACCGTCAGCCCGAATCACCCCATTCGCCCAGCGTGAACTGAACTGCGTCAGCGCCACGCCCTGCGGTGAGAAGTCCAGGTTAACGATGGGGTCATTTAGTTCGAATCCACCGTTGATAAAATTGCTGGCATTCAGCGCCAGCGAACCATCGTTACTCTGCCAGTCATCACCCTGCCAGTTAACGTTTCTCAGCGTCAAATCCAGATCCGTTACCGCCCAGTCAGGCCCCTGCAGGCGGGCATCGGTCATGTCGAGTCGCGTAATGGCAATAGAGGGGACAACCTGCAGGCTATGCAGAAAATCTTTCAGGCTGCTGGTGGTCTGCAGACGGATGTCGTTCAGTCGCAGCTGATTAATTTTCCAGTTGCCCTGGGCATCGCGCTCACCGTTGCCGGTCATAGAGCCACGCGCCAGGTCGGCACCAATATTGTCAAAGCGCATCCGACCCTGGGAAACACTGCCCTGGATCAGTACGTTTTCACCCGGCACATTATTCAGCGTCATGCTGCCTGCACTCATCTGGAAGCGGGCATCGCGACCCAGCATATCAAGGGCAGTGGGTTTCCACGGCAGGATGCCGCCATTCACCTGCTGAGCAAACAGCGGTAACGCGCTGTTGGGGCTGTCGATACGCATATTGTTGAGTTGCAGGCGTTCGGCCTGAATCGGTAGCGCGCTGCCTGCTGCCAGATTGGCCAGATTCACTTCTCCATCGCGCAGCTCAAGGCTGCTGAAATGCAGCGGATCGCTGAACTGAATCAGTGCCAGACCGAGATCGACCCGTTTCGCCACCAGAACTGCAGGCTGTCCATCGTGACCAAAGCTGAAGTCATCCAGAATGATGTGAGAGGGAGAGGAGAAATTGTGTTCAATTTTACTCAGGGAGAGATGCCATTCGGTTTTGTCACTCACCCAACGGCTAAACCAGCCTGCACCCCACTGTGTCTGCAACAGAACATAGATCACGACCAGGGTGAAAAGCAGCAGCAAAAGTAAGGTGAGGAAAAACTTTCCAATAAATTTCATAGCATCCTTCCCGAGTTAAATCCGGTGAGAGGTTGTTATGCCTGAATTACCGTTACAGCTCAACAGCCTGGATGTAAATCCGAATAATTAGCAGGCAGGCCGAAGCCTGCCTGTGGCCTTACTTCTCTGGCGGAAAAATCAGGTTGAGTACGATAGCGGTAATGCCGCCCGCCGCAATACCGGAAGAGAGCAGGGTTTTCAGCCAGTCAGGCGCAAACTGCAGGATCAGCGGCTGTTGGGAAACGCCCAGGCCCACCGCCAGCGACAGCGCAATAATCATGATGGCGCGGCGGTTAAGCGGCTCGCGTGACACAATGCGAACACCCGAGGCGGCGATGGTGCCGAACATCACAATGGTGGCGCCGCCGAGTACCGGTTCAGGGATCATCTGCACCAGCCCGCTGACCGCCGGGAACAGTCCCAGCACAATCAGCATCAGCGCGACAACAAAGCCCACGTAGCGGCTGGCAACACCGGTCAACTGGATCACGCCATTGTTCTGACCGAAGCAGGAGTTCGGGAAGGTATTAAACAGCGCGGAGACAAAGGAGTTGAGGCCATTCGCCAGCACGCCGCCTTTCAGGCGTTTCATATAGAGGGGGCCGCTGACCGGCTGCTCTGACACATCCGAGGTGGCGGTGATATCGCCGATAGTCTCCAGAGAGGTCACCATAAACACCAGCATCAGCGGGATGAGCAGATTCCAGTCGAAGCCCAGCCCGTAATAGAGCGGGGTCGGCACCACGATCAGTGGCTGATCGGTGGGGATGCCGGCGGCAGGCAGCATGCCCATCGCCCAGGCCAGCAGATAGCCCACGGCCATGGCAATGACCAGGGAGGCAACGCGCAGGTAGGGATTCTTCTGCCGGTTAAGTAGCACGATCACCAGCAGCACAGCCCCTGCCAGCATCAGATTTTTCGGCGCACCAAAAGTATGGTCGTTAATCGCACTGAAACCGCCGCCAATGGAGGTCAGCCCCACCTGAATCAGCGACAGGCCGATAATCATCACCACGATACCGGAAACCAGCGGCGTAATGATCCGGCGCGCCAGGTGCAATACGCGTGACAGCACCATTTCGGTACAGGAGGCGACCATCAGCGTGCCAAACAGCGCCGCCATCATGGTGGGCACGTCAGCGCCGCCATTTTTTAGCGCCATGCCGCCCATAATCAAGGGCGTAACGAAGTTGAAGCTGGTGCCCTGAATCGACAGCAGGCCCGAACCCACCGGCCCCCATGTTTTGATTTGCAGCAGTGATGCCACACCCGATGCAAACAGCGACATGCTGATAACGTGCCGGGTATCCTCTGCGGGCAGCCCTAACGCCTGACAAATCAGAATCGCGGGGGTAATGACCGCGACAAACATCGCCAGCAGATGCTGACCGGCGGCAAACAGCGTTTGCGGCAAAGGAGGACGATCTTCAAGACGATAAATCAGTTCGCTTTGCGTGGCGGAAGGCTGTTCTGGCTGCGGATTAGTGGACATCTTCTGTTCTTCCCAAAAAATAATGTGGCGATTGTAATCATCCGCAGGCTAAAAGCAATCGTTTGCCCGGCAGGGATAAAAAAGCCGAATCAGATGGGGATCATTCAGACGTTGGTATAACGGGTGTTCTCTGGCAGCCAGCGTTCAATCAATGCGCTGGCCTGCTCGGGATAATGCTGGTGGATGTGGCGCGCCACACGCTGAACTTCGGGCACCATCGCCGCATCGCGCAGCAGGTCGGCCACTTTAAATTCGGCATTGCCGGTCTGACGGGTGCCCAGTAGTTCACCCGGCCCGCGAATCTCCAGATCGAACTGGGCAATGACGAAGCCGTCATTGCTGTCGCGTAGCACCTGTAAACGCTTCTGCGCCGTCTTGCTCAGCGGCGCTTTGTAGAGCAGTACACAGTGTGATGCCACGGCACCACGACCCACACGGCCCCGCAGCTGATGCAGCTGCGCCAGCCCTAACCGCTCCGGGTTTTCGATGATCATCAGGCTGGCATTCGGCACGTCCACGCCGACCTCAATTACGGTCGTTGCCACCAGCAGCTGCAGTTCATTCGCTTTAAACGCCTGCATTACCGCCTGTTTTTCCGCAGGCTTCATCCGGCCATGCACCAGCCCGATGTTTAAGTCCGGCAGCGCAGTTTTCAGGGATTCCCAGCTGGCTTCTGCCGCCTGTGCTTCCAGCAATTCTGACTCTTCAATCAGGGTACAGACCCAGTAGGCCTGTCGCCCTTCACGGCAGGCATGCTCAACCCGCGCCACAATCTCATCACGTCGGGTATCGGGAATAGCCACCGTGGTCACCGGTGTACGTCCCGGCGGCAGCTCATCAATGGTTGAGGTATCGAGATCGGCATAAGCAGTCATCGCCAGGGTGCGTGGAATTGGTGTGGCGGTCATGATCAGCTGATGCGGATGGAAGCCCTGCTCCTCACCTTTCTCCCACAGCGCCAGTCGCTGGTGGACGCCGAATCGATGCTGCTCATCAATAATGACCAGTGCCAGACCGTTGAACTGCACCTGCTCCTGAAACAGGGCATGTGTGCCCACCACCATCGCCACCTGACCGCTGGCTATCGCTTCCTGCTGAGCCTGGCGGGCTTTGCCTTTCTGTTTTCCGGCCAGCCAGCCCACTTCAATGCCCAGCGGCGCAAACCACTGGCGGAAGTTACTGGCGTGCTGTTCAGCCAGCAGTTCGGTCGGCGCCATCAGGGCTACCTGCTTACCATGTGCGATAACGTTCAGCGCCGAAAGCGCGGCGACCAGTGTCTTACCCGAGCCGACGTCACCCTGCACCAGCCGCATCATCGGAAAGTCATTTGCCAGATCTTTCTCTATCTCCGCCACCACGCGTTTCTGCGCATTGGTCGGTGAAAAGGGCAGCGCAGCCAGCAACTGGTCACTAAGGTTGTGCCGGGGAAGCATCGGTAAAGCGTAATAGCGCTGAGCACCGGCGCGTACCGCCAGCATGCTGAGGTTGTGCGCCAGCAGCTCTTCCAGAATCAATCTGCGTTGTGCCGGATGACGACCACTCTCCAGCTCGCTGAGTTTTAGATCGGGTGGTGGACGATGCAGCGTGCGGAGCGCATCTGGCAGGCTGATCAAACCGCCGCTCAGTTCCTGCGGCAGCAGTTCGGCAATCGGGCAGCTCTCCAGCAGCGTCAGTGCCTGATCGGTGAGATTACGCAGCGTGGCCTGCCGAATACCTTCGGTGGTGGGATAAACCGGCGTTAAGGTCTCTTCCAGCGTCACATTGCTCTGTTCGCCCTGGATTCGGTATTCGGGATGGATAATCTCAGCGCCACGCTGACCGCGTTTAATTTCACCATACGCGGTGACGCGCCGGCCCGGCGACAGGTTGTTCTTCATCCCGGCATTGAAATTAAAGAAGCGCATCGTCAGTACGCCGCTGCCATCGCTAATCTGACACACCATCATCCGGCGGCGACCAAAGGTGATATCTGTGTGCAGCACTTCGCCTTCTACTGTGGCCCAGATACCGGGCAGCAGATCATCAATGGCATAGAGTTGGGTACGATCTTCGTAGCGTAGCGGGAGATGAAGCAGGAGATCCTGAATGGTATGCAGGTCAATTTTGGCCAGCTTTGCCGCCTGGCTGGCACCGACGCCGGTCAGGGTACTGAGCGGGATGGCATCCAGCAGACGGCCTTTCATCTTCTTTTACCGGTCGATTGCATGGTTGCCCACCAGCTGGGATCGGCTTCAACTTCGCCCTGCGCATTGATGCGCGGATAGGGTAAACCTTTCTGTTTTGCGACCCGCGCCAGCACCGGGAATCCGCCTTCGAACAACAGACGTTGCTGCTCATCTTCGTCCAGCAGGCTGTAGTCGCGCAGGTACAGACCCGCGTTCTGCCGCTGCCGCTGTGCTTCATACAGGATCAGCGCGCAGGCGACCGAGACATTCAGCGACTGCACCATACCCACCATCGGAATCACAATCTGCCGATCGGCCAGCGCCAGCGCTTCTTCGGTGATGCCGGTTTTTTCCTGGCCCATCAGGATGCAGGTCGGAAGGGTATAATCGATCTCACGGAAATCCACGGCATCGGCAGAGAGATGGGTCGCTAAAACCTGCATCTTCTGTTGTTTGAGCTCTTTTACAGCATCGCCGATGGTGGGATGGGTGACCACTTTTACCCAGCTGTTGCTTCCGGCAGATGCGGAAGCCTGAGTGCGCATCCGCTGGCTCGGCCAGACGGCGTGCACTTCGTGGATGCCGACGGCGTCCGCCGTGCGGATCACCGCGGAAACATTGTGCGGCTTATGCACCTGCTCCATACAGACCGTGAGATCGTGCTGGCGTAGTGCCAGCATCGCCTGAATCCGGGCAAATCGTTGATCGTTCATGCCTAATTACGGTTACGATGGACTTTGATCACATCCGGCATCACGCGAATTTTACGCATGATATTCGCCAGATGGACGCGATCACGTGCGGTCAGGCGGATAAAGGCGCTGTAAACGCGGCCATCACGCTCTTCGGTATTCAGGCTCTGAATATTGGAACCGGCCGTGTTGATTGCCGCCGTCAGGTTAGCCAGTGCGCCCTGATGGTTAAACATGTCGACTTTGATTTCCGCCACGAACTCCTGCTCGGTGACTTTATCCCACTCGACCGGCATGAATTTTTCAGGCTCTTTCTGGTAGCCGCGAATATTCCGACAGGATTCATGATGCACTACCAGCCCTTTGCCGGGACTGACATGGGCAACAATCGGATCACCGGGAATCGGACGGCAGCATTTGGCGAAGGTAATCAACACGCCATCTGCACCTTTGATCGGCAGTTTACCGCGCTTGCTGTTGCTGCTGATGGCGTTGCTGTCAGCCTGCAACAGGTTCTTCGCTACCACCACGCTCATCGCATTGCCCAGACCGATTTCTGCCAGCAGATCGTCAAGCGAGGTCAGCTTCATACGATCCAGCTCCTGCCTGATATTCTCAGGCGGGATCTCAGCCAGTTTACGGCTGCCGCCCAGCGCATGGCTGAGCAGGCGGCGACCCAGATTGACGGAGTCTTCGCGCTTGAGGTTTTTCAGCAGCTGACGAATTTTTGCGCGGGCTTTGGAGCTGACGACAAAGTTGAGCCAGGCGGCGTTAGGACGGGCGCCTGGCGCCGTGATGATCTCAATCGTCTGACCGCTGGTCAGGGTTTGCGACAGCGGATAAGGCTGGCGGTCAACGCGTGCGCCAACGCAGGCATGGCCGATATCGGTGTGGACCGCATAAGCGAAGTCCACCGGCGTCGCACCGGTTGGCAGCTCAACAATGCGGCCTTCAGGTGTAAAGACGTAGATCTCATCGGGAAAGAGATCGGACTTCACGCTTTCAATAAATTCAAACGAACTGCCCGCACTCTGTTGCAGCTCCAGCAGGCTTTGCAGCCAGCGCTGAGCGCGAATCTGTGCGGTGGTGCCACTTTCGCCCGCCTGTTTATAAGCCCAGTGCGCAGCGACCCCCATTTCCGCCATCTGATCCATATCCTCGGTGCGAATCTGTACTTCGACCGGCACGCCATGCGGACCAATCATTGAGGTATGGAGCGATTGATAGCCGTTCGCTTTGGGGATGGCGATGTAATCTTTGACGCGGCCCGGACGCGGTTTATACAAACTGTGCATCTGGCCCAGAACGCGATAGCAGGTATCCAGATCTTTCACAATGACGCGAAAGGCATAGATATCCATGATCGAGTGAAAACGCTGCTCTTTCAGCGTCATTTTGCGGTAAATCGAGTAAAGATGTTTTTCACGCCCGCTGACGCGGCAGGGAATGCCCGCTTCCTGCAAACGGCCGTCGATCTCAGACAGAATCTTCTGGATCATCTCTTTACGATTACCGCGCGCGGCTTTCACCACCTCTTTAATGACCCGATAACGGTTCGGATAGAGGGCCTCAAAACCGAGCTCTTCCAGCTCTGTTTTAAGATGATGAATACCCAGGCGGTGCGCCAGCGGACTGTAAATCTCTAACGTTTCCAGCGCGATGCGGCGACGCTTGTCCGGACGTAATGCGCCGAGAGTGCGCATATTGTGGGTACGGTCAGCCAGCTTGATGAGAATGACGCGGATATCCTGCACCATCGCCATAATCATCTTGCGGAAGTTCTCTGCCTGCGCTTCTTTCTTGTCGCGGAATTTCAGCTTATCCAGCTTGGAAACGCCTTCGACCAGTTCCGCCACGCTTTTACCGAACAGTTGTTCCATGTCCTGGTAAGTGGCAGGCGTATCTTCGATCACGTCATGCAGCAGCGCGGCCATGAGAGTTTCATGGTCGAGCTTCATTTCCGCCAGAATACAGGCCACGGCAACCGGATGGGTGATATAAGGCTCACCGCTGGAGCGTGTCTGTCCCTCGTGGGCATCACGTGCGACAAGGTAGGCTTGCTGGAGGCGCTTGATCTGCTCCTCTGGCAAGTATTTTTCAATCAGTTGATTGAGACTTTCAAACAGATACAAGGGCGACCTGCAGGTGGCTGTTAACGACGACCTTCAGCGATAGCGGTAACGGCCTGTAACTCAGCGGCTTCCTGCTCTTGCTGTTCCTGACGATCACGCACATCTAAAATCTGATTGGTGACCAAACCTTCTTCGATTTCGCGCAGGGCGATAACGGTAGGTTTATCGTTCTCTTCCGGAACCAGTGGATCTTTGCCGCCTACCTGCATCTGACGTGCACGACGTGCAGCGACCAACACCAGGTCAAAACGATTACCAACTTTTTCTACTGCGTCCTGAACGGTTACGCGTGCCATAGGTGTGCTACTCCACAGATGAAGAAATGACTGCGCATCATACTGAAACTGTATTCAGACTGCCAACAGTTTGCTGATTAAAGCATCGTGACGCGCCTTCTGACGCGCCATACGCAGACGTTCTGCGCGAATAATGGTTTTCAGATCGGACAGCGCCAGATCGAAATCATCATTCACAATTAAATAGTCGTACTCAGCGTAGTGGCTCATTTCCGCTACCGCCTGAGCCATGCGGCGCGTGATCACCTCTTCGCTGTCCTGGCCACGACCGCGCAGACGGCGATCGAGCTCTTCTTTCGAAGGCGGCAAAACAAAGATGCTGCGTGCGCCAGGCATTTTGGTGCGAATTTGCTGCGCACCCTGCCAGTCGATGTCGAGAAACACGTCAACGCCGGTTGCCAGCACCTGCTCAATAGCATGGCGCGAAGTACCGTAATAGTTGTCGAAAACTTTGGCATGTTCGAGGAAAGCCTCTTCCGCGATCATCTGCTCAAATTCATGTTTCTCAACAAAAAAGTAATGTTCGCCATGGGTTTCACCCGGACGCATACCGCGCGTCGTGTGCGAAACAGAGACCTGCGTATCATACAACGGCTGGGTCTTTAACAGCGCCTGAATCAGGCTGGATTTACCTGCGCCGCTGGGAGCAGAAACAATATAGAGCGTGCCTTGAGCCATGGTTTTCTTGAATTGATTAAAAGCGGAGTCGATTTCCTGCACAGTATACACAGCTTCCCGCTGCCACGCAGCGTTTGCGCAGCGGCAACCCTCAACTTTTGCGCATCTTCGCGCAAATCTCTGTCGGACGACTGTAATTATTCCCTGATTGCGACGGCATCCCTTCCATAACTGAACATCACCTCTGGCTGACGCTGAAGCACCGGTATTGAATGCTGCAAAACGTCAGGAGAGAGATCATGAAAGTATTCGGCTGGCCGCTGTTTGCGGCTGCTCTGTGGATTGCCATATGGCCTGCGCACAGCGCCCTTTGTCCCGTCTGGACACCCACCCGGGCGTCAGAAGAGATCCGTCGTCTGCAACAGCAACTGCAGCACTGGGATGATGCTTACTATCGTCAGGGGCAGAGTCCGGTGGCTGATGCAGATTATGACAGTCTGCAGCAGCGACTGAATCACTGGCAGCACTGCTTTAACCCTCTGCAGCCCGCTTACGCACCGCAACTGCCGGGTGAGGGTGAGCACCTGCATCCGGTCGCCCACACGGGCGTAAAAAAGATGCGCGACAAGCTGGCCCTGGCTTACTGGATGCAGGGACGGCACGATCTCTGGGTGCAGCCGAAAGTGGATGGCATTGCCGTTTCCCTGGTTTATCGCCACGGCAGGCTGGTTTCACTGTTGAGTCGTGGTGATGGATTACGCGGTGAAGAGTGGCTGGCTAAAGCCGCCTGGATCCCTGCGATTCCGCTGCGGATCGAGACCGGACTTGAAGAGGTTGTGCTGCAGGGTGAGCTGTTTCTGTCGATGACCGGTCATCAGCAGGCGGTTGATGGCGGCAGGAATGCGCGCTCACAGGTCGCTGGCGCCATGATGAGCAAGCAGCGGGTTCCTCTGCTGGATTCGCTCGATATTTTTATCTGGGCCTGGCCAGATGGCCCCGCCACGATGACGGAACGCCTTCAGCAACTCAGCCGCTGGGGACTGGGCGTTGCCGCAAACTGGAGCCACAGCGTTAAAGACGAAGAGGAGGTTGCAGCTTGGCGGGAGCGCTGGTTTCATGCTGCGCTGCCCTTTGTCACTGACGGCGTCGTCGTTCATCAGAGCCTGCGTCCTGCGGGCAAAAACTGGCTGCCTGGAGAGGGAACATGGGCCGTTGCCTGGAAATATCAGCCTCCGGAAGTCAGCGCTGAAGTGCTCTCCGTCGATTTTCCAGTCGGCCGAACCGGGAAGATAGCCGCGGTACTTAATCTGCAGCCGGTACAGCTGGATGATAAGACGGTCAGGCGGGTCAATGTTGGATCGCTGCGTCGCTGGCAGGAGAGCGATATCGTGGCGGGAGATGTCATCACACTGAGTCTGGCAGGCCAGGGCATTCCCCGGCTGGAGCGGGTGATCTGGCGCGTGGCAGAGCGGCACTATCCTCAGCCTCCCGACGCGTCGCGCTACACGCCGCTGAGTTGTTACACCTTCAGCGCTGAATGCCAGAAGCAGCTACTGGCAAAATTACGCTGGCTCAGTCAGAAAACGGTACTGAATATTCCTGGCGTTGAGCGCAGCACCTGGCTGCACTTACTGGAAACCGGCAGTATGACACACTTGTTCGGCTGGCTGACGTTAACACCAGAACAGATCGCCGCCGCAACGGGCCTCTCTCCGGAGCGGGCGGGCCAGCTCTGGCACCGTTTTAATCTCACCCGTCAGCAGCCGCTTCGTCGCTGGGTGGATGCCTTAGGTGTTTCACTGCCGCGGAAGGCACTCAGTGCGCTGCCCGATCAGCAATGGGAGAGCTTAACGCAGCGGGATGTCAGGGACTGGCAAGCTTTACCGGGTGTCGGTGCGGCGCTGGCAAAGCGCCTGGTTACGCAGTTCCATGATGCCCGCCTGCAGGCGCTGATCGCTTTTCTGAGACAGCAGGGAATTCCCGCAGCCTCAATGCTCGGGATGGGGATAGTTGAAAATCGGCAAACCAAGACGGAAGCGCAGCGCCAGTAAACGGGCGAAGAATCCGAACAGCAGGGTGATGATAATCACCGCCTCATGCGCCAGCGTGGTTTTCAGCAGCAGGATATACATCCAGCCAGAGGCGAAAGCGATACCAGCGTAGAGTTCCTTCTGAAACACCAGCGGAATGCGATTACAGAACATGTCACGCAGTACGCCGCCAAAGACGCCGGTAATGACCGCGCTTATCGCGGCAATAATCATGGCGTGTCCTGAATCGAGCGCAACCTGCGCGCCGATAATAGAAAAGACCACCAGTCCCAACGCATCAAGCACCAGAAACACTTTGCGCAGATGCGTCATCAGGGGTGCCAGGAAAGTGGTTACTACCGCCGCCGCTGCAACAATCATGATGTATTCGGGATGTTTCACCCAGCCTAGCGGATAGTGACCCAGCAGGATGTCGCGCACTGAACCGCCACCAATGGCGGTCACGGACGCGATAATGATGACACCGAACAGATCCATTTTGCGGCGCCCCGCCGCCAGCGCACCCGTCATGGCTTCAGCAGTAATACCAATAATGTAGAGAACGGTCAGTAACATAGCAGACTCCAGTAATACGGCGGCAAGACTACGGCATTGCCTGAGAAACGGCGACTGAGCTTTTCTGGCGATCGGCGTCCGGGATGAGCGCAGTTTATACCAGCCAGCGCTGGCGTCAGCATAGAAAGACTTTTTTGCGAAGGGTCTGCGGCAGGTGATTGAAAAAGTTGAGAGGAAACAACGTACAGAGGGTTTGCGCGTTCCGGCGCGGGGTTTTCCGACTCAGGGCGGACGGTGAACTGACGACGATCGCCAGATAGTCGCTGGTCGAAAACCAGTTTATACAGGAGATAAAAAAGGTCTGGATGCTGCGGGCAAAGAATCGATCAGAGAAATAATGTGACAGACTAAATAAAAAGAAAAGGCGTGCTGGTTAACAGCACGCCAACGCATCGTTTCGGATGCTCAGAGCCCACCATACAGACTTATTTTATTATTTATTTTTTGCACGAATTTTAGAAAATGCATTCAGGCTAAAACGGTATTCCGGCTGGAACCATGAACGACCATAGTAGCAGTAAATCAGCATACGAATGGATGCCATCGCCAGGTAACCCCAGATCGCACATAATACTGAAGGGGTCAGCCAGACGGTAAATAAGGTGACGGCAAGTCCGGCTAATACCGAGGAGGTTTCAGCAAAAGCGATACGGGTATATTGTTTTTCGCGCTGTAATATCGCACGGTAATGCTGACCCTGTGGGATAATAATAAACACCACAGAGACCATTTGCAGCATTAATGCCAGTTCAGGCTGATCAAAAAGGCTGATCAGCAGATGGCTGCCAGTAAATAACAGACCAAACACCGCGACGCCCATCAACATATTCCCCCAGTAGATCGTGGAGAGGTCATTGATAGAGAGAATCGAGCGGCGGATCAGTGTATTTGAGAAGCCCCGATCGGCCAGAGTATCGATAGCCAGTAAAGCAATCACGGCGATCGCCAGCAGATTGAGTTCATTCGCCTGCAGAATCTGCGCCAGCAACGAGAGTTGTAATACGCCGATACCAATAATTTTGATTGAAGAGAGCAGAGACCATTTTGCGCTATTCAGACTGTTTTCACGTATTGCCATAATATACTCGTTAGAGTCCATCGACTCTGTGAGAATTAAATAGTTGTGTAACGGCAAGGAGAGGTTGCTGTAACACCGTTAGTTAGTGCAATTTTTCCGGCCGAAGTCCTGAAAACGCTTTACAGGCTTGCCATGTTATTATGGGTTCAATCAAATGATGCCTGGATAAAAAGATATCCCTGGTAAAATTGCTGTTTCGTATCATGGCGGAATCCCCTGCAGCGAATAAGAATTCCGCCAGATCACGAATAAATCCTGTTGTAGTTTTATATTCTCCTGCCAGCATCCTTGCGGCAATCTCAATGCATTCTTTTTCTGATAACAAAGGATACGTTGAGCGGTCCATGACTTTTTTCCTGCTTTATCATTATGGGTATTGCTGTGTGTGGAATGATTTATACATTGTTTTATTTAATTTAACACCATAAGAAAAGTCTGATTACGCGACCGCAGAAATAAATGGTTTCACTTTATGCATGATAAATATTAAATCCCCAGCAGATTGCTAATAAACGATTGTTAATGATTAATGTATGGGCCAGTGAGAAATTGTTTATGCGGCAAACCAGCAGGCCCGGAATCAGAGGGGGTCGCCTGCCTTTCATAGGGTTTTGCCAGGATTTTTCCTGGCAACGATGCTTAAGCAGGGTTGGTGATAAATGCGTAAGGATGATGAGTAATCAGATAAGCGCTTTATGCTTTATCGTCGAAAGTTTTTCTATTTTTTTTCATTAACGGCCAGTGATAAATGCAGAGAAAAAGGCGCGCTAACTCATTGATTTATTGTGTAAGAAGCTGGTTGAGTTTCTCAAGATCGTTGCTAATCCATTCAATATCCTGCTTAAATTTCTCATCTGAAGTAAATGGCTGGCGATAGACCGTTACCATCACCTCGGCGCCCTGTTCGTTTGCTATCACGCGCATCGGTACGTAGATCTCCTTTCCTGAGCCGCTATCAATCCAGTGATCCATTACCCCAAACGGATTATGTGGCGAGAACCGGATCTTCACACTGCCCTGGGGGCCTTTAGCACGCCAGCGATTGCCATCGGGTTCTAACGCACTGTGCGTCAGCCCGGAAGCCCACTTTGGGAAAAATTCTGGCTTCCAGATGGTTTCATAAAGATCTAACCAGTGACGTGGAATCGTCAGGCTCAGAGTGCGAGAGGAGAGCATGTAACCTCCAGTGAATAAGCTAAAAAAGCATTAAAGCATGGGGCCAGGCTTGTTAAAACGTTGTAACAGCAGAAGTGTGGTGTTGAAAGGGTTTCGTACAAATGGCAGACAACTGGTGATGCTGTCTGCCACTGACTCAGATGAAATTGCCGCGCGCAGAAACCACATGATCTTCGCAATGGCCGTTAGCGTGCCGCAGAACAAAGCCGTCCGACTGCGCCATCACGGCACAACTGTGATTAGGGAAGATACGCAGCAGCGTGCCGACTTCAGGGCGGCGATCCTGATAAAGCAGAAAACCGTGCTCCTCAGATAATTTTGTCACTTCATAAGTATGACCCGCTTCGTCGGCTGCCACACCAAAGCCGCTGGCATTGGTGCCGTGTGGCCCTTTATCCGAACTCAGCATTTTTGACCCGGCATCCACAATCGCGAAATGACCGTTCACCGCCACGACACGGGTAAGGACGCTCATTGCCAGCTGATCGACGTGACTTAATCCGAGACGGCAGGCGGTTAGGTCCAGTAGTGCATAGTTTCCGGGCCGGATTTCATGAATGCAGGGTGCAATCTCTGCTGCCAGCGCCGTAGGCGTTGAACCCACAGAGAGAGGGCAGTCGGTAAAACCAGCCGCCTGCAGTTTTGCCTGTACTCGCTGCATCAATGCCGTTTCCTGCCGGGCGACATCCGCAATGGCCGCGGCATTCCCGGCACCATAAGCGTGGCCGGCATGTGACACTAATCCGGCAAAGCGTAACCCTTTGTCCTGCAGCGCCTGAGCAATCAGCACCGCTTCATCTGTATCAGGATTGACACCTATCCGATGTAATCCAACATCAACCTTAATCGCTACCGCAAGGTCGCATTCCGGTTGCTGCTGACAGGCATCAGCAATAGCCGCTACGCCCTGCAGCCTGTCCGCAATCAGAATGAGCTTTACCTGATGAAGCACGGCGTGGCGCAGCAATTCAGCCACGCTTTGCGGTTGCACAATCGGGTAGGCTAATAGCAGATCACGAACGCCGCCCTGAATAAAACTGATTCCTTCGCTGGGCTTTGAGACGGTAACACCCTGGGCGCCGGACGCGATCTGACGCTGCGCAATCCAGACGCTTTTATGCGTTTTAATATGCGGTCGCAACGCGACGCCTGCCGCACTGGCTTTGCGCTGCATATGCTGCAGGTTCTGCTCCAGGCGCTCTGCATCCACTTCAATATAGGGCGTAAGGCGATCATCAATCAGCGGACGCTGCCACTGCTGTGTATCGTTGATATCCATAAGATTGTCCGGCATTGACGAGGTAAGAGGATTCATCATTCCTTAATTATCTCTTTGATACCAGCCTGCCGGACGCAGACAGGTGTGCTGAACAGCTGAAACTGCAGGGGTAGCTATAACGGCAGAGTCAGTATGAGAGCACAGCAAACGAGGATGAGAGAGTGGACGTAGAGCAGATGTCGTTCAGCAGATTAAAACAACAAAGCAGGCGCGAGGCCTGCTTTATCAGTTAACTCAGACGTAGAGCGACTCTTCACCCGGTGGCCGGGTTTTGAAGCGACGATGCAGCCAAAGATACTGTTCGGGTGCGCGAAGGATCTGATTTTCGATCACTTTGTTCATATAAGCTGCAGCAGCAGTCTCGTCCGTATGAGGATAATTTTCCAGCATCGGTTCGATGATCAAATGGTAGCCATCATTTCCTGGATTACGAATCAGCATAATCGGCACCATCGCTGGCTTCGCCAGACGCGACAGAACAAAAGTCCCGTTAGTCGTGGCGGCTTTTTCCACCGCAAACAGCGGCGCAAAGGTGCTGCCTTTGGGGCCGTAATCCTGATCAGGCGCAAACCAGACCGATTCACCCTGTTTCAGGGCATTAACCATACCGCGTAGATCACGACGGTCGATCATCGCTTTATTTGAGCGCATCCGCCCTTTAGTCTGCACATACTCCATCGCCTGGTTATTGTGTGGGCGATACATCGCCATCATTGGCTGACAGAGTCCGCTGATGCGGCCGCCCAGCTCCAGTGACATGAAATGCACACCAATCAGCATCACGCCTCGCTTTTCTTTCTGCGCGGCATGCAGATTTTCCATTCCCGACACTTTAAACAGACGTCTTACCGCACGGTCAGACCAGAACCAGGCAATACCGGTTTCAGCCAGCGCCATCCCGAGCGACGCAAAATTACCGGCGATCATATGTTCTGTTTTTTCTTCGCTGATGCCCGGAAAGCAGAGTTCGATGTTACGACGGGTAATACGCTCGCGGCGCTGCAGGAAATGGCGAGAGATTTTGCCGGCACCGGCACCGAGACGCATAAGAACAGGATAGGGGAGCTGGACCAGCAGCCAGAGTACGCCAAGGCCAAACCAGGTAAACCAATAACGCGGATGCAGCAGCGAACTGCTAAATTTTCCGGTGTTTTTCATTAACAACCTTCATGGGATAGAGGGATGCATCGCACAAAGAGCACTTCCATGAGTCTTAAGGCGGTACAGCTGTACTGATTTCGACCAACATTTTATCAAAAAGTGCCTTCAAATAAAGGGAAACTCCGGCATCTACAGGATTGAGCTGTTTCATGGAGAGGCGTTAATACCGGCTATAAAAGTACATTAATCCTATAAAATCATTATTTTTCAAATAATTAATCTAAGCCTGAAAGAAACTTTAATTGTAAGCGAGGCCGTTTCAGGAACAGTCTGGAAATGATTATTTATTTATCTTTACCTGATTCTGATGCTGGACGCGCTGAAAAAGCGATCAATTGACGGAAGGAGCTAACTCTTTAAGTGCTGACAGCGCCTGAAAGGGGAACACAGCGCCGCTGCGAGCGCTTTGTTGAGTGGGAATTGCTCGATCTTCTGAATATGAATGATGATTTTGAGTAAATCTTATAAAAATCAGCTTCTTATTTTGGTTTTTTATGACGATTTACTATTCTACTCATCAATCCAGTTTCCGATGAGCACAGCTACAAGCTCATCAGCTTACTGGCTTGATGGTTGTCGTAAATCTTTCACCTTTGAGCAGTTCACCGGATGGTTTTCGATAGTAAGACTTTCCATCAAGACGGTAGTAAGTGTAACCATCCTTTGTCTTAGTGATTTCCATGATCCAGGTTGACTTGTCTATACAATTTTCTTCTGTTTTCATGTCGTCGAAGCATAATAAGTAATCAATATCGTGGTCTGGAAACAAGCCAGAATTCTTAGGGGCAAGCTTTTGATACTTCCCATCAAACTTCCAGATTGAAACATTGTAACTTTCAGGGGAAGAGATGGTTTTAACTCCATTATTATCCCACCACTCGATTTTATCGCTATCAGTGAAAGGGATATTTTTAACTAATAATTCTTTATTAGCTTCAGAACCATGAATTGCAAGCACCTTTGGAGAACTAAAGAAGCTCACGTAAAATAATAGTAACATTGCCAATGCCACAATAAAAATAATAATCTTTTTAATTCGCATTAGTTTCTCCTGCTATTTATTTCAAACTCAGCTTTCATATTGGTTAAAAAAGGCTTAAAAGCAAAGTATTCCCATCGTTGAAGGATAAACCATATACGAAAGGCTCTGATATAATGAAATTTAGGATTCTGGATGTCAGTTTTATCGAGACCGAAATGATCCTGCCCTGTAAAAGTTATTTTTGCGATATAACCATTATCAGTTATATCGAGCTGGTTTATCAATATATTTGTAGCATGAATATCATGTATCGACATACCTAATCCATTGAAACTGTCGGCCCAACGGTTAAACTTAGGAAGTATTGAATTGCCTATAGCTTGTGTTATTAAATCTTTATCTGTAACTGATAAGCTTTTTTGTCCATCAACAATAATTTTATCTAATGAAGATTTGATTACTGTAAGTGGTGAGAGTGGCGATGTTTGACCACCTAATATTAGCGTCTTATATGCACTATCAAGAAAGGGACTGGAATAGCTTTTTCCGTTACCGTGATAAAGATGCTTTACGAGATTGTTGAATATTTGATGTTGCCCAAGGTAATATGCAGGCATAGAAAGACGAAGAAACTCATTGAAAAGAATTTCAGCCATTTCCGTTCTGGATTTTTGACGGGTATCCTGGAAGGCGTTAAATATTGATACTTCCTTTCCAGTCCAGGGATCGACGACATTTGAAACATCATCCAGGCCTAAATCACTTCTTAGCTGTTTTTCAGTAAAATCTCCACACTTCATATCATCAGTGCTGTAATCGTTAAACTTGTGCTTCGTTTGAAAAATGGTGGCAGGAAACTTCAATGCTGGCATGATGACTTCCTTGTGATATTAATGTTTCATCCTGAAAAAATCATGTAATTAATCGAATGCTAAATTATTTTAATATCGACATATCTGTAAAATCGAATGCTTCTTTGTTACAGCCCTGCTCATATAACTACCAGTTGCAGGTATTAAGCAGACTGATGTAATACTAAACGGCATGGTCGGAAAAGTGAAGGAGTGTAAGTCCCACCTTTCATTATGACCAATGACTATCCCTGACCTCACAGGACAAAATGTTACCCATATAACTGACCTGTTAAACCAGACTCAGGACTACACCATTCTGACTATTAATTTATAGCTGGTTAAGCAGACGATTTCCCCACTTTACTCCCAAAACCAGTGAACTTTGACAATAGAATATTGACATCAGGGAAAAGTAAAAAAGCCCATTTAACATGGGCTTGTGGGATGCTCTGTGCAGATGTGAAAATTATTCGATATTTTGAATCTGCTCGCGCATCTGCTCAATCAGCACCTTCAGTTCAATGGCTGAAGTCGTGATTTCTGCATTGATCGACTTCGATGCCAGCGTGTTCGACTCACGATTGAACTCCTGCATCATAAAGTCGAGACGGCGGCCCACGGCCTCTTTCTTTTTCAGGATGTTGTAAGTCTCTTTAACGTGCGCATCCAGACGATCCAGCTCTTCAGAAACATCAACCCGCTGCGCCATCATCACCAGTTCCTGCTCAAGGCGATTGTTTTCCAGCTGGACTTCAGCATCTTCCAGTTTGGCGACCAGCCGCTCACGCTGCCATTTGATTACTTCAGGCATCTGCGCACGCACTTTGCTGACTTCCTGCGAGACGCCTTCCAGACGCTGCTCAATCATTGCTTTCAGGGCGGTACCTTCGCTTTCGCGTGCCGCGATAAAGTCATCAAGCGCCCCATCCAGTGCCTGCAACAACTGGGTGTTAATGGCATCCAGGTCCTGTTCCTGCGCAGACATTACACCCGGCCAGCGCAGAATATCCAGCGGATTAATCGCGCCTTCGTCGCTCTGCATTTTTACCCAGTTGGCAGCCTGCACCAGCTGTTTCGCCAGCGTTTCGTTGAGCATCAGTTCGCCCTGCGCGCTGGGATCGGCATCATAACGAAGGTTGCACTCAATTTTACCGCGCGTCAGACGCTGGCGAATGCGCTCGCGGATAACCGGCTCCAGCCCACGAAACTGTTCCGGCAGGCGGATGTAGGTTTCCAGATAACGCTGGTTCACGGAACGCAGCTCCCAGGCGGCGCTGCCCCATTCGCCTTTGGCTTCGCTGCGGGCATAAGCGGTCATACTGCGGATCATAAGCGGTACTCATTTGCGGAAAGATGGGTGAAGTATAGCGAGGCGAGCCACGGCATAACAGGCATAAGCGTCGCACAGGAAAATAACGAACCATTTCCGCTTTCAGCGACAGCCACTTATGATGACCATTGACCCTTTGTGAGGATGACTGATCTATGTCTCGCGTTATTGCCCTTCCTGTTGTGATGGCTCTGCTGCTGGCTGGTTGCCAGGCACGCCACTCGCCGCCCACTAAACCGCAACCCATCTGTGCGGGTGGCGACATGATGATGCAGACCACGTTGTGGTTTGGACTGAGCAAGCCTGATGGCGGCAGGGTGAGTTCACTCGACTGGATGAACTTCGTGGATAATGAGGTCACGCCACGGTTTAAAGCGGGGCTGTCGGTCTATGATGCCAAAGGGCAATGGCTGGGCGAGAACGGTCAGCTGGCACGGGAGAACAGTAAGGCGTTGATGCTGATCCACGGGATCGATCCCGCCACCAACGGTGATATTGAGGCGTTACGCAGCCTCTATAAAAAACGGTTTGGTCAGGAGTCGGTTATGCGGGTGGATGCACCCGTCTGCGTCGGATTCTAAGGCGAAAGCGGGCGGCAGAACTGCCGCCCGTTGAATAATCAGATAAACAGACCGGCAAAGGCTGCGGAGAGCAGACTGACCAGCGTGGAGCCATAGACCAGCTTCCAGCCAAAACGGGAAACCACATTTCCCTGTTTCTCATTCAGTCCTTTTATTGCGCCTGCCACAATGCCGATAGAGGCAAAGTTAGCGAACGAGACCAGGAACACCGACAGAATACCCAGCCCACGCGCACTCATGCCCGCCGCGACTTTCTGCAGTTCAATCATCGCCACAAACTCGTTCGCCACCAGTTTGGTTGCCATGATACTGGCCGCCTGCAAGGCATCGGCTTTGGGAATGCCAATCAGCCAGGCCAGAGGATAGAACAGGTAGCCGAGCAGTTGCTGGAAGCTGTAGCCGAACACCGCCGCAAACAGTGCGTTGACGGCAGCAATCAGGGCAATAAAGCCAATCAGCATGGCCAGAATAATCATCGCAACTTTGAAGCCTGCCAGGATGTATTCGCCCAGCATCTCAAAGAAGCTCTGCTCTTCATGCAGTTTATCAAGTGCGATAGGCTGCTCATCTTGGCTTTTCATCGGGTTGATGATCGACAGGATAATAAAGGTGCTGAACATATTAAGCAGCAGTGCCGCAACCACATATTTCGGTTCGATCATCGACATATAAGCACCGACAATCGACAGCGAAACGGTAGACATCGCGGTCGCCGCCATGGTGTAGAGCCGGCGTGGCGGGATATCACCCAGAATCCCTTTATAAGCGATGAAGTTTTCCGACTGCCCAAGAATCAGCGTGCTGACGGCGTTGAACGACTCCAGTTTGCCCATGCCGTTAATCTTCGACAGCAGCGTCCCGAAAATACGGATCAACAGCGGCAGGATGCGCCAGTGCTGCAATATGCCGATCAGTGCCGAAATAAAGACAATCGGGCAGAGCACGCCAAGGAAGATAAATGCCAACCCCTGCTTACTCATTCCGCCAAACACGAACTCCGTGCCCTGTGCGGCAAAACCCAGCAGCGTCTCAAAGAAACCGGCGAACGAGCCGACCAGCGCCAGACCCCCGGCAGAGTGAAGGAAGAACCAACCCAGCGCGGCTTCCACCACAATCAGTTGAATAATAAAGCGCAGGCGAATCTGTTTACGGTCATGACTGACCAGCAGCGCAAGGGCGAAGATCACCACCAGCGCCAGCAGGAAATGAAGAATGGCGGCCATATGTCTTTTTTATCAGAGAGAAAGGAACGCGCATTTAGCCACAGCTGGCGGGGAATTTCATCTGATGCCTGCGTCAGACCAGCGCAAGAGACAGCGGGCAAGGAAGTCCGTATAATGCGCAGCCAATCATTAGCAAGCCGGAGAATACCCATGCGTCCAGCAGGCCGTAGCGCACAACAGGTGCGTCCAGTCACATTGACCCGCAATTACACCAAACACGCAGAGGGTTCCGTTCTGGTGGAATTCGGCGAAACGAAAGTGCTTTGCACTGCCTCGGTAGACGAAGGGGTTCCGCGTTTCCTCAAAGGCCAGGGCCAGGGTTGGGTAACGGCCGAATATGGCATGCTGCCGCGTTCGACCCACAGCCGTATGGCGCGTGAAGCTGCAAAAGGCAAGCAGGGCGGACGTACGCTGGAGATTCAGCGTCTGATCGCCCGTTCACTGCGCGCCGCGGTTGATCTTAAAGCGCTGGGTGAATTTACCATTACGCTCGACTGTGACGTAATTCAGGCCGATGGCGGCACTCGCACCGCATCAATCACCGGAGCCTGCGTGGCGCTGGCTGATGCGCTGAACAAGCTGGTGGCCAGTGGCAAACTGAAAGCGAACCCGATGAAGGGCATGGTCGCGGCGATTTCAGTGGGCATCGTCAAAGGCGAAGCGCTGTGCGATCTGGAGTATGTTGAAGACTCAGCCGCAGAAACCGATATGAACGTCGTGATGCTGGAAGATGGCCGCATGATCGAGGTGCAGGGCACCGCTGAGGGCGAACCGTTCAGCCATGAAGAGTTGCTGACGCTACTGGCGCTGGCACGGGGCGGAATTGAGGAATTAATTCAGGCGCAGAAAGCAGCGCTGGAAAATTGATGTAACAGGCGACCTCAGAGTCGCCTTTTCTTTATTTGAGGAGTGAGAAATGAAAGCCTGGCAGCGTCAGTTTATTGAATTTGCCCTGAACAAGCAGGTGCTGAAGTTCGGTGAGTTCACTTTGAAGTCCGGGCGTAAAAGCCCCTATTTCTTTAATGCTGGTCTGTTTAACAGCGGACGGGATTTAGCGCTGCTGGGACGCTTTTACGCGCAGGCGCTGGTGGATGGCGCTGTTGATTTTGATCTGCTGTTCGGCCCGGCCTATAAAGGCATTCCGATAGCCACCACCACGGCGGTGGCGCTGGCGGATCATCATGACCGCGATGTGCCTTACTGCTTTAACCGTAAAGAAGCGAAAGATCACGGCGAAGGTGGCCTGCTGGTTGGCAGTCCGCTGCAGGGCAAAGTGATGCTGGTGGACGATGTGATCACCGCAGGCACCGCGATTCGTGAGTCGATGGATATTATCGGTGCGCACAACGCCACTCTGGCAGGCGTGCTGGTCTCGCTTGATCGTCAGGAGCGTGGACGCGGAGAAATGTCGGCTATTCAGGAAGTTGAACGTGATTACGGCTGCAAAGTGACCGCGATTATAACGCTGGCAGACCTGATTGCCTGGCTGGAAGAGAAGCCTGAGATGGCCGATCATCTGGCTCAGGTACGTGCCTACCAGAAAGCGTACGGGATTTAACAGAGGCGGGCGCAATGCCCGCCTTCTTTTACGCTTTACGCCAGCTGGGCGGCAATCAGCGGCCAGCGAGCCTCAAAGTCTGCGGTAGGACTGAAACGAAACTCAGAACGGACATACCGTGACAGTAAACCCTCACAGAAAGCCAGCAACTGACTTGCCAGCAGCGCCTCATCAGCCTGAAAGGCTTCGCCCTCGCGCATTTTCCGTTCACGCATCACCTGTCGCAGCTGCACTTCAATCCGCTCAAACAGCTGATTGATGCGTCCCTGCAGTCGGTCCTGCTCAAACATCAATGCATGGCCGGTCAGAATGCGTGTCAGTCCCGGATTACGCTCACCAAATCCCAGAATCAGTTGCACGATCAGACGCAGACGCGTCATGGTCTCTTTTTCATCCTTGAGGATCAGATTGATGCGGGTAATCAGACTGTCTTCGATAAACTCAATCAGGCTATCGAACATTCGTGTCTTACTCGGGAAGTGACGATACAGCGCCGCTTCGGAAACGCCCACCGTGGCTGCCAGTTTGGCTGTGGTAATACGCTGACTGCCATCACCCGACTCCAGCATCTGCGCCAGCGCCTGCAAAATCTCTTCGCGACGATTCCGCTTCGCGACTTTTTTTTCTGCCATGACCTTAAAGACCCCTGAAATTCACCTAAAAACAGGCAACACCTACGCATCTGCCACAGGAACGCGTCCTGTGGCGATGAGGAAAAAATAACGGGCGTAAGTGAAAGTCGGTAATGCGGGTTACTGGCGGCCGGAGTGGCCGAAGCCGCCTTCGCCGCGCAGGCTGGCGTCGAAATCTTCGACCAGGTTAAATTCCGCCTGCACCACCGGTACAAAGACCAGTTGTGCCATGCGATCGCCGGGCTGCAGCGAGAAGCTTTCCTGGCCGCGATTCCAGACCGAGACCATCAGCTGTCCCTGATAGTCGGAGTCAATCAGACCCACCAGGTTGCCCAGCACGATGCCATGTTTATGGCCAAGGCCTGAGCGCGGCAGGATCACAGCGGCCAGATCGGAGTCGGCAATATGAATCGCCAGGCCGGTCGGAACCAGCGTTGTGGTGCCTGGTGCGATGTCGAGAACATCATCAATGCAGGCGCGTAAATCTAACCCAGCGGAACCTGAAGTCGCGTAGGTCGGCAGTGGAAACTCTTTGCCGACGCGCGGATCCAGAATTTTAACGTCTATTTTTTTCATCATAACGGCTGACAATCTCGTCTATTAATTGTTGGCCAAGGAGAGACTTATCGCTGAGCGGTAAGCGTTTTTCTCCATCCTGCCAAAAAAGGTGAAGAGCATTGGTGTCGCTATTAAACCCCTGTCCGGCTTTAGCGACGTCGTTAGCGCAGATCAGATCCAGATTCTTGCGCACCCGTTTTTGCCGGGCGTATTCTTCCACATTCTGTGTTTCAGCAGCAAATCCAACGACGAATGGCCGGTTTTCCTGAAGTGCAGCGACGCCGGCAACAATATCGGGATTCTTTACCAGGTTCAGCGTGACGTTATCATCGCCGCCCTGTTTCTTGATTTTATCGGCCGCAATATCGGCTGCCCGGTAGTCTGCCACGGCTGCGCTTGCAATGAAAATATGTTGTTTATCTATCTCACTCATGACGGCGGCCTGCATCTCCAGCGCGCTGGTCACATCAATTCGCCGCACACCCGCTGGCGCAGACAAGGTGACCGGGCCGCTGACCAGCGTGACCTGTGCACCGCGTCTGGCGGCGGCGTCGGCAATAGCAAAGCCCATTTTGCCGGAGCTGTGGTTAGTGATGTAGCGCACCGGGTCCAGCGCCTCACGGGTAGGGCCGGCGGTAATCATAATGTTGAGATGTTGCAGATCGTTGACGGGCGAGGCCCACTGCACCGCATGGTCAACAATCACCAGCGGGTCGAGCATCCGGCCCGGCCCGACATCGCCGCAGGCCTGGCTGCCGCTGTCCGGTCCCCAAATCAGCACGCCACGCGCCTGCAGGCTCTGCAGGTTATGCTGGGTCACCGCCGCACGATACATCTGCTGATTCATAGCGGGCACCACTGCCACGGGTGAGGCCGTCGCTAACACGGCGGTCGTCACCAGATCGTTTGCCATACCGGCAGTAATACGGGCAATCAGGTCAGCAGTGGCCGGTGCCAGCACAATAAGGTCGGCCCATTTTGCCAGTTCAATATGACCCATCGCCGCCTCCGCTGCCGGATCAAGCAGATCGTCAAATACCGGATAGCCGGAGACAGCCTGCAGGCTGAGTGGAGTAATAAATGCTTTCGCACCCTCTGTCATCATCACGCGGACATCAGCACCGCGATCGCGCAGGCGGCGCACCAGCTCAGGTGCTTTATAAGCAGCAATACCGCCGCTCACGCCAAGAAGAATTTTTTTGCCGGCTAATCCCATCATGATGTTGGCCTCACTAAGCTCTCTGCCGCTCGCGGCGGCGAATGCACGGACTTTATCACAAAAGCGCGGATGCGCCTTTTCACTGACTGCGTTTGCGAGCTGTCTCGTAGATTGCAGCTTCACTCATAGCCGCACGCTTCATGATGGGCCATGCTGAGGCTCATCTCAGGGAGAGCGGACATGAAAATAAAGGGACCACGGGAAAAACTCCAGAAGCTGGGTGCGCATGCCCTCAGCGATACCGAACTACTGGCCATTTTTCTCCGTACCGGATCGCCTGGACAGAACGTCCTGGAGCTGGCCGGTCAGATGCTGGACGGTTTTGGCTCGCTTTATCAGCTCATGACGTCAGACAAAGCGGCATTCGGTGAAATCAAAGGGGTCGGCGATGCCAAGCTGGCACAACTTCATGCGATTGCCGAACTGGCGAAGCGTTTTTTCGCCAGTAAGCTGGCCCGCGAAAGCGCAATGGAAAATCCACAAATCACGCGCCAGTATCTGCAAAGTCTGTTAGCCCATCAGGAGCGTGAGATCTTTATGGCACTGTTTCTGGATAATCAGCATCGTGTGCTGCGGGCACAAAATATGTTCTCTGGTTCCATTTACAGCGTGGAAGTTCACCCCCGCGAGATTGTCCGGGAAGCGCTGAAGCTCAATGCCGCCGCCCTGATACTGGCGCATAATCACCCGTCGGGCATGGCAGAGCCGAGCCGTGCAGACCGTGAAGTGACCCATAAAGTCAGCGAAGCCTGCCAGCTACTCGACATCCGTCTGCTCGATCATCTGGTGATTGGTCATGGCGAATATGTCTCCTTTGCCGAGCGGGGATGGCTTTGACAGCGGGAAATTTCACGCCAGGTGGCGGCTTTTTGCCCGATCATTCGGGATCTTTATCTGTTCGGGACTTGAGCACTTGGGCTGAGCGGCGTATACTACGCCACCTTTGAGAATCTCGGGTTTGGCGGTTAGGCCAGCTTAGCGGGTTCCATGGAATTCGCCTGGCGGGCTGCAAGCCTGACGAGGCGGCCCAAACCTAATTTTTAAAGCTCGAGCTGATTTGATTTTTGGAGATATTGACATGTCACGAGTCTGCCAGGTAACTGGAAAGCGTCCGGTGACGGGTAACAACCGTTCCCACGCAATGAACGCGACGAAACGCCGTTTCCTTCCGAACCTGCACTCACACCGTTTTTGGGTTGAGAGCGAGAAGCGCTTCGTTACTCTGCGTGTATCTGTTAAAGGTATGCGTATTATTGATAAAAAGGGCATTGATACGGTGTTAGCCGATATGCGTGCCCGTGGTGAGAAGTACTAAGGTACTAAGGAACTGAATCATGGCTAAAGGTATTCGTGAGAAGATCAAGCTGGTTTCCTCTGCTGGTACAGGTCACTTCTATACCACCACGAAGAACAAGCGTACTAAACCAGAGAAGCTGGAACTGAAAAAGTTCGATCCGGTTGTACGTCAGCATGTGCTCTACAAAGAAGCTAAAATTAAGTAATTTTAGTGTTCTGCTAAAAACCCGGCTCCGGCCGGGTTTTTTGTTTGTGTAAAACGCTGAGGAGAGGGTATGCCAGAGTTGCCAGAGGTTGAAACCAGCCGTCGCGGTATCGAGCCGCATTTGGTCGGTGAAACCATCCTTCACGCCGTGGTGCGTAATTCACGTTTGCGCTGGCCCGTTTCGCAGGAGATCCTGGCGCTGAGCGATCAGCCGGTGCTCAGTGTGCAGCGCCGGGCGAAATATCTGCTGCTGGAACTGCCGCATGGCTGGATCATTATCCACCTTGGCATGTCCGGTAGCCTGCGCGTGCTGTCAGAAGAGCTGCCAGCGGCGAAGCATGACCATGTTGATTTAGTCATGAGCAATGGCAAAGTGCTGCGCTATACCGACCCGCGCCGCTTTGGCGCCTGGCTCTGGAGCAGCGATCTGGCGGGCAGCAGCGTGCTGGCACATCTCGGGCCGGAGCCGCTTAGCGAGGAGTTTGACGGCGCTTACCTGTTTGAGAAGTCACGCGGCAAGCGGACGCTCATTAAGCAGTGGCTGATGGATAACAAAGTGGTGGTGGGCGTAGGCAACATTTACGCCAGCGAGTCACTGTTTACCGCCGGGATCATTCCCGATCGTGCTGCCGGCAGTCTGTCGCAGGCCGAGGCGGAACTGCTGGTCAATACCATCAAAGCGGTGCTGTTACGCTCCATTGAGCAGGGCGGAACCACACTGCGTGATTTCTTACAGAGCGACGGTAAACCCGGCTATTTTGCACAGCAGTTACAGGTTTATGGGCGGGCAGGCGAACCCTGCAGGGCATGCGGTACGCCGATTGTCAGCGGCAGACATGGACAGCGCAGCACCTACTGGTGCCCGAACTGCCAGCATTAAGCCAGTTTAGCCAGCAATGCCTGATGCACCGGCGCGGGCAGGAAGGCGGTAACATCGCCGCCGTGACGCGCCACCTCTTTGACCAGCGAAGATGAGATAAACGAGAAGCCTTCAGACGGCATCAGGAAAACACTCTCCAGCGTTGGCAGCAGATGACGATTCATCTGGGCCAGCTGCATTTCATATTCAAAGTCTGATACCGCACGCAAGCCACGGACCAGCACATTCGCGTGCTGGTCACGAGCGAAATTCGCCATCAGGTCGCTGAATCCGACCACCTCAACGTTGGGCAGATGGGCTATCACTTCACCAGCCAGCGCCACGCGCTCATCCAGGCTGAACATTGGTTTTTTACTGGGGCTGGCGGCAACGGCCAGAATGACCTGATCAAACATCTGCGCTGCCCGCGTCACGATGTCGAGATGGCCGAGCGTCACAGGATCAAACGTTCCGGGATAGATGGCTTTCGTGATCATACTCGCCCTTTTGCCGAAGCATGATTCAGCGCCCAGAGGGCTGAATATTTATTGAAGGTATATTGCGCATTGACCACCGCCAGAATCCAGCCCTGTTTTCCGTCGAGAAAACCGGCACGCAGCAGCAGGGTTTTCACAAACGCGCCCAGCGTATGGCTGAACAGAGAAAACAGGCTGCAACGCTTACCGCGCCGATGGCGTTCCGTAGCCCAGGCTTCGGCATAAGCCAGCTGCTTGCGCTGAAAGGCGATTAAATCGCGGCAGGTCAGATGCTGCAGATCGCCGGGTAATGCCACCACTGGCGCGCCGTCACTCTGCAGTGATTCATGCACCAGATTGTCATTGTAGCGGAAGGTGCGTGGATAGAGTCGCATGACGCGGTCAGGATACCAGCCGCTATGACGCATAAAGCGGCCGAGAAACAGATTACTGCGGCCAAGACTATAAACCGTACGGCTGGGTGGCGCGACCAGCACCTGCTCAATCGCGGCGCGTAGTTCAGGTGTCACGCGTTCATCCGCATCGATCATCAGAATCATGTCGCCGGTGGCATAGTGCTGCGCGCGCTGGCGCTGGATGCCATAGCCCTGCCAGTCATCATTGTGGTAGACCTTCGCCCCAGCCTGCGTGGCGATGTCGACACTGTTGTCATGGCTGCCTGAGTCCAGCACGATAATTTCATCGGCCCAGCTGACCGAGGCCAGGCAATCAGGCAGCAGTTCCGCTTCGTTTTTGGCGATCATCACCACGGAAAGACGTTGGCGTGCTGACATTAGTGGGCCCGTGGTGGCAGATGCGGTTCGAGTAACTGCAGCAGACGCTGTAGCGCACCCTGATTCTGGTGCAGCACGTCTACCGCATGACGTCCGTAATAGCGGCGGTAATCATCATCCTGTAACAGGTTGGTGACCTCTTTTTCCAGCGAAATCACGTCGGTGACGGTGATCAGCCCCTGGCCTTCCTGCAACTTGCTGCAGATATCTTTGAAGTTCCAGATATGGGGTCCCATCAGAACCGGAAGAGCATGGGCAGCAGGCTCCAGCGGGTTGTGTCCACCCCGTTCAACCAGGCTGCCGCCGACAAAGGCCAGGTCGGCAATGCCGTATAGCAGCATCAGTTCGCCCATTGAGTCTCCGATGACCACCTGCGTTGAGCCAGACGGGATCTCGCCGCTGCTGCGCAGGATAAAACTGAAGCCGCGTTCCTGCGTCAGTTCACGGGCATCGTTAAAACGTTCGGGATGGCGGGGCACCAGAATTAGCAGCAGATCCGGGAAGGTCTGCAGCAGGCGGCGATGGGCATCCAGCACAATGGCCTCTTCACCTTCGTGCGTGCTGGTGGCGATCCACACCGGACGGCGCGGCGCCCACTGACGACGCAGCGTTACCGCTCTGGCGGCCAGTTCTGGCGTCACGGAAATATCAAACTTCAGGCTGCCGGTAATCGTTAGTTGAGAACGTTTCAGGCCCAGGCTCAGGAAGCGGTCGCCATCTTCCGCATTCTGCGCCGCGATAAGCGTGATGCTCTGCAACAGCCGGCGCATGAATTTACCCAGCTTGCGGTAGCCTTTAGCCGACCGGGCCGAGAGGCGGGCATTGGCGATCACCAGTGGAATATTACGCTGGTGCAGAATGCGGATAATGTTCGGCCACAGCTCAGTTTCCATGATGATCACCAGGCGGGGATTGACCGTATCCAGAAAACGATTAATCGAACCCGGCAGATCATAAGGCAGATAGACGTGATGCACATCTTTGCCAAATGCAGATTGCGCGCGTTCAGAGCCGGTAGGCGTCATGGTGGTGACGGTAATCGGCAGGGTCGGGTAACGATGACGCAGAGCGCGCACCAGCGGGATCGCGGCCAGGGTTTCACCCACAGAGACCGAGTGCAGCACAATGCCGTCGGGCTTAACTTTGCCGACACAATAGCCATAGCGTTCTGCCCAGCGTTTGCGATAGGCAGGCGCTTTACGACCGCGCAGCCACAGGCGCAGCCAAATCAGTGGCTGAATTAAGTAGAGCAATGCGGTGTAAATGGTCGTCATAGTTACCGTTACAGCAAATTCGCGTCTAAAAGCAGATTAAAATCAGATGGCGGCATGTTATCAGAAACCCCGCATGCACTCATCCCACATTGTCAGTTGCTGCTCAGGACCTGCTGATAAAGCGAAGTCAGCGCCTGCGCCAGCCGTTGTGGACCATAAGGTTCAATTTTGCGCCGCGCCGCGTCACCCATTCGTGAATCGACAGAAAGCGCCGGTAGTGCATTAATAGCCTGATTTAACCCCTTGATATCCAAGGCATCACAGACGAATCCTTCCTGACCAGCGGTAATAAATTCTGCGCCACCGCAGCCGGTGCTGGTAATCACCGGTAAGCCGCAGGCCATCGCCTCCAGCACCACATTAGGAAAAGGATCGTAGAGGGTGGGCAGCAGCAGGCCATCAGCTGCGTGATAGAACGGCTGCACATCCTGCTGTACGCCGACAAAGCGCAGCCGGTCCAGACAGTTAAGCTGATTTGCCAGCTGCTGATACCGTTGCAGTTGCTTATCCTGACCCACCACAATCAGATAACGGTCGCTGGCAGCCAGCGCCTGTATCGCCGCTTTCAACCCCTTGCGTTCAAAGCCGGAGCCAACATAAATCAGTACGGTCGCCGCATCAGGCAGCGCCAGCTGCTGACGGGTAGCGCGACGTGCTGCTTCCATGGCGGGCTGGAAACGGCTGGCGTCGATAGCATTATGAATAACGTGGATTTTTCCGGCGTCGAGCGAGAAACAGCGCAGGATATCGCGCTTTACCATCTCAGAATTACAGATCACCGCTTTCAGCGTCGGAGAGTTAAACATCTCCGCTTCCGCCTGCAGAACATAGCGATGATAAGGGCTGAGCACAGCACTCAGTCGTTGCCACGATGAGACGATGCGGGCGCGCTGTTCCAGCCAGACGCGATGAACACCATCACCCGCGCGAAAAATATCACAGCCCGCGATGCGCTCGTGGCTTTGCACAATATCGAACTTTTCGCGCTCCCAGCAGGCGCGTGCTGCACGGGCAAAACCGCGCTCACGGGATACCCGGCCCAGCTTTGCCGGATTACAGATATGCAGATGCCAGTCAGGATTCGGTGTGCCCTGCCAGCTGCGGGTAATGATGTTGAGATCGAGCTGCTCGCTGCCCAGCGCTTCCAGCGCGCGCGAGATAAAACGCTCGGCACCGCCATCCGGACGATATTTCTGCCGGACAATCGCCAGCCGTAACTTACTCATTCAGATAGCTCCTCGCTGCCGCGACCACATCCTTCACCGGAATGGCCGACAGATAACGCTGGTCTGTTTTGGTGTCGATGGAATCGGGTGAGGGCAGCGGGCCATAGTCACCCGCCCAGATGACATGATTGTTGTCGCCCCATGGCCGCCAGTGCTGCAGCTTGGTCGGGCCAAACAGCGCAATGCAGGGCGTTTCAAGTGCGGCGGCCATGTGCATTGGTGCAGAGTCGACACCAATAAACAGCCGGGCATGATCGATAAGCGCCGCCAGCTGCGGCAGAGTAAACTGACCGGCCAGCGAAACCACATCCGGCGACGCACACAGCGCCCGAATGCGGTTAATCATCGCCAGCTCCTGTTTGTCCGGCCCGGCGGTCAGCACCACCTTGCGGCCCGGCTGCGCCAGCTGATCGAGCGTGGCGGCAACACTCTCCTCTTCCCAGCATTTAAAGCCCCAGCGTGAGGTCGGCTGCACCACAATATAGGGCGCAGTGACATGATGTTCCGCCAGTCGTGTCAGCACAGTTTGCTGGTCAGCGTCGCTGTAGTGCATTGAGACACGTGCGCCGTTGCTGCTGATGCCGAGGGGTGCCAGCGCCGACATATTCTGCTCAACGGTATGCAGTTTGCTGTGATTATGTGTGGGGACCAGGCAGTTGTGACACCATCGCCACAGGACGTTATCGCGTTTTTTATAGGCAAAACCGATGCGAACGGGTGCCGCAGAGAACCGCGTAATCAGGGCTGCCCGCCACTGATCGGCCAGATTAATCACCAGATCATAATGGGCGGCACGTATGGCGCGAATTAATGCACGCTCATGGCCCAGCTTGCGCCAGGTACCCTCCTGCTTCCATTTACGATCGATGACGTGCAAATGGCGGATAGCCGGATGCGCTTCCAGCATCGGACGCGTCTCCTGATAGAGCAACACGTCGATGCTGGCCTGCGGATAAAGCTCATGAAGCGCATTGATGGCGGGCGTTGTGAGCAGCATGTCACCATGATGGCGCAGCTTAATCAGTAATATATTTTTTGGAGAGATGTTTGCTGGAGTCAGGCTGGCCATAAACAAGAGTTCTCAGAATTCAGTGAACCGATTGTAGGGCAAACCCTTTTTAGGATAAAGCCAGCCTCAAAGGTTATTTATCACGCCAGCGATAGAGTCGGGCCAGCCACAACAGCAACTGATACCACTGCTTAATTCCCCGGGCATTGCGTAACATGCGCAGGTGTGTCCGGGTGGCGAACAGCTCGGCAATGATTGCCTGGCGTGCGCGTGCGTCAGGCTCACGTCTTACACTGTGGCAAACGCTGAGCGCTTCATGAGTCACCTGATAGTGAAACGACGGGTAGATCTTCACGCGGTCACGATAGCGGTCATTGAGCTCTTCCAGCAGTCGCGCAATCTTCATGTAGTGGCGCTGATACTCAACGTTGCGCTCGCCGGTACGTTTGCGATTGCTGATTGAGGCGTCATGCATGTAGTAGCGATAGAGCACCGCTTCGGTATAACGCACGCGTTTTGCCAGCAGCATAAATTCAGTGGTCCAGGGAATGTCCTGATGATGCAGGCCGGGTTCAAACTGCAACTGGTGCTGCTCAATCAGTTCCCGGCGATAGATGCCCAGCCAGACCACATGCATATAACGATGGGTTTTCAGCGCGGTATTCAGCCAGTCGGCACCGCTCAGAACCGGCGTGCTGCGCAGGCGATCCAGCGGAATCAGCGGCTTTACCCGCTGGCTGTGTTTGAAAAACCACTCGGCGTTGCACTGTGCCGCATCCAGATTATCTGCTTCCGCCAGCGTCACCAGCGTCTGATACATATCGGGTTTCATGGTGTCATCTGCATCAGGGAAGGTGACATATTTCCCGCGGGCAATCGCCAGCCCGGCGTTACGGGCGCGCGAGACGCCGCCATTTTCCTGATGAATCACACGAATGTGAGAATGCTGCTGTGCATACTGATCGGCGCGCTCGCCTGAGCCATCGGTTGAACCGTCATCGACGATAATGATCTCAAGCAGAGTCAGCGTCTGCGCCAGCAGTGACTGCATGAACTCATCAAACATGCTGCCCGCGTTGTACATCGGGGTAATGATACTCAGCAGAGGAGAAGTACTCATGACAATATCTGCACCAGCATTGTATTCACTGCGAAAGGGCGTTGCCTCGTCATAAATCATTTCCAAATCAGCAGAGTGAAATCAGGGAGTTCACAATTATAAAACGATGTTGCATCCCTGCTTTACTAAAAACCACGCCCGACAATAATAATGCGCTATATGCGCTTTTTTTACGCAATGTGGCCGTGCAGGTAAACAGATGATTATGCTGGCTTGCTGTCAGCGTCGTTATTACAGAGGTCGTGGCAAACAGCTGGCGGGATAAATGGCGGGAAAGTCAGGCGCTGAAATAACAGCGCCCGCATCAATCTGATAAACCTGAGTGTGCTATTGCTCACTCTGCTTAAAAAACTTGAGACTGACATACTTCATCATCCAGCTCAGGCTTTCAGCATACTGTTTCTGATGCCACTTTACGCGGGCGAATCGCTTCATCTCTTTATAATGCTTTGGCGTATCAAGTGGTTGTGAAGCCCAGGGGGAGCGCTGGTAATAGCTGTAGTAGCGCTGGGAAAGATCGCTGCCAGCCCATGCATGCCAGGGTTTGCATTTACCGGTGTAGTGAATCATCACCGTCTCTTCAGGCACGCCCGAGTGATCCCAGACTTTATTGGCGATGATGTCGTAAATGTAGTTATAGCGGTCTGGCAGGATCAGGACCTCATCCTCCAGCACGATATTCAGCGCATCCTGATCGGGAAAACCAAACTCTGCGCCCCGCGTTACCAGCACGTCGGTAATGCGCGCGGTGGTCTGCCTTTCGAGCCAGCGTGGAATATTAATCAGCATAAAGCCGGAGTTGAAATAGTGGTGATGCTTCAGCCCCAGCCTTGCGCACTGGTTATGTCGCGCTCGCGGTGTGTCATTACAGGCCGCCAGCGTGTAATCAGTGATATCCAGCGTGAACAGGGGAGAGTAGTCGCCAACCACCAGGGTGTCAGCATCAATATAGATCACCCGATCGCTGTAGCTCGCCACGGTTTCCGGGATCAGGAAACGGTAGTGGATACTTTTGGGATAGCGTCCGACCGCAGGCAACTGATCAACCCAGGCACGGTTAAAGATATGCAGCGTGATCGCCAGACGATGGCCTTTGGCCAGCGATCGCAGTTTTTCCACATCCTCTTCGCAAAGCGAGTCTGAAAAAACATGGGCGTGGAAAGCGGTATCAGGATGATGGCTGAGAAGTGAAAACAACGTAATGCCCATGCCACGCGCGTAGGCGTAGTTGATGCCAAACGCAACATGAACCGGATTATCATCCGTGTCAGCAAGCGTGTTAACCAGCAGCTGACTTTGCTGAACGGCCTCAGCAAGAGGGGTAATTGCCATTACGCTTCACTATTCCAGATTATGAGTAATAAACGTTTGTATTCTAGTCAGTTTATCGTGATCCAGCCCGAATAATTTTTCAGCAGGCTGATCAAACTGAAAACGGGTGGCAAAAACGAACGTCGACGCAGCAATATTATCCGGTCCGATAAACAAAACGTTATTGACCGGGCGCTGTTCCCGGACTTCACACGGCCCGTAAAGCATGATCACCGGTATCTGCTGCGCATCCGCAATATAAGCATTGCCAGAGTCAGAGGAGATGTAGAAATCCATCTGTGCAATGGCCCACGGAACCTCTTCCAGTTTTAGCTCACCAATCAGACTGACGATATTGTCTTTCGGGCCGGTCAGGCTCAGTAACTCATCCAGCCACGGCTGCTCAGCCGGTGGGCCAAACACATAAAAGGTACAGGGCAGGTCAGCCAGCGACGCCATCAGCTGCTGCCAGATGCTGGCAGGAATGGTTTTAGCCCGGTTACCGGCAGAAATACTGATGCCAATTTTAATACCGCCGCGCGGATTAACCAGCGCGGCGGGCGGCGCAGGCGGCTGCCAGAGCGGAGAGGTCGCATGCTTGGGGAAATCGGTGTAGCGGTAGTCTCGATTAATCAGCTTCAGGTAGCTGTCGAGCGTTAAATCCGTTTTGGTGTGGTCGACAATACCGCTGGCGCTGCGATAGAAGGTCTTATGGTAGGACTTACGCACATAGGTGCGCAGAAACTGCTTGTTCGGTGCGTTGCAGAGCGCGGCGAAAAACAGGTTCACGCTGTTTGGCTGCACCAGATAGACGTTGTCATAGCGGTTCATCAGAGTGAACGCGAGCTTCAGTTTGGCAAAAAAGCTGCGCTTCGCCTCTTCAATCAGGAAATAGCGGCTGACCGTGTCATCATGACGCGCCAGCGGCTCCACCGCTTTGCTGATCAGCAACTCAGACTGACCCAGTGCGCGCAGCATCGGGGTGATATTAATAAAATCACCAATCTTTGCCGTCTGGATGATCAGGCTGCGTCCGGTTGGCCGGTAAAACAGCCGCATTATGGCCCGGAAAGGCAGCAGAAGCAGGTAGATCAGCACATAGTTCATGGCATGTTTTCCGTAATAACGGCCCGCAGTTTCTCTGCCACCGTGTCAGCAGTCAGCTCTGCCAGATTATGATTCGGGGCGCTCAGTGCCTGTTGGTTCTGCCCGTAACCGCCAATCAATCCAGGATCGGTCGGACCATACAGCGTGAGGTTGGGGCGATCCAGTGCCGCCGTCAGATGGCTCAATCCGGTATCCACTGAGACCACCGCGCGTGCGCCCGCCAGCTGTTGTGCTATCGCTTCCAGCGTCAGCTTAGGCAGCACATCGACATGCTCAAATCCTTCTGCAAGGCGCTGCGCACGCTGATGCTCATGTTCAGCACCCCAGGGCAATTTCACCCGCAACCCGCTGGGCTGCATCTGCTCAATCAGCTGTCGCCAGTGTGATTCCGGCCAGTGCTTGTTGTCACGCGTCGTGGCATGCAGAAAGATCAGGTAATGATGTGCGTCAGCGGGCAGATGATGCAGGAAGTGTCCGGCAATCGCGTAGTCACCCTGACTTTGCGGCTTTTCATAGCCCAGGCTTTTGGCGAACAGTTCGCGCGTCCGCTCAACCGCGTGCTGTCGCTTACTGACCTCATGGCGGATGTCATACCACCAGCTGGCGAACGGCTCACGCGCGCTACGGCTGTCCTGCCCATGTTTCACCCCTTTCGATAAGCGGGTGACCAGCGCGGCACTTTTGATCAGGCCCTGTGCATCAATCACGATATCGTACTCACGTGACTGTAACGCGCGCTTAAACAGCACGCGCTCTTCACGCTGCTGACTGCCAAACCAGTGTTTGCGCCAGCGGCGAATCGCGACCGGTAACACTTTATCTACTGCGGGATGCCAGCCAGGGATCTGTGCGAAATTCTCTTCCACTACCCAGTCGAAACGGATGCCGGGAATGGCATGCATTGCATCGGTCAGTGCCGGGAGCGAATGCAGCACATCGCCCATTGATGAAGTTTTAACAATCAGGACGTGCATGGCACCTCCTGTGGCGCGAGCAGTTCGCTCAGCGTCTGATGTACACGTTCAGGCTGAATATCGATCAGGCTCTGGTGATAGCCCTGTTCGGCATCGCCTTTGCGCACTTTGTGATAGCCGGTAATCAGGCGAATAATTCGCGCCTGCTTTGCCAGCGGCGGCGTAAAGTCAGGGCTGCTTGGTCCATAGAGCGCCACCAGTGGACGATCCAGCGCCGCGGCGATATGCATCAGGCCGGAGTCGTTGCTGACCACGGCACGGCATTGTGCCAGCAGAATCACCGCCTGTTCCAGCTGAGTTTCACCCGCCAGATTACGGCAGTGGCCACGCGCCTCTTCGGGCAGCGCAGCGATAATCTCTTCGCCGGTCGGGCGATCTTTGGCGGAGCCAAACAGCACGATCTGAAAGCCTTCAGCAATCAACTGGCGGGCCAGCGTGGCGTAGTGATAGTGCGGCCAGCGTTTGGCCGGACCAAATTCAGCGCCCGGACAAAAACCGATGACCGGACGGGTCGCGGCGAGCTGAAACTGTGCGGCCGTTTCAATTTTTTCCTGCTCTTCAACCTGCAGTTTTGGCCACAACAGCGGCTGTGGCAGCTGCGCCGCCGACGCAACAGGTGTGTCGTAGCCCAGCGCAACGTAGCGCTCAACCATCAGCGGAAACGCGGCTTTATCCAGCACGCGCAAATCATTCAGCAGGCCATAGCGCATTTCACCGCGCCAGCCGACGCGGCGTTTTATTCCGGCAAAGAAGGGGACCAGCGCCGACTTGAAAGAGTTAGGCAGCACATAAGCACGGTCGTAGTGACTGGCGCGCAGCACTTTGCCCAACCGGCGACGCTCACCGATTTCCAGTGCGCCATGCCCAAGCGGCATCGCCAGCGCCTGATTCACCTCCGGCATGCGTGACAACAACGGACGGCACCATGCAGGTGCCATCACGTCAATCACCGCATCGGGATGTTCGGCCTTGAGGGTGCGATAGAGACTTTGCGACATCATCATATCGCCGACCCACGACGGGCCGATTACCAGAATTTTCATCGCCGGAGCAGCTTCCTTTATGCGTTACGGTTCAGCCAGACCATATAGTCAGCGACGCCCTGCGCCACCGTTTTAAATGGCTTGTCGTAGCCAGCGGCACGCAATTTAGTGAGATCGGCCTGAGTATAGGCCTGGTACCGTCCTTTGAGCTTTTCCGGGAACGGGATGTACTCGATCTGACCTTTCTGGTGGAACTTCAGTACTGCGTCAGCCACTTCCTGGAAGGACTCGGCGCGGCCTGTGCCACAGTTATAAATCCCGGAGACGCCATTTTCCCAGCACCACAGGTTCACTTCCGCAACATCATCAACGTGGATGAAATCACGTTTAAAGCCGTCGCTGCCTTCAAACAGTTTTGGATTTTCATCGTTGCTGATCTGCGTGTTCAGATGGAAGGCCACGCTTGCCATGCTGCCCTTGTGGCCTTCACGCGGTCCATAGACGTTGAAATAGCGGAAGCCGCATACCGGCGAGTTCGCTTCCGGCAGCATCTGACGGACGTAATGGTCGAACAGCATCTTGGAGTAGCCATAAACATTAAGCGGCTGCTCATACTGACGCTCTTCAATGAAATTCTCATTGCGTCCGCCGTAGGTCGCTGCGGAAGAAGCGTAGAGGAACGGGATCTCGCGCTCAAGACAGAAGTGCAGCAGCTCTTTGGAGTACTGATAGTTGTTTTCCATCATGTACTTGCCATCCCACTCGGTGGTGGAGGAGCAGGCGCCCTGATGGAACACCGCTTCGATCGGGCCTAAATCATCGCCCGCCATCACGCTCATCAGGAACTCTTCTTTGTCCATGTAATCGACGATATCCAGGTCGACTAAATTGGCAAACTTGGTGCCATCCTTCAGATTATCCACCACCAGAATGTCGGTGTGACCGCGATCGTTCAGCGCTTTGACAATGTTGCTGCCAATCATTCCTGCGCCGCCAGTTACGATAATCATGTTGTTACCTTCAACGTTGTGGGGTGAAACAGGAGGTTTCACACACGAATACCTCACATCATAACATTTCATCAGGGTGCAGACAGCCAGATGACTCTGTAACGCTTTGTGCGTACATCCTTGCGGCGTGAACTATGCTGCAAAAATGACATTCTGTTGGGCGATTTATCGTGAAGAAGCGGCCTGTTCAGTAAGATATGCCAGATTTTTGCCATCTGAGGAGAGCAATGATGCCTGCGCAATTTTATCAACAACTTCGTCAGCAACTTGATGATGCACGTCAGGAAGGACTGTTTAAACAGGAGCGGATCATCACCTCTGCCCAGCAGACGGAGATCGCGGTTGGCGATAATCCGGCGGTGATTAACTTCTGCGCCAATAACTACTTAGGTTTAGCGAACCATCCGGCGCTGATTCAGGCGGCGAAAGAGGGGATGGATTCGCATGGTTTTGGCATGGCGTCGGTGCGCTTTATTTGCGGCACGCAGGATAGTCATAAGCAGCTGGAAAAGCGGCTGGCAGACTTTCTCGGCATGGAGGATGCCATTCTTTACTCCTCCTGTTTCGATGCCAATGGCGGCCTGTTTGAAACCCTGCTCGATGCGCAGGATGCCGTCATCTCTGATGCGCTGAACCACGCTTCCATCATCGATGGCGTCCGGCTGTGCAAAGCGCAGCGTTACCGCTATGCCAATAACGATATGGCGCAGCTGCGCGCCTGTCTGCAGGAAGCGCGCGATAAAGGCGCGCGTCATATTTTGATCGCCACCGATGGGGTCTTCTCAATGGATGGGGTGATTGCGAATCTGCCCGCTATCTGCGATCTGGCCGATGAGTTTTCTGCGCTGGTGATGGTGGATGATTCCCATGCGGTGGGCTTTGTCGGGAACGCCGGACGCGGAACCCATGAATATTGCGATGTGATGGGCCGGGTCGACATCATTACCGGCACGCTGGGTAAAGCGCTGGGTGGCGCCTCCGGTGGCTACACCGCAGCAAAAGCAGAAGTGGTGGAGTGGCTGCGCCAGCGTTCCCGTCCCTATCTGTTCTCTAACTCGCTGGCCCCGGCCATTGTTGCCGCCTCGCTGCGGGTGCTGGATCTGCTCAGCGAAGGCGACGGGCTGCGTCAACGTCTGTGGGACAACGCCCGTTACTTTCGGGAGCAGATGACGGCGGCGGGCTTTACGCTGGCGGGAGCCGATCACGCCATTATCCCGGTAATGCTGGGTGAAGCCAGCGTCGCCCAGGAGTTCGCCCGCCTGCTGCAACAGGAAGGCATCTACGTTACCGGCTTCTTCTATCCGGTGGTGCCAAAAGGACAGGCACGTATTCGCACCCAAATCTCTGCGGCGCATACCCAGCAACAGCTGGAACGTGCGGTGGCGGCCTTTACCCGTATCGGCAAACAACTGGGCGTTATCGCCTGAGGAGACCGTCATGAAAGCACTCGCCAAACTGAAGAAGGAAACGGGCATCTGGATGGTGACCGATGCGCCGGTTCCGGAACCGGGCCACAACGATTTGCTGATTAAGATTCGTAAAACCGCCATCTGCGGTACCGATGTCCATATCTACAACTGGGATGACTGGTCGCGCAAAACCATTCCGGTACCGATGATTGTCGGTCATGAATATGTGGGGGAAGTGGTTGCGATAGGACAGGAAGTGAAAGGCTTTAAGATTGGCGATCGGGTCTCGGGCGAGGGGCACATTACCTGCGGACATTGCCGCAATTGCCGTGCCGGGCGAACGCATTTATGCCGTAACACAATGGGTGTAGGTGTTAACCGCCAAGGCTGCTTTGCGGAGTATCTGGTTATCCCGGCCTTCAATGCGTTCAAAATTCCCGACAACATTTCCGATGAGCTGGCGGCAATCTTTGATCCGTTCGGCAACGCCGTGCATACCGCGCTATCGTTCGATCTGGTGGGTGAGGATGTGCTGATATCCGGCGCGGGTCCTATCGGCATCATGGCCGCCGCGGTCTGTCGCCATGTCGGCGCACGCAACGTGGTGATCACGGACATCAATGAGTATCGTCTGGCACTGGCGCGCAAAATGGGCGTCACGCGCGCGGTGAATGTGGCGAATGAGGATCTGCGAGACGTGATGCACTCGCTGGGCATGACAGAAGGATTCGATGTCGGGCTGGAGATGTCTGGTGCACCGCCTGCCTTCCGTTCATTGCTGGAGGTAATGAATCACGGGGGGCGGATTGCACTGCTGGGCATCCCGCCGGGTGAAATGGCGATCGACTGGAATCAGGTAATCTTCAAAGGGCTTTTTATCAAGGGCATTTATGGCCGGGAGATGTTTGAAACCTGGTATAAAATGGCGGCGCTGATCCAGTCCGGGCTTGATTTAACGCCGGTTATTACCCATCGCTATGGAATCGACGATTTCCAGCAGGGCTTTGATGAGATGCGTTCAGGACGCTCGGGAAAAGTGATACTGAGCTGGGATTAAAACAGCGGCCGCCAGAGCGGCCGTATGATTAGCTTTGTTTTTTCTCTTCATCGGTCAGGTAGCGCACTTTGCGCGTGTAGTCCTGGCCTTTAAAGTTCAGCGGCTGTTGCGGATCGGCGAGGTATTTTTGCCATTCCGACAGCGGAAAGCCGCCATGTGCGCCTACCACTTCAGGCGGGATCACCGCCGACTGACCGCCAATTTTCTTTGAGACCGGCCAGTTAGCCCATTCGCCCAGATTGACGGTTTTAATATCCAGCATGTCCAGCAATACCGCCAGCGGCAGCTGGTCAGTAGGCGGCTGGCTGTCGTTCATTAAATTCCAGGTATCATTAAACAGCGTCAGCCACAGCGGCGAAATGCGCTGCCAGACTTCACGGGTGGCGGCCAGGTAAGCCCCATTCACGTGATCCACCAGCCAGGGCCGGATACTGTGCGGGTAGTAGGCGGGAATCGCCTCTTCCGGCGCATCAGCCAGCTTGGCAATCATTTTCCCCTGACGAAAACTGGAATAGAGATGGCCGGGCTTCATCATGATCTCCGGCATCTTAAGCAGATTGAGGTCGGAATCGATCATCAGAATGCCGTCGCCTTTAGCCTGTAAGGGCGCCTGCAATTTAATCAAACGACTGCGATAGATCTGCTTGTAGCGATAACTCTCTTCCCGATGCGGGACATCCAGCGTAGCGACACGGGTTTTTACTGGCAGGCTGCCAAAGGCGTGAGCCGGCTGATCGCTGACAATTACAATCTCTTCAGCCTCTGTCGCAAAGCGCGCCGCAAAATCGGCACTGAGCAGGGCTTCTTCGATATAGTCCGCGCCGGTGCAGGGGATCACGACAGAAGTGACCGGTACAGTACCCTGAACCTCTTTATGCGAATAAGGCAGGTTATGACTCGCCCTGATATGGCGATAACGGGGATTTAAAAAATTAAGCATGAGGTTTCTTTTTCACGACGCTTTGTAAAATATTCTCGACGCCGCTGATATAAGTTTCAATAGCGTACTGTTCACGTACGCGTTTCGCTGCCGCATTGATCAGGCGTTGACGTAAATCCGCATCCTGCCACAGTGCGGTCAGATGCTGGGTCAGTTGCACCACGTTGCCATAATCAAACAGCAGCCCGGTTTCGTCATGACTGATCAATTCGGCAGTACCGACCACGCGGGATCCCACTACGGCGGTATTCACCAGCATCGCCTCCAGCACAACCCTTGGTAAACCCTCACTGCGTGAGGCAAGAATAAACGCATCAAAGGCAGTGAGGTAATCCAGCGCGTTGTTCTGAAAGCCGGTAAAGACCACGTGCTGCTGGATGTTCTCTGCGGTAGCGAGTTGCAGCAGATGCTGAAGTTCCGGACCCGCTCCGACCACCACCATCTTCCAGTCGGCATCAGGATTAGCGCGTTTAAAACGGCCCAGTGCCTGCAGAATATGGTGATTAGATTTACGCAATATCAGCGAGCCAATCGTGCCGAACACAAAGGTCGAAGGGGAGAGTTTAAAGCGCTGGCGTACTTCAAGGCGGTCGGGCAGAGGCTGGTGGATGTCGATAGCGTTATTGACGGTAAAACAGCGTTCCGCATCAACACCGTGGCTGCGCAGGGTGTTATTCACGCCCTGTGACACGGCAATGATCGCCTGGCAATCCTGATTGACCATGCTGACCAGCCGCGGTTCCAGAACCGGATCGATACGGCAGTGTTGCACTACCGCAACATCCAGGCTGCGCGCCGCCAGATAACCTTCCACATTGGTGCTGGGCTGGTTATTCATATAGAGCGTGTCAAACTTCCCCAGCTGCAGCAGTGAATTGATTTTGCTGGCATTGGGCATAATGCGCCAGTGTGTATCAATCTGATCGATGGCGCGCTTCTTGAGCTTCTTATTAAAAAACAGCAGTGCCCGCGCGACTTCTTTAACAAACTTTGCCCAGCGTGGCTGCCTGATTTGCGGAATAAAAAAGACCGGGATAGCCAGCGCATTCAGCGTGGCCTCAATGGTTTCGTCGTTGCCACGGCTGTAGTTGTGATAGAAGCAGCAGGTGATATCAAACTTTTGACGATCGATACGCTTCAACAGCTCCAGCATACTGTTGGTGCCGCCGCCCCACTCTCTGCCGTTATCCAGCAGCAGGATTTTTTGTTTAATAATCGTCATCCCTATCACTGTTCCTGCACAGCACGTTATCGCCCGACCGAGGATTATAGTAATTCCTGCGTATAAATGAACGCTAAGCTGAACACTTAGCATTCATAGCAAATTCAGAACAGATTTTTTAGCGTGTTAAACAGCGGGCTGTTATTCACACTTTCCGCTATTACCGTTAAGGCTCGGGTGGCAGGAACCGGCGCCAGCGGCTGTTTTGGTTTACACAGGTCTGCAGGCTGGAAGCGCGGTGTCGCCGGTTTTGCCGGTGCCACAGGCGTCCGTGAGCCGCTCTGGAGTGATTCGTTCAGCAACTGACTGGGGCGAACCAGCGTAACGTCGGCTGGCAATGTGGGTAACATCTGTTGCAGCACCCGTACGGTGTTAGGGTGGGGATGACCAATGGCAATGGCGTAACCGTCGCGCTGCGCCAGTTTCACCGCCCGACTGAACTGCTGGCGGATGGCATTAATATCCTGGCTGTCATCCAGAAATACCCGGCGTTTTAATACCCTGACCCGGGTGCCCTGTGCGGCAGGAACAGCCTGACTGTTAGCGATAGTCATGCTATCCAGAAAGTAGAGATTGTAGTGGTTCAGCGCCTGCATCACTTTCTGCATGCCGGGCAGGCTGGAGGTCATCCTGCTGCCCATATGGTTGTTCAGACCTACGGCATAAGGCACGTTGTTAACCGCATTGCGCATGATGCGGGTAACTTCTTCGCTACTCATCTCCGGCGTTAAGGTATCTTTTTCCAGCGGCTGTTTGCTCAGCGGCGCCATGGGCAGATGGATCAACACTTCGTGACCACTCTGGTGCGCTTTGGTGGCCATTTCACGGGCATGTGGCGCGTTGGGCAAAACCGCCACAGAAATGGCCTGCGGCATCTGCAGGACCTTGTTCTCTTCGGCAGGTCGATAGCCTACGTCATCGATGACAATGGCCAGTTTGCCCGCCTGCGCAGCGTAGCTGAACAGCAGGGCGCTCAACAGAACGGGGATTTTTCGAAGTTGCAGCAAAACCTATTTTCCTAACCACGGGAGTGGATTGACGGCCTGTCCCTGACGTCGGATTTCAAAATAGAGCGACGGGGTACCGCGGCCACCACTGGTGCCCACCAGTGCGATAGGCTGTCCTGCCTTCACCTGCGTACCCACGCTCACCAGCGCACTTTGGTTATAGCCATACAGGCTCATATCGCCTTTACCATGTTCCAGCACGACCACCAGGCCGTAACCCTGTAACCAGTCGGCCATCAGCACGCGGCCATCGGCGATAGCTTTCACCTCGGTACCTTCGCGCGCATCAATCACCAGTCCTTTCCAGCGCAGTTCACCCTGCAGCTGTTCACCAAAGCGATGTTCAATGCGTCCGCGTACCGGCCACAAGGCCTGCCCGCCGGCACGACCAAGTCCACCGGTGCGCGCCACCAGTTCGCGTTCGCTCTGGGTCGGCTGATAGCTGGAGCCTTTGGCTTTCGCCTGCGCCTGACGCTGACGCACTTTTTCCGCCTCACGCGCTTCACGGGCGGCGCGCTCGCGCGCCTCGCGTTCCGCACGGGCAATCTTATCCTGCAGACGGCTTTCGTTCTGACGCATCTCGACCAGATCGGCCTGATCTTTTTCCAGCGCGCTTTCCAGTTTCGTCAGGGTTTTTTTCCGCGCTTCGCTCGCCTGTTGCAGCTTCTGCTGCTGGCCCTGCTGCTGCGCTAATAAGCCTTTCTGCTGCTGTTGCTTCTGCTCCAGCGTGGCGCGTTGCTGAGCCAAATCCTGACGCGTCTGTTGCAGCGATTCGATATTTTTCTGGCGCGCAGCATTCAGATAGCCGAAATAGGCCAGAATACGCTCGCTGCGCTGGCTCTCTTCACCGCCCATCAACAGCTGTACACCGTTGTGCTTACCCTGACGAAACGCCGCATCAAGCTGCTCTGAAAGCAGGTTTTCCTGTTGGGTTTGCTGTTTTTCAAGGCGGGCGATGGAGGTGGCAAGCTGTTTGATTTCGTCATTCAGGGCGTTGAGGCTATTGCGGGTGTCACGCAACTGACGGCTCGCCTGAGCGATAATTTTTTCCTGGCTCTGCAACTGATCCAGTAATTTGCTGCGCTGAAGCTTTTGCGCTTTAACGCTTTTCTCTTTTTCAGCGATGTTTTGCTGAATAGATTGCAACTGAGATTTGCTGTCTTCTGCACTAACGGCGGCCGCAGGCAATAACAGTGCCCCCGCACAAAGCAGGCTAAGGGAGAGGCTGGACAAGTGTGTGAACAACGGCAGGTTATCGCCGTTGGGACGGGTCCTTGTGTGCGAAACGGTTGTTTTTCCCTTCATAGGCCAATGATTATTCCACGATGAACCGCCGCTTACCAGTGCTCCCCACTGGCATTTGCTTTTCCAGTTATGTCCACTTTCACAATGACATGGATTAAGCCTTACGCCATTTTTGCTATTCAGCCACTTTTTTTGGAAAATGAAGCACAAATCGATACTCTGGCCGCATAGCATCTGTACATGCGAAGTGGCGCAGGTATACTCAGAACCCTTGTTTTAGCTTATTAGCCCGGTCTGGAGTCGTTACCCCTCATGCAAGAAATTATGCAGTTTGCAAGCAATCACCCCATCCTGAGTCTGGCATGGGTCGTTTTACTCGTTCTGGTGATTGTGACTACCGTTAAAGGAATGTTCTCTAAGGTAAAAACGATCAGTCGCGGTGAAGCAACCCGCCTGATTAATAAAGAGGACGCGGTAGTTGTAGACGTGCGTTCGCGCGACGATTTCCGCAGAGGTCATATTTCAGGTGCGCTGAATGTCGCAGCCGCTGAGATTAAAAAAGGCAACATCGACGAACTGGCAAAGCATAAAGCGCAGCCCATAATTGTGGTGTGTGCAACCGGACAAAGCGCGGGTGATTCTGCTGCGCATCTCAGCGCGGCCGGCTTTGAGCGGGTTTCAGTGCTGAAAGATGGTATCAGTGGCTGGAGCGGCGAAAATCTGCCGTTAGTTCGCGGCAAATAATCTTACAGAGGTGCTGATCATGGCAAATGTTGAAGTGTATACCAAGGCGACTTGCCCTTACTGCCATCGGGCGAAGGCGCTGTTAACGCAAAAAGGCGTATCGTTTCAGGAGATCCCCATTGATGGAGACATGGCGAAACGCGAAGAGATGATCAAGCGTAGCGGCCGCACCACCGTGCCTCAGATTTTTATTGATGCGCAGCACATTGGTGGCTGCGACGACTTATTCGCACTCGATAATCGCGAAGGTTTAGATCCCTTACTGCAGGCGTAATTTTACGCCGGACAATCTCATACATAGGATTTGGTCACATGTCAGAACATAACACCAACGAAATGCAATTCCAGATTCAGCGCGTATTCACCAAAGACATCTCTTTTGAAGCGCCAAATGCACCACAGGTTTTCCAGAAAGAGTGGGAACCGGACGTTAAACTGGATCTGGACACTGCATCTTCTCAGCTGGCTGACGAAGTTTACGAAGTGGTACTTCGTGTGACTGTAACCGCCACCGTGGGCGAAGAAACCGCTTTCCTGTGTGAAGTTCAGCAGGCCGGTATTTTCACCATCAGCGGTATCGAAGGAACGCAGATGGCACACTGCCTGGGCGCATACTGCCCGAACATCCTGTTCCCGTACGCACGCGAATGCATTACCAGCCTGGTATCACGTGGTACCTTCCCGCAGCTGAACCTGGCACCGGTTAACTTTGATGCGCTGTTCATGAACTACCTGCAGCAGCAGCAAGGTGAAGAAGGTGCTGAACCACATCAGGATGCCTGATGACAACTCACGCTTCGATTAGCGTCATCGGTGCCGGTTCATACGGCACCGCTTTGGCGATTACGCTGGCCCGCAACGGCCATCCGGTGCTGTTGTGGGGACATAACCCGGCGCATCTGGCGCAACTTCAGAGTGACCGCTGCAACACCGCTTTCCTGCCTGATGTCCCGTTCCCCGACAATCTTTCCCTTGAACCTGATCTGACCAAAGCTATTGCTGCCAGCCGCGATTTATTGGTTGTGGTGCCGAGTCATGTCTTTGGCGAGGTACTGCAGCAGATCAAGCCTCATCTGCGATCCGACTCGCGTATTGTCTGGGCGACCAAAGGGCTGGAAAAAGAGACCGGCCGTCTGCTGCAGGATGTGGCGCGGGAAATTGTCGGCGATGACATTCCGCTGGCTGTAATCTCCGGACCGACCTTTGCGAAAGAGCTGGCAGCCGGATTACCGACGGCTATCGCGCTGGCCGCAACGGATGCGCAGTTTGCTGAGGATCTGCAGCAGAAGCTGCACTGCGGTAAGAGCTTCCGCGTTTATAACAACCCTGACTTCATCGGCGTACAGCTGGGCGGCGCGGTAAAAAACGTGATTGCTATCGGTGCCGGGATCTCTGACGGGATTGGTTTTGGCGCGAATGCACGTACCGCACTGATCACCCGTGGTCTGGCTGAAATGAGCCGGCTGGGCGCCGCGCTGGGTGCCGATCCCACCACCTTTATGGGGATGGCGGGTCTGGGCGATCTGGTGCTGACCTGTACCGATAATCAGTCACGTAACCGTCGTTTTGGCATGATGCTGGGCCAGGGCGAGGATGTAGATAGCGCGCAACGCATTATCGGACAAGTTGTAGAAGGCTACAGAAACACCAAAGAAGTCAAAGCATTGGCTGCCCGTTTTGGTGTGGAAATGCCGATCACCGAGCAGATTTATCAGGTGCTGTATTGCGAAAAGCCGGCGAGAGATGCAGCATTGAGTCTGCTGGGACGAACAAGGAAGGACGAAAACAGCACTGGCTAACGCAGGACGCGTAGCATCATCACCTGCAGCGCCCATTCAGGCGCTTTTTTTATCGGGAGAAAACAGCAATGTCGTCTGATGAGTTAGAACTGGTCTGGAATAATATCAAAGCAGAAGCGCGCGCCCTGGCTGATTGTGAGCCAATGCTGGCCAGCTTCTTCCACGCGACATTGCTCAAGCATGAAAATCTCGGTAGTGCACTGAGTTATATGCTGGCCAACAAGCTGGCTAACCCGATTATGCCCGCCATCGCCATTCGTGAAATCGTTGAAGAAGCCTACCGTGAAGATCCGTCGATGATTATGTCAGCGGCGTACGATATTCAGGCGGTGCGCCAGCGTGACCCGGCAGTCGATAAATACTCCACGCCGCTGCTCTACCTCAAAGGTTTTCACGCCTTACAGGCCTACCGCATTGGCCACTGGCTGTGGAATGAAGGCCGGCGCGCGCTGGCGGTTTATCTGCAGAATGAAATCTCCGTCTCCTTTGCCGTCGATATTCATCCCGCCGCCAACATAGGCCACGGCATCATGCTCGACCATGCCACAGGCATTGTGATTGGTGAAACCGCCGTGGTTGAGAATGATGTCTCGATCCTGCAATCGGTTACGCTGGGCGGAACCGGCAAAACCAGCGGTGATCGTCACCCGAAAATCCGTGAAGGGGTGATGATTGGTGCCGGTGCGAAAGTCCTGGGCAATATTGAAGTTGGCAAGGGAGCCAAAATCGGTGCCGGATCCGTGGTGTTACAGCCCGTGCCGCCGCACACCACCGCAGCAGGCGTACCCGCGCGAATCGTTGGTAAGCCAGGCAGTGAAAAGCCGTCGATGGATATGGATCAGCACTTTAATGGCAGCCTGGCGGGTTTTCAGTTTGGCGACGGCATCTAGTCTTTAATCAGCGCGCCCGCATAATCAAGCTGGCGCCACGCTTCATAGACCACCACCGAAACGGCGTTCGACAAATTCATACTGCGGCTTTCCGCTTTCATCGGGATACGGATTTTCTGCTGAGCCGGTAGCGCCGCTAAGATCTCAGCCGGAAGTCCACGGCTCTCCGGGCCAAACAGCAGATAATCGCCAGCCTGGTACGCTACGGCACTGTGTGCGGGCGTACCTTTGGTCGTCAGCGCAAACAGACGCTCAGGCGACTCTGAGGCGATAAATGCCTGATAGTCGGCGTGGAATTTAATGGCAGTGAATTCGTGGTAATCCAGCCCGGCGCGGCGTAAACGCTTGTCATCCCAGGCAAAACCAAGCGGCTGAATCAGATGAAGCTGAAAGCCAGTATTGGCACACAGGCGGATGATATTGCCGGTATTCGGCGGAATTTCTGGTTCAAACAAGACAATGTTAAGCATAAGGCCCCCGATGACAGGGGCCGAAGCATAACAAATTATTGACGAGCGGAGGAGTAGAGCGGCAACCAGAGGGTCAGACGCAGGCCGCCCAATGGGCTGTCATCCGCTTTAACCCAGCCGCGATGTTGCTGCACTGCCGTTTCAACAATCGCCAGGCCAAGACCGGTGCCGCCGGATTCGCGATCGCGTGCTTCATCGGTACGGTAGAACGGCCGGAAAATCTGTTCACGATCTTCCGGACTCACGCCAGGACCATCGTCATCAACGTGTACCGTGATACCGGAAATATCGACGGAGAAGCTGACGCTGATATGGGTGTGTGAATAGCGCAGCGCATTGCGTACGATATTTTCCAGCGCACTCTCCAGCGCATGGGGATTACCATAAAGCGGCCACGGGCCAGGCGGATAGGGAATATCCATCTTCTTGCCCATCTGCTCCGCTTCGAAGCGGGCATCTTCCAGCACCCCATTCCACAACTGATTCGCCTTCATCGCTTCGCTGACCAGCGCATTTTTATGCTGGGTGCGCGACAGCACCAGCAGATCGTTAATCATGCCATCAAGACGCTGTGCTTCCATCTCAATGCGGCCCAGCTCTTTGCCTTCACCCTGGCGCCGACGCAGCAGCGCGGTAGCCAGTTGCAGACGGGTGAGCGGGGTACGAAGCTCATGACTGATATCCGATAACAGACGTTGCTGACCGGTCATCATCCGCTCCAGCGCACTGACCATCTGGTTAAAGCTGGAACCCGCCGCCAGAAACTCCTGTGGGCCCGATTCCAGTTCCGGATGCTGACGCAGGTTTCCGCTTGCGACTTCGTCGGCAGCATATTTCAGCTTACGTGCCGGACGAGCCAGGCTCCAGGCCAGCCAGAGCAGCAGTGGTGAGCTGATGAGCATGGTGACGATAAGCAGTAACAGGGGACGGTCAAACAGCAGATTGACGAAATCGAGCTGGGAACTGTTGGCGGGACGAATCATGTAAAGCTGGTAGTTATCTTCGCCATCCCGAACGGCGAAAGGCCCTACCAGCTCAACACGACCATATTTCTTCTTCTGCGGATGATCGGCATTGTCAGACTGGCCGATAAAATTGCGGATAACCTGCATTTCGTTATGTTGCGCGCCGATCACCCGACCTTCACTGGTCACTAACAGCAGCCGCTGACCCGGCGGTGCCCACTTCTCCACTGCCCGAAACAGACGACGCCACCACATCAGATCGTTAGGGGGATCCTGTGACAGCTCTGCTTCGACGTGTTGCTCAATCATGATGCCCTGCCGCTGTTCACTTTCCAGCAGCGAGGTCATCTGTCGTGAATCGAGCTTGGGCACCATTAGCACCAGCATCAACACCAGCGCCAGCGTCAACCAGAAGATGGCGAAGATACGGGTGGTCAGACTTCCAATCATGATGCCGAAACCATCAGATAGCCGCGGCCACGTAAGGTTTTGAACCAGGGATGGCCGTCACGGCGTTCAGGCAGCTTGCGACGTAGATTGGAGATATGCATATCAATAGCGCGGTCAAAAGGCGTCAGGCGTTTGCCCAGCACTTCCTGACTCAGATGCTCACGCGACACCACCTGGCCCAGATGCTGCGCCAGCAGATAGAGCAGGGTGAATTCCGTGCCGGTCAAATCCAGCGTGACATCATCGAAACTGGCCTCCTGACGGCCGGGATTGAGACGCAGGCAGTCCACTTCCAGCGTGGGCGAGCTATTGTCGTGTTGCTGCTGCTGTTCACTCCAGTTTGAGCGCCGCAGAATAGCGCGGATACGCGCCACCAGTTCACGATCGTTAAACGGCTTAGGCAGATAGTCATCTGCACCCAGTTCGAGGCCCAGTACGCGATCCAGCTCGCTGCCGCGCGCCGTTAGCATGATGACGGGGGTTTGATGTTGCTGACGCAGTTCTTTCAGGGTGTCGATACCGTTTTTCTTCGGCATCATGACATCAAGTAAAAGCAGATCAATTGAGTTATCGAGCAGGTTCAGCGCTTGTTCACCATCGCTGGCTACCACCACTTCAAACCCTTCCATTTCTAACAGTTCTTTTAAAAGCGAAGTTAATTCGCGATCGTCATCTACCAACAGGATTTTATTCATTTTTGTAGCCCTCCGCAGGCAAAATACCGTGTTCCTGGCGCACCTATCCATCGCTTTACGTAGTTTTACACCCCCTGACGGATGTTTGCAGCTGTCGCCGTACACTGGCTCTCGTTGAATCGCAAAACGGAACGAACTGGAGTACACGATGCGCAAATTAACCGCCGTCGTCCTTGCCTCAGCGATGGCTCTGAGTGTCGCCAGCGCAGGTGCTAAAGATGCGACGACGATTGACGAGATGCATCATGGCGGATTGCCGACAGGCAGTATGACGCAAAATCCGCAAAGCCACATGTTCGATGGCATCGAGCTGACTGAAGAGCAACGTCAGCAGATGCGTGACCTGATGCAACAGGCCCGACATGAGCGCCCGGTCGTCCATATTGACGATATCGCAGCACTACATGAGTTAGTGACTGCAGACCAGTTTAACGAAGCGGCCATCCGCGAGAAGGCGGAAGTGATCGCCAGAGTTCAGGTTGAACAGCAGGTCGAGATGGCGCGCGTACAGAATCAAATGTTTCAGCTGCTAACGCCAGCCCAGCAGTCGGCGTTACAACAGAATTACCAGCGGCGACTTAATGAGCTGCGACAGTTTTCGAATTTGCAGTCAGCGTCATCGCTGCAGGCAGTGAGTAGTACCAGCAGTAACCAGTAACATAGTATCCCTGTTTTCCTTGCCATAGACACATCCCTGTCTTCCCCCGCCATGATGGTGGGGGTTTTTTTTATCTGCCGTGTAACAACCTTCTATTATTAATCAGATGTTTAAGGATTTTATAAAGCGAGATCAAGCTTTATGAATTAATCCGAGTGTGGGCGACAGAGAGAGACTTATGGCTTCAGTTTTCCTGCGGGCAGGGTTAACATCATTTTTTTGAGAAGAGCCAGGCACTGAGTGCGCAGAAATGGTTCAGGAGTAGTGTGAATAACACGAGTGGTGGAAGTGTTTTATCACAGCTTCTGAGTTTAATGCAGGCTTAAGAAATGAGAATGCTGCTCCAATAATCCGTGCCAGCCTGATGCTCATTAAAGGAATTGTGCGTACCAATCATAAGTGCAGCAATATGCTACGAGTTCAGGTGTTATCTTTGCTTAGGATTGCAGAAAATTGAATGGATAAAGTAACGCTTGTCGCCGGTGCGTGGATGATGTGCGGCGGACCTTTTTCTACATTCTGACGGAGCGGATATGAATATCAGTCAGTTCTGGCTGCCTGATTGGATACATGTCGTTGAGATGTCTGAGTTGAAACGATTTTTTGTAAGGTTTGGCTCTGGCCTGCCGATAGTTTTGGGACTAAAGCAATTTAATTAAGGAGTGATTATGTCTGGGATGGTTTTTTGTCGTGGATGTGGCAAAGAAATTCATGAATCAGCCAGGGCTTGCCCTAATTGTGGTGCGACTCAATCAGGGTCAGGTCAGGGCAATAAGAACCGAATTGCTGCTGCTCTGCTGGCGCTTTTCCTTGGGGGGTTTGGGGTTCATAAATTTTACCTTGGAAAAATTGGTCAGGGATTTTTGTACCTGATTTTTTGCTGGACGTTCATTCCAGCTTTTATCGCTTTTATTGAATTCATTTTGTATCTTTGCCAGTCTGACGACGACTTCGCAAGGAAGTACGGTTAACTTGAAGC
>NZ_SBFD01000013.1:0-48938 GCF_014156615.1 Pantoea pleuroti | reverse complement strand
AAAAAAAAAAACCCTGCCGTAATGGCGGGTTTTTTTATCTTTTTTTCACTTTTTTTATTTTGACTGGAATCATCACCACGCAATAAAACCCCTGTTTGATTAGCGCTTGTTGAGCTTTAATGGATAAGTCTCGCCGATTCTTTACTATTCAGGTCATGACTTAAATTTAAGCGTACCGGTAAGGGTTTTACCGCCTGTTAAATATTATAACTCACTGAAAGTGAATGAATTACAGGCAGGCATAGAAAGCTTTAATTATATTTTTCAATGAGATAAATCCCCCGCGTTACGCTTGCCGGTTCAGGCGCACCCTCTACACTTAATCCTGTCACTGCAGGGAAGTTAAGTGTCTTTGCGAAGTCTCAGGGAGCAGCAACCACATTATGTAGTCCTGAATGAATCTATTAACGGAGTAAGTTATGGCAGAGCATCGTGGTGGTTCAGGTAATTTCGCAGATAATCCGCAAAAAGCGTCTGAAGCCGGTAAGAAAGGCGGTCAGAGTAGCGGCGGCGGAAATTTCAAAAACGATCGTGAAAAAGCATCAGAAGCCGGGAAAAAAGGCGGCAAAAAGTAGTCGTCGCCCCTTTCTCAGCCCAGATCAAGGCCTGAATGTGGCCTGGCAATGATGTGTATGACACTTTGCCCCGTCCTCCCATAGAGGTCGGGGCTTGTTGTTTTGTGCCTGTCGCGCTTTTCCAAAAGAGTCTGATCCGTTGAACGACTCGCTAAGCAGTGCCCGCCTCCCGATGTTAAACTTGAGCCATTCATTCATTTTGTTGCGCATCATCACTGATGCCGCACAGGGAATCTGGCATGCAACCCTCTTATGGCAGACTGGTAAAGCGTGCTGCGCTCGGCGCGACCATTCTTGCGTCTGTGCTGTTGCTCGTGAAAATTTTTGCCTGGTGGTACACCGGTTCGGTGAGTTTACTGGCCTCTCTGGTGGATTCACTGGTGGATATCGCCGCCTCGCTGACCAATCTGCTGGTGGTGCGTTATGCGCTGCAGCCTGCCGACGAGGATCATACTTTCGGGCACGGCAAAGCGGAGTCGCTGGCAGCGCTGGCGCAAAGTATGTTTATTTCTGGCTCGGCGCTGTTTCTGTTTCTGACCGGCCTGCAGCATCTGGCGACGCCCAATGAGTTGCGGGCGCCCGGCGTCGGTATTGTAGTAACCGTGGTGGCGCTGAGCTCAACGCTGGTACTGGTGGCCTTTCAGCGATGGGTGGTTCGTAAAACCCGCAGCCAGGCGATCCGGGCTGACATGCTGCACTATCAGTCCGATGTCATCATGAATGGCGCTATTTTGATTGCGCTGGTGCTGAGCAGCTACGGCTTTGCCCGCGCGGATGCCCTGTTCGCGCTGGGCATTGGTATTTTTATTCTCTACAGCGCACTACGTATGGGCTACGAGGCGGTTCAGTCATTGCTGGATCGCGCGTTACCGGAAGAGGAACGGCAGCAAATCCTGACGCTTGCGACAAACTGGCCGCAGGTGCAGGGCGTTCACGATCTGCGAACCCGTCAGTCCGGGCCGACCAAATTTATTCAGCTGCATCTGGAACTGGAAGATCAGCTGCCACTGGTGCAGGCGCATCGGGTAGCCGATCAGGTTGAGAAGGCGTTACGCAAAGAATTTCCCGGGTCAGACGTAATTATCCATCAGGATCCCTGTTCTGTGGTACCGTTCGAGAGAAAGGATTCTTTAGGTTTTTAACTTAAATGAATCAAATCGATACGGCAGGGATGACGTAACGCTAACATTGCTGCAAAAAATAGTGAAAAGTTGTCTGACCTGAATCAATTCAGCAGCAAGCCTTTGATATACTATCTGCCATCACGTGTCGCGCGAGTCGTAAAATGAGCTTCAGCAGCGATCGACAGGCAGGATTAACCCTTAGTTTTGAACAATCCAGAGGTTGTCATGATCAAAAAAATTGGTGTATTAACCAGCGGCGGTGACGCCCCAGGCATGAACGCAGCTATTCGTGGCGTGGTGCGTTCCGCGCTGAGTGAAGGACTGGAAGTTTTTGGGATCTATGACGGTTACCTGGGATTGTACGAAGATCGCATGATCAATCTTGATCGCTACAGCGTTTCAGACATGATTAACCGCGGCGGCACTTTCCTGGGCTCAGCTCGCTTCCCTGAGTTCCGTAATGAAGATGTGCGTCAGGTTGCCATTGAGAACATGAAAAAGCGCGGCATCGATGCGCTGGTTGTTATTGGTGGTGACGGTTCCTACATGGGGGCTAAGCGCCTGACTGAAATGGGCTTCCCGTGCATTGGTCTGCCAGGCACCATCGATAACGACGTTGCCGGAACGGATTACACTATCGGTTATTTCACTGCGCTGGAAACCGTGGTTGAAGCGATTGACCGCCTGCGTGATACCTCTTCATCGCATCAGCGTATTTCGATTGTGGAAGTGATGGGTCGCTACTGTGGCGATCTGACACTGGCGGCCGCCATTGCGGGTGGCTGTGAGTTCATCGTACTGCCTGAGTTCCCGTATACTCGTGAAGAGCTGGTAGCGGAAATCAAAGCGGGCATCGCCAAAGGTAAAAAGCACGCTATCGTGGCGATTACTGAGCACATCTGCGATATCGACGATCTGGCGCGTTTCATCGAAACAGAAACCAAGCGTGAAACCCGTTCTACCGTTCTGGGCCACATTCAGCGTGGCGGTGCACCTTGTGCGTATGACCGTATTCTGGCTTCACGCATGGGTGCCTACTCCATTGAACTGCTGATGCAGGGTTACGGCGGCCGTTGCGTCGGTATTCAGAACGAGAAGATGGTGCATCACGACATCGTCGACGCCATTGAGAATATGAAGCGTCCGTTCAAACGCGACTGGCTCGACACCGCGAAAAAACTCTATTAATTCCTCTTCGGGGTGTGCGACCTGGCGCGCCCCGGCATCCCGCCTCTATATTCCCCATGGTTATAACAGCTTATTTTTAATTCTTTTAGCTCTGTATTGGTTTATGTCACGCTTAGCCCATAACGACATTGGGAGAGTGCGTAATGAACAAGTGGAGTATCGGCGTTACCCTGTTGCTGGCCTCAACCAGCGTTCTGGCGAAAGACATTCAGCTGTTAAACGTTTCCTACGATCCAACGCGTGAGCTTTACGAACAGTACAACAAAGCGTTCAGTGCGCACTACAAACAGGAAACCGGCGATAATGTCGTGGTCCGTCAGTCGCATGGCGGTTCCGGTAAGCAGGCGACCTCCGTGATTAACGGCATTCGGGCGGATGTGGTCACCCTGGCGTTGCAATCGGATGTTGATGCCATTGCAGAACGCGGTCGTATTGATAAAAACTGGATTCAGCGTCTGCCGGACAACTCTGCGCCCTACACCTCGACCATTGTCTTCCTGGTTCGTAAAGATAATCCTAAAGGCATCCATGACTGGAGCGACCTGACGAAGCCAGGCGTATCTGTTATTACCCCTAACCCGAAAACGTCCGGCGGCGCACGCTGGAACTATCTGGCGGCCTGGGGCTGGGCGCTGGATCATAACAACGGCGATCAGGCCAAAGCGCTGGCTTACGTCAGAGCGCTGTTTAAAAACGTTGAAGTGCAGGATTCCGGCGCACGCGGCGCAACCAATACCTTCGTTGAGCGCGGGATTGGTGATGTGTTGATCGCCTGGGAAAACGAAGCGTATCTGGCGGTTAACAAGCTGGGCAAAGACAAGTTCGAGATTGTCACCCCGAGCGAATCGATTCTGGCTGAACCGACGGTGTCGGTGGTCGATAAAGTGGTAGATGAAAAGGGGACGCGTAAAGTCGCCGATGCTTATCTGAAATACCTCTACTCGCCAGAAGGCCAGACTATCGCTGCACAGAACTACTACCGTCCGCGTGATGCTGAAATTGCGAAGAAATTCGCCAGCACCTTTGCGCCAGTGAAGCTGTTTACCATTCAGGACAAGTTTGGTGGCTGGACACAGGCTCAGAAAGCTCACTTCGCCGATGGCGGCAGCTATGACCAGGTCATGAAACCGTAATGCGTTGCGGTCAGCGCATCCCTGCGCTGACCGCTTATCCTCTACCATCCCGGTTTTTCTCTTCTCCGCCCAGCCGCTGGGTTATCTGCCAGAATTCCCCGTGACATTTTTTTCTCGCCAGGCGAGGATGCAGGCTGCTAAGCCATTCAGGAAGCGTTGTTATGCCGACACATCGTCGTGCAACCCGCCTGGTTGCGGTTCTGCTGGTACTGGTCATTGCGGGGATGCTGGCTGCCGCACTGCATTTCAAAAAGAACAGTGATGCATTGTGGCAGATCGTCAGCGAGAAATGTCTGCCTCACCAGCAGAGTGGTGGAGAACCTGCGCCCTGTCAGCGCGTCGATCAGCGGCATCGCTATGCCATGCTGAAAGATATGCACGGGCCGTTGCAGTATCTGCTGATCCCGATCGACAGGATCACCGGCATCGAAAGCCCGAGGTTACTGCAATCCGCTACGCCCAACTACTTTGCTCTTGCCTGGAATGAGCGGACTCTGCTTGCGCAGCGACACGGCTCACCTATTGATGATCGGGTCCTGTCACTGGCTATCAATTCACAGTATGGCCGCACGCAGAACCAGCTCCATATTCATATTTCCTGCCTGCGACCCGATGTGCGTCAGCAGCTTGATCAGCTGACGCCACAGCTTAGCGGGCGGTGGCAGAGCATCACGCTGCGTAAGCACCGCTACTGGCTGCGTGCATTGACCCCGGACGAGTTGACCCGGCAGAGTGCGTTTATCCGACTGGCCGATGAGCGGCCAGAGGCACGCAGCGAGATGGGGAAATATGGGCTGGCACTGGCTGAATTAAGTGATGGACGACTGGTGCTGATGGCGATAGAGCGAAACTGGCTGCTGCTGAACAGCGGTTCGGCGGAGGAGGTACAGGATCACGCCTGTCAGCTGATAGCGCCCATAAAAAAGGCGGCTTAAGCCGCCTTTAATCGGTACGTTTACTGCTTAGGCGCTTTTTGCAGCCGCTGCAGCTTTAACGATCACAGCGAAAGCGTCCGCTTTCAGTGAGGCACCGCCAACCAGCGCGCCATCAATGTCGGGCTGGGTGAAGAGCTCAGCCGCATTTTTATCGTTAACTGAGCCGCCGTACTGAATGATGACCTGTTCTGCGATAGCCGCATCTTTCTTCGCGATATGGTCACGAATGAATTTGTGAACGGCCTGAGCCTGAGCAGGGGTGGCAGATTTGCCGGTACCGATGGCCCAGACTGGCTCATACGCGATGACCGCATCTTTAAACGCTTCGGCGCCCTGAGTTTCCAGAACGGCATCCAGCTGACGAGCGCAGACTTCTTCAGTTTTACCCGCTTCGTTTTCCGCTTCGGTTTCACCAATGCACAGCACCGGTACCAGGCCCACTGACTTCAGCACCGCGTATTTCTTCGCGATGAATTCGTCGCTCTCTTTGTGGTAAGTGCGGCGCTCTGAGTGACCGATAATGATATATTTCGCGCCGATATCTTTCAGCATCTCTGCGGAAACTTCACCGGTAAACGCACCAGACAGGTTAACGTCTACGTTCTGCGCACCCAGTGCGATGTGGCTACCGGAGATGGCGTGTTTTGCCTGCTCGAGATAGAGAGCTGGCGGTGCAATGGCGACGCCACAACCCTCAACGCCAGACAGTTCCTTGCGCAGACCGGCGATCAGTTCAGCTGTGATCTGCTTGCTGCCATTCAACTTCCAGTTACCCATAACCAGTGGATGTCGCATTCTATCCTCCGCATAAAGCGATACATGAAAAATCGCTGCCAGCTGGCAGCGTTGTCTGCCAGACAGTATAGAGATCAAATGTAGCGATGGCTTTGCTTTTCGTCATTTTCGGCCTCATCATCAGGGGCTGGCGAGCGCCAGTTTCACCGGCTCAACGGCGAAAGTCAGCCCCTTGTCGCCATTGTCAGCCACCACAAAACGCAACGCGCCCTCGACCTGCGCAAAGTAGGGTAAATCCTTACCTTGATTCAGCAAACCCTCCAGCTTTTTACGTCCCTCATCGGCGCTCAGTCCCGGTACAAAGAAGCGCAACATGGCGGTCATGTAGGCCAGCGCTTTTTGCTGTGAGGCGTTCTGATCCGGGCCTGGCAACGGTAGCCAGGTAATCTGCAGCGTCTTAATTTTGCCGGTACCGGGCTCCAGCGCGGTAGACGCATAGAGAGTTTCATTGATTTTGCTGGCGGCGCGCGTCAGGGTGCTTTTGTCACCCCGATTATCAATGGCGCGATATTCCGGCAGCATCAGCGCCCCGTTGGCCTGATTATACTTTTCGCGGAACTGGCCGATAGTCATATCAAAAGTGGGGGCGCCCGCCAGCAGATAGGGGGCGGTGGGCAACGCATCGGGCCGATCCTGCGGTGGCGGATCGGCGGCAAAGACCGGAACCGTCAGCGCAAACGATAACAGCAGTGCGCCAGGCAAATTCTTCATTTTGTCGATCCTAACCCGTAAACTCAGGCGCAAATTAAAACGGTTTTTATCCGCGAGGTCAAAACCGCAGCGGTTCTCTTCTCTCTGGATGATAATGCATGACGTTACAACAATGGTGTTTTTCCTGGCGCGGCCGGCTGGGACGACGTGATTTCTGGATCTGGCAGGCGGTCTGGTTGCTGACAACAACCCTGTTATTCGCGTTAGCGGCTAACGACTGGCTTGATACTCAGATGGCGGCCTTTGGCGTGGTCTGCCTGCTATGGCCCGCCAGCGCGGTTATCGTTAAACGATTGCACGATCGTAATCGCCGCGGCTACTGGGGATTTCTGGTGATTGTTGCCTGGCTGCTGGTGGCAGGGAACTGGAGCATGCTGGACGGCATACTGCCCTGGCTGTTGGGTCGCGCCATTCCGTTTATGTTACTGGCTGGCCTGCTGCTCGATCTCGGCCTCTTTCGCGGTACCCCCGGCGCTAACCGGTTTGGTACCGCGACTCAGCCGGTGCGATACCGGCAAACGGCTCACCAGTAATGTTCGCTGGTGATATGGCCCGGCTTGCGCTTCAGGTGCTTGCGCATCTCGCGCGTCTCTTTCAGTAATTGCTGGGTATCACGCACCATCTGCGGGTTGCCGCACAGCATCACATGGCTGCTGTCAGCATCCAGGCTTAACCCGGTGGCGCGCTCCAGCTCACCGTTTTCGATCAGCGCCGGGACCCGGCCAGTCAGCGAACCGGCGATCTCTTCGCGACTCACCACCGTCTGGATGTGCAGCTTGCCTTGATAATGTTGTTGCAGCTGCTGCATCAGCGGCAAAAAGCTCAGGTCGGCTGCATAGCGTGCAGCATGAACCAGCACGATGTTTTCAAAGCGATCCAGACCTTCGCCCTGCTGTAGCATCGACAGGTAGGGGCCAATAGCGGTGCCGGTTGCCAGCATCCATAAGGTTTTGCACTCAGGGACTTCATCCAGCACAAAGAATCCTGCCGCTTCTTTGGTGACCATCACCTGATCGCCAGGCCGAAGTGCCTGCAGATGCGGACTCAGTTTGCCCTCTGGCACGGTGACCAGGTAAAACTCCAGCAGATCATCTTTCGGCGCATTGACGTAAGAGTAAGCGCGCTGTACCCGCTCACCGTCGATTTCCAGTGCCAGCTTGGCAAATTGCCCGGCGATAAAGGGATCGATGGGCGCTTTTACCCGGAGACTAAACAGCGCATCCGTCCAGTTTTTTACTTCCTTTACTTCAGCATTGACCCACTCAGCCATAATCACTCCCTGGTTGTTGATTATTCAGGCAGGTCACTATTTTCGCGGCTGCCCGGTGAGATTGCCAGCCTGCGCCGGGGCAAAGGCTCTAATCGACAAACTGTTGCTTTGTCTTTACAGGCTGGCCCATAAACTTGACAGGCGCAAGCCGGGACCTTTTCGCTCACCTCTCGCTTTGTCATCTAATCCTGATATTTTGCCCGCCATAACAAGATGACTGGCGGGTGAACCGCTGTTTTAACCTCCTTTCACAGAAAGAAATTTTGCATAATCATGATGACTAAACTCGAAAATCGCCCGCTGCTGGTGATGCTCATTGTGCTGGTGGCAGTAGGGCAGATGGCACAGACTATCTACGTCCCGGCGATGTCGGTGATGGCGGATGCTCTGAATGTGCGGGATGGCGCGCTGCAGCGTGTGATGGCGGCCTATCTGATGACCTATGGCGGATCCCAGCTGATCTATGGCCCGCTGTCAGACAGCATCGGTCGTCGTCCAGTGATCCTGGCGGGCATGATGATCTTTATGATCGGCGCAATTACGGCACTGATGGCGACGTCGCTCGATATGCTGGTGTTCGGCAGCGCTGTTCAGGGACTGGGCACCGGCGTAGCAGGCGTGATGGCCCGCACCATGCCGCGCGATCTCTACGAGGGGCACGCGCTGCGCCGCGCTAACAGCCTGCTTAATATGGGCATTCTGGTCAGCCCGCTGCTGGCGCCGGTGATTGGTGCACTGCTGACGCAGCTCTTTGGCTGGCACGCCTGCTTTGCCTTTCTGCTGCTGCTCTGTCTGGCGGTAACCGTTTCAATGGCACGCTGGCTGCCGGAGACCCGACCGCAGAGTGCGGAAGTGACCCCTTTCTTTAAACGCTACGCCCGCCTGCTCAGTGACGCGAATTTCGTTCGCTACATTGTGCTGCTGATTGGCGCGCTGGCCGGGATTGCGGTATTTGAGTCGAGCTGTGGCGTTCTGCTGGGCGGCGTGCTCGGCCTGCACAGCCTGACCGTCAGCATTCTGTTCATCCTGCCGATTCCGGCAGCGTTTTTTGGTGCCTGGTTCGCCGGGCGTGAGCAGGGTTCCTGGCACAGCCTGATGTGGTGGGGCGTTAATAGCTGTCTGCTGGCGGGCATCCTGATGTGGATCCCGGCATGGTTCGGCGTGATGAATATCTGGACGCTGCTGGTGCCTGCCGCGCTGTTCTTCTTTGGGGCTGGCATGCTGTTCCCGCTGGCGACTTCAGGCGCGATGGAACCTTATGCCTGGCTGGCGGGTAGCGCGGGCGCGCTGATTGGCGGGATGCAGAACCTGGGATCGGGCCTGGTGGCGTGGCTGTCAGCCATGATGCCGCAGCGCGATCAGTTCAGCCTTGGCATGCTGATGTTCTTTACGGCGCTGGTGATGCTGCTCTGCTGGTTACCGCTCTCACGTCAGCCGGAGCGCGGCAACCAGCCGGTTACAGGATAAAGGGATGGAGCGCCGGATCTTTACGGTCGAGATAGTGAATCGACTGAATACGGCGGATGGTGCGTGATTTACCGCGAATCAGCAGGGTCTCGCTGGTGGCGATATTGCCCTGACGCGTAATGCCTTTCAGGAGTTCGCCACTGGTAATGCCGGTGGCGGCAAACACCACGTTGTCATTGCGTGCCATCTCATTCAGCGTCAGCTTTTTGCCCGCTTCAATCCCCATCTCTGCACAGCGCTGCAGCTCCTGTTCACCCAGCAGACGGTTTTCAGCGCTGTCGCCTTTCACGTGGTGACGCGCCAGCAACCGGCCCTGCATATCCCCATCCAGCGCGCGGATCACCGCCGCAGAGACCACGCCTTCCGGTGCGCCGCCGATGCCATACATCACATCGACTTCGCTGTCCGGCATGCAGGTCAGAATGGAGGCGGCGACATCGCCATCCGGGAAGGTAAACACCCGCACGCCCAGCTGCTGCAACTGGCCGATCACTGCGTCATGACGCGGCTTTGCCAGAATTGACACGGTTAGCTGCGACAGCGGCTTATTCATCGCGATGGCGATGTTACGCAGGTTGGTTTCCAGCGGCAGGTCGAGATCGATCTCTCCACGCGCTGTGGGGCCAACAATCAGTTTTTCCATGTACATGTCGGGTGCGTGCAGAAAGCTGCCCTTATCGCCTACGGCCATCACCGCCAGCGCATTAGCCTGGCCAAGCGCCGTCATGCGGGTGCCTTCAATCGGATCGACCGCAATGTCGACCGCATCGCCGCGGCCGGTACCGACTTTTTCACCGATATAGAGCATCGGAGCTTCGTCGATTTCGCCTTCACCGATCACAATCTGACCGTCGATTTCAATGGAGTTCAGGACATGACGCATGGCATGGACAGCCGCGCCGTCAGCCGCATTTTTGTCGCCGCGTCCTAACCAATGATAGCCTGCCAGGGCGGCAGCTTCGGTTACGCGGGAAAATTCAATGGCAAGTTCTCGTTTCATGGCATCTACCTGACAAAAAACAGGCAGGCAGTGTAACACAGCGGGGCAGTGGAGCGGGGAAAAGGCCCGCGACAGCAACGGTCGCGGGCATTGATATTACTCTTGTTCTTCCCACGCCTGGGCGCGGGCTACGGCTTTTTTCCAGCCAGCATAACGGAAGTTACGCTCGGTGGTTTCCAGGCTTGGACGGAATTCACGCTCAATAACCGCTTTAGAGCGGACTTCATCCAGATCCTGCCAGAAGCCGACGGCCAGACCTGCCAGATAAGCAGAACCCAGCGCGGTGACTTCACGCACTTCCGGACGCTCAACACGGGTGCCGAGGATGTCCGACTGGAACTGCATCAGGAAGTTGTTGGAAACCGCGCCACCATCAACACGCAGCGCCTGCAGGCGGGTGTTGGCATCGTTCTGCATCGCTTCCAGCACGTCGCGCGTCTGATAAGCGATAGACTCCAGCGTCGCACGGATGATGTGGTTAGCATTAGCACCACGGGTCAGGCCGAAGATGGCACCACGGGCATACGGGTCCCAGTAAGGAGCGCCCAAGCCGGTGAAAGCAGGCACCATGTAAACGCCGTTGGTGTCTTTCACTTTCATCGCAAAGTATTCAGAGTCAGCAGCTTCACTGATCAGCTTCATCTCATCGCGCAGCCACTGAATAGAGGCGCCACCGATAAATACAGCCCCTTCCAGTGCATAGTTCACTTCACCGCGCGGGCCACAGGCGATTGTGGTCAGCAGGCCGTGCGTTGAGGTTACCGCTTCAGTACCGGTGTTCATCAGCATAAAGCAGCCGGTGCCGTAGGTGTTTTTCGCCATGCCAGGCTGAACACAGAGCTGGCCATACAGCGCAGCCTGCTGGTCACCGGCAATACCAGCGATTGGAATACGTGTACCGCCTTTACCGCCGATGTTGGTCTGACCATAAACTTCAGAAGAGGATTTCACTTCTGGCAGCATTTCACGCGGGATATCCAGGATATCCAGCATACGCTGATCCCACTCCAGCTTATGGATGTTAAACATCATGGTACGGGAGGCGTTGGTATAGTCGGTGATATGCACCCGGCCCTGGGTCATTTTCCAGACCAGCCAGGTATCGACGGTACCAAACAGCAGTTCGCCACGTTTTGCACGCTCACGTGAGCCTTCAACGTGATCCAGAATCCACTTCACTTTGGTTCCGGAGAAGTAAGGGTTAATCACCAGACCGGTGGTGTGCTGGATATACTCTTCCAGACCCTCTTTCTTCAGTTTGTGACAGTAGTCGGCGGTGCGGGGATCCTGCCAGACGATGGCGTTATAGATCGGCTTGCCGGTCTCTTTTTCCCAGACGATAGCGGTTTCGCGCTGGTTGGTGATACCGATTGCCGCAATCTCATCAGAGCGGATGTCGGCATGTGCCAGGACTTCAACCAGCGTTGAGCTTTGTGAAGCCCAGATATCCATTGGATCATGTTCAACCCAGCCCGCTTTCGGGTAGATCTGGGTGAATTCGCGCTGCGATACCGCGACGATATTAGAGTCGTGGTCGAGAATGACAGCGCGTGAACTGGTTGTGCCCTGATCGAGCGCGACAATATATTTTTTATCTGTGGTAGTCATAAATTCTGTCCTGATGATAAAAGGTGAAACTTACGCTTTACGCTGCTGAGCGCGTGCAACCGGTTTGTCTGCTGGAACGCTTGCAGGTTCCTGGGCGGTACCTGGCAGGTAGCGACCAATCAGTGTGCGATAACCTACTGCACCCAGGCAGGCACCGACCAGCGGGCCAAAAATCGGCACGAGGAAGTAAGGGATGTCACGACCACCGGTAAAGGCAACGTTACCCCAGCCTGCCAGCCATGCGAAGATCTTCGGTCCGAAATCACGAGCCGGGTTAAGGGCGAAGCCGGTCAGAGGACCCATGGAGCCACCGATAACTGCAACCAGCAGGCCAATCAGCAGTGGAGCCAGTGGGCCACGCGGAATGCCGTTGCCGTCATCCGTCAGACCCATAATGACCGCCATTAATACTGCCGTGATGACCATCTCAACCAGGAAGGCCTGGCCGACACCGATATGTGGATTAGGGTAGGTTGAGAAGATGCCTGCCAGGTCGAGACTTTCAACCGTGCCGCGCACCATCTGGTGGCTCTGCTCATAATCAAAAAACAGGCTGTAGTAGAGACCGTATACCAGCGCCGCGGCACAAAAGGCACCGGCAATCTGCGATACGATATAAGGCAGAACTTTACGTCCTTCAAAATTAGCAAACAGGCAGAGCGCAACGGTAATTGCCGGGTTCAGGTGCGCGCCCGAAATGCCTGCGGTGAGGTAGGCGGCCATGGAAACGCCAAGACCCCAGATGATGCAGATTTCCCACTGACCGAAGGCGGCACCGGCGAGTTTCAGTGCAGCCACACAGCCTGCGCCAAAGAAAATAATCAAGCCTGTCCCCAGAAATTCGGCAATACACTGACCTTTGAGCGTGTTAGTTGTCTGACTCATAATAGTGGTTCCTGAAGCGAGGTTAAATTTTATCAGTTTTTGTTCTCATTCCATGAGGCACCCAGCTTTAATGTAGGGCTGGTGTGAATTTATCGTTAACGAACATAAACGAGAAATAGCGAAATCGTTTTTTGTGTACTGCGTCATAAAAATGCGCGTTTTCGCGTATTCTGGCTTTCCTTAGCCAATATTCGCGCCTGATGACGGGGATAACGGACCCGTACCAGAAAGCAGTCGCAGTAAGCGCAGCGTAAATTCAGGGATTGGCTGAAAAGTGTTACAGACTACGCCCGCAGCGGCCGCGTTGCTGGACTTGCGGGGTGAGGCTACATACAATCGGGACAACGTTGCTGGCTTAAGCTGGCATCATCAACGCCTTGCAGGAATTTAGGAGAGGTCAGAAAGATGTCATTTGAAGTGTTTGAGAAACTGGAAGCGAAAGTACAGCAGGCGATTGATACCATCACCCTGTTGCAGATGGAAATCGAAGAGCTGAAAGAGCAGAACAACTCACTGCGTAACGATGCGCAACAAGTCGCGGGCAACCACGATGCGCTGATGCGTGAAAATCAGCACCTGAAAGAAGAGCAACACGTGTGGCAGGAACGTCTGCGTGCATTGCTGGGAAAAATGGAAGAGGTTTGAAGCCTCAGCTGATGTGAAAAACGGGTGCTCAGGCACCCGTTTTCATGTCTGGCCTATTCGAGGTCCAGCGCATCCTCTGACAGAATGATACCGGTGTTGTCGGCATAGAGATGGTCGCCGGAGAAGAAGGTGACGCCGCCGAAATTGACGCGCACATCGCTTTCGCCAATTCCTTCACCCGCAGCGCCTGCCGGAATTGCGGCAATCGCCTGAATGCCAATCTCCAGCTCTTCCAGCTCATCAACCTGGCGTACCGAACCGTAAATCACCAGACCTTCCCACTCGTTGGTTGCCGCCAGACGTGCCAGCTGCGCATCCACCAGTGCACGGCGCACTGAGCCGCCGCCATCAATCACCAGTACCCGACCCCGGCCATTCTCTTCCAGCAGATCGTAGAGTAAGCCGTTGTCTTCAAAGCATTTCACTGTGGTAATCTGACCACCGAATGAAGTGCGCCCACCAAAATTTGAAAAAAGCGGTTCAACAACATTCACTTCTTCATGGTAGATATCGCAGAGTTCAGATGTATCGTATTTCATAAGGGTTTCGTCTGTTTGCCACAGGAAGGGTAAGTATATCGCTATATGCAGATTGTTGGCAAAATCATCAGTATGAAAAAAGCACCGTTCGATCAAGAACATGCATAAAAAAGCCCAGCCGGGCGGGCTGGGCTTCTGAAAAGCGCTGAATCAGTGGATCAGAGAATGAAGCGACTAAGGTCTTCGTCAGCCACCAGTTCATCCAGATGCTTACCGACATAGTCAGCATCGATGGTAACGGATTCACCGTGACGATCGCTGGCGTCATACGAGATATCTTCCATCAGACGCTCCAGCACCGTGTGCAGACGGCGCGCACCGATGTTTTCGGTGGTTTCGTTGACCTGCCATGCGGCTTCAGCGATCCGGCGAATACCCTCTTCGGTGAACTCAATGTTCACGCCCTCAGTATTCATCAGGGCTTTGTACTGCACGGTAATCGAGGCATTCGGCTCGGTCAGGATGCGCTGGAAATCGTTCACGGTCAGCGCCTGCAGTTCAACACGGATGGGCAGACGACCCTGCAGCTCCGGGATCAGATCGGAAGGGCTGGCAACCTGGAACGCGCCTGAGGCGATAAAGAGAATGTGGTCCGTTTTCACCATACCATGCTTGGTGGAGACGGTGCAGCCTTCAACCAGCGGCAGCAGGTCGCGCTGAACGCCTTCGCGTGAGACATCCGGGCCGCCGGCATTCTGGCCGCCGCGCTTACAGATTTTGTCGATCTCATCGATAAACACGATACCGTGCTGCTCAACGGCATCAATGGCGTCCTGCTTAAGCTCTTCCGGGTTAACCAGTTTGGCCGCTTCTTCTTCGATCAGCAGCTTCATCGCTTCTTTGATCTTCAGCTTGCGGGCTTTCTGCTTCTGGCCGCCGAGGTTCTGGAACATCGACTGCAGCTGGCTGGTCATCTCTTCCATGCCCGGAGGGGCCATGATTTCGACGCCAGGGCTGCTGGCAGCCAGGTCGATCTCAATCTCTTTATCGTCCAGCTGGCCTTCGCGCAGCTTCTTGCGGAACGACTGGCGTGCTGCAGAGGGTTCAGCGCTCTGCTCTGACTGGCCCCAGTTGTTTTTTGCTGGTGGAATCAGCACATCAAGAATACGCTCTTCCGCCATCTCTTCGGCACGATATTTGTTCTTTTCAATCGCCTGACTGCGCACCATCTTAATGGCCGAATCGGTCAGGTCACGAATGATAGAGTCCACTTCCTTACCGACATAACCGACTTCGGTAAATTTGGTCGCCTCTACTTTGATAAACGGCGCATTGGCCAGCTTAGCCAGACGACGCGCGATCTCGGTTTTACCGACACCGGTCGGACCGATCATCAGGATATTTTTAGGGGTCACTTCATGGCGCAGCTCTTCGTCGAGCTGCATGCGGCGCCAGCGGTTACGCAGTGCAATAGCCACGGCGCGCTTAGCGCTGTCCTGGCCGATGATAAAGCGGTTCAGTTCGCTGACGATTTCGCGAGGAGTCATCTCAGACATATTTATACCCTTACGACTTAGACGTTAATTCTTCGAAATTAACGTTGTGGTTAGTGTAGATGCAGATATCACCCGCGATATTCAGCGACTTTTCGACGATGTCGCGTGCGCCCATCTCGGTATTCTCCAGCAGCGCACGTGCCGCTGCCTGGGCAAAAGGCCCACCGGAGCCGATGGCGATCAGATCGTTTTCAGGCTGGATGACGTCACCGTTACCGCTGATGATAAGTGAAGCTGATTCATCTGCGACGGCCAGTAAGGCTTCAAGGCGACGCAGCATACGGTCAGTACGCCAGTCTTTGGCCAGTTCCACCGCAGCTTTCACCAGATGGCCCTGATGCATTTCCAGTTTACGTTCGAAAAGTTCAAACAGGGTGAAGGCGTCTGCGGTGCCGCCAGCAAATCCGGCAATCACTTTATCGTTGTATAAACGACGCACTTTTTTAACGTTGCCTTTCATCACGGTATTGCCGAGCGTAGCCTGGCCATCACCGCCAATCACTACCTGGCCGTTGCGTCGTACACTTACTATTGTTGTCACGGGCAGACCCCTTGTTGCAGTCGGAAAAGGACTCCGCGCACCGGGCGCGGAGTATCATGCAACAGATATGGGGCGGGTTTGACGGGTTTCAACCCCCGACGGAGAGCGGAATACAGCTGGAGTGTCCGGAACTGCGCAGGCGCTTCAGGGTGCTGTCAGCGGAGGCGCGGTCTTTATAAGGACCGATAACCACACGATTCCAGCCGCCACCGGTGGTAATACGGCTTTCAAATCCTTCAAAGGCTAAGCCGGCGCGCACCGATTCAGCCTGGTCAGTGCCTTTAAATGAACCACACTGCACCATCCAGCGCTGCGAAGAAGCTTTCTCCGTCGGTTTCGCCTTCGCGGTCTCCTGCGGTTTTGGCTGAACTTCCGGTTCACGCGTAACAGGTGCAGGCTGCGTCTGGCGCTGTACGTTTTGCTGCTGCTGCTGCTGCTGCTGCTGCTGCTGCTGACGTTGCTGTTGTTGTAATTGCTGCTGTTGCTGGCGCTGTTGTTGTTGCTGCAACTGCTGCTGGCGTTGCTGTTGCTGCTGAGCCTGCAACTGCTGACGTTGTTGCTGAACCTGTTGCTGCTGCTGTTGTTGCTGAACCTGCTGCTGCTGACGTTGCAGTTGTTGCAACTGCTGCTGGTGCTGCAGTGTCTGCTGACGTTGCGCCGGCGTCTGTTCGTTCCACGGCACTTCGTTGAGCTGCGTCGGCTGCTGACGCATATCCGCCTGCATCTGCTCCAGCAACTGGCGCTGCTCGTCGGTCAGCTGTGTCTGCGACTTCACTTCGCCACCGGAAGAGGGTTCGATAGGTGTCGGCACGGTGACCTGACGGTTTTCCAGCTCTTTAATATATTTCCAGCGCTCTTCTGGCTTCGGCGGCAGGCCATTGCCGTTGGCTTTATGATCCGTAATGACCGGCACGTCCTCTTTTTTGTGATGCGCCAGGAACCATAAACCACCGGCAAAGGTCACCAACACTGCGACCGCCAGTACAATCATCAGTTTAGATGTTCCCGAACCGCCTTTGCTCTTCTTGCCACGGCTGGGGCTTTTTTTGCGACGCGTCCCTGTTGAACGCCCGCGGCCTACGTAATCTTTTTGTGCCACTCTCGTTCTTATACCCTTCAAAAATAGTGCCAGATGGGCGAAATGATGATTTTTACGCGCCCGGCAAGGAGTCCGCCATGTTACTTAAGGGTCGGAACTTTGACCAGCAGTGTTCGCCTTAAGAATCTACTGAAAACATCAGACAAATACGCTTATTTTTCACGCTTTTTTGCTCGCGCCGTGCTGCCACGAATGGTTAAACCGGCATCCAGCAGCCGCGATCCGCTGATGACCCGTTTACCATTTAACTCATCCAGCAGCAGCAGCATCGCTTCCCGGCCTATCTGGTAACGTGGCTGCGTGACCGTGGTCAGCGGCGGCTCGCAGTAACGTGATAGCTCAATGTCATCGAATCCGACCACAGAGAGGTCCTCCGGTATCCGCAGTCCGCAGCGCCGGGCCTGATTCATCGCCCCAAGTGCCATAATATCGCTGTGGCAGAAGAGCGCGCGCGGCGGTTGCGGCAGGGTCATCAGCTGATTCATGGCGGCAACGCCCGCTTCAAATGTGAAGTCACCGCGCACAATATAGGTGGGATCGACCGTCAGCCCGCTGCGACGCATCGCCTGGACATACCCCTGCAAACGATACTGGCAGAGCGGCATCTCTTCCGGCCCGGCGATACAGGCTATATGCGTGTGACCTAACTGCAGTAAATGATTTACCGCTTCAAATGCGGCGGTCAGGTTATCGATGTGGACAGTGGGCAGTGACATTTCCGGCGCAAACTCATTCGCCATTACCATAGGCGGCAAGTTGCGTTGCTCATCAATGCTGGCATCAAAAGGCAACTTTGAGCCGAGCAGCACCATGCCATCGATCTGTCGCGTCACCATCAGGTTGAGAAAAGTTCTTTCCTGCTGATTCTGATGCGCGCAGTCACCAATCAGCACCAGATAGCCCTCTTCGGCTGCCGTAACTTCAACGCCTCGGATGATTTCACTAAAGAAGGGATCGCAGATGTCAGGGACAATGACCATGATGGTACGCGTCTCATTACGACGGGCGTTGCGCGTGGGGCCATGTGCCGCGTAGCCGACGGCGGCAACCGCCTGCTCGACTTTCTGGCGGGTGGCCGCAGAAACCTTCTCCGGATTCATCAGCGCACGCGATACGGTGGCGGTTGAGACGCCCGCATGCTCCGCAACATCTTTCATCGTGGCGGCGGGCGGTTGTTGATTCTGCTCCAACACATGCTCCTGACGCGTTATGGCGCGTTCAATTCTGTTTCTGCCTGACCTGAAGGCAAACCGGGCAACATTGTTAACGATTGCCCGGCTGGTTGTTACTTAATTTGCATAAAAATTGTGACTTATGCGACATTTTTCGATCTGGCTCGCAGTGTCAGCTTAAATCAGCTCTCGGTAGGGTCGATATCCAGCGTCCATTTCACTTTGCGCGCCGCGGGCAGTGTTGAAACCAGCGGCAACGAACTGCTCAGCAACTGTTGCAGACGCTGCCGGGAAGGATGCTGTAGCAGCAGTTGCCAGCGCCAGCGTCCACTGCGTTTTGGCTGCAGAGCAGGCAACGGACCCATAAACCACATCGCCTTATCGTTCAGCGGGCTTGCCTCCAGCAAATTACGGAGTTGTTGCAGGAATTCCGCCGCCTGCTGGTTATCCATATCTTCAGCGCGGAACAGCGCATGGCGGCTCCAGGGCGGCAGATGGACTGCCTGTCGCTCCAGCAAGGCCTGCTGGGCGAACGCCGAATAGCCCTGGTGCAACAGCGTCTGTAGCAGCGGATGTTCCGGATGGTGAGTCTGCAGCAACACCTCCCCCTGTTTGCCGGCACGGCCAGCACGCCCGGCGACCTGGGTGTAGAGCTGAGCAAAGCGTTCCGCCGCACGAAAATCGGCTGAGAACAGCGCACCATCGACATCCAGCAGCGACACCAGCGTAACATCGGGGAAGTGGTGGCCTTTGGCCAGCATCTGGGTGCCGACCAGGATTCGTGCGCCTCCGCGATGGACGTCAGCCAGATGCTGTTCCAGCGCACCTTTGCGGCTGGTGGTATCACGATCGATTCGCGACACCGGCACGCCAGGGAAAAGTGTGCCGAGCTGCTGCTCCAGTTGCTCAGTCCCGACGCCTACCGGCAGCAAATGGGTTGAACCACACTGCGGGCATTGATTAGGCAGCGGACGCTGGCTGTCGCAATGGTGGCAGCGTAGCTGACGATGGTGCTGATGCAGCGTGTAGTAGCGGTCACAGCGGGTACACTCAGCAATCCAGCCGCAATCGTGACAGAGCAGGGCGGGCGAAAAGCCGCGGCGGTTAAGAAACAGCAGCACCTGATTATCGGCCTGCAGATGCTGGCGCATTTTACCAATCAGGCCCGGTGCCAGACCGCCGATCAGCTGCACGCCTTTTAAGTCGATAAGCTGTTGCAGTGCCGGTCTGGCATTGCCGGCGCGTTTTGTCAGGTCGAGCTGGCGATACTTGCCGCTGCGGACATTGTGCAGCGTCTCCAGAGCGGGTGTCGCCGATCCCATAACAATCGGGATATTCTCTTCATGTGCGCGGAAGACGGCCAGATCGCGCGCCTGATAGCGCCAGCCCTCCTGCTGTTTATAGGAGCTGTCATGCTCTTCATCGATAATAATTACGCCAGGACGGGCCAGTGGCGTAAACAGCGCCGATCGGGTGCCAATCACAATCGCCGTTTCGCCGCGCCGCGCACGTAACCAGACCGCCAGCCGCTCACTGTCATTTAATGCGGAGTGCAGCACATCAATGGGCGCATCAAAACGTTCGCGAAAACGGGCGATAGTTTGCGGGGTCAGGCCAATCTCCGGCACCAGCACCAGCGCCTGTTTACCGCGTGCCAGCACATTTTCCAGCACGCTGAGGTAAACCTCGGTTTTGCCTGAACCCGTGATGCCCGCCAGCAGCCAGGCTGCGTAATGTTCATCATCTGCCCGAATCGCACCCACGGCCATCGCCTGATCGGTATTCAGTCGCAGACGTTCGCCTTTTACGGCATAAGTGGTACGCCAGTCATGCATCTGCGGCTGATGCTCATGCAGTTCGCATAACCCTTTGGCGCGCAGTGCCTGCAACGTCGCATCCGTGAGGTCATGTTCACTGACCTGATGACGATAGAGCGGTTGCTGACGCAGTGCAGCCAGCGCCTGCTGCTGTTTCGGTGCCCGCTTTAAACTCTCCGGCGCAGTCGCCCGACCCTGCTCGGTGATTTCCCAGCGCCATAAGGGATTGTCCTGCGCCGCTTTCCCCTGCCGCAGCAGTACCGGAATAGCGTGACTCAGTACCTCTCCCTGTGGCGAATGATAGTAGCTGGCGGCCCAGTTAAGGATGCGCCACAGCGACGCTGGATAGAGGGATTCACTATCCAGTACCTCGATCACGCGCTTGAGTTGTGCTTCCGGCAGATCGCTACTCTCACGAAAGGCGACCACAATCCCGATCATCCTGCGATTGCCAAAGGGCACACTCACGCGACCACCAATGACCGGCTGCGCGCCCTGTGGCGGCAGATAATCAAACAGGCGGGGCAAGGGGACGGGCAGGGCGACCTGGACTACGGGCATAACTCTCTCTTTCCGGCTCAATGATCGGGGAAGGTAGTGTACACGCTGACCCTGATGGCGGGTATCTCAGCAGATATTTGCAGCAATCGAAACTTACCTGTATAATATGCCGCCTTCGGTGAGAAATATCTGGCCGGAGTACACCCTATAATGTTCAATCGCGTGTGGTGCTGTGCAGGTTAAAGCCTGGCACGGAGAGCGACACGGCCTTCAATGAGGTTTCCCATGAAACAAGGTATTCACCCGAAATACGAAGCAGTTACTATCAAATGTACCTGCGGCAACGAGATCCACACCCGTTCAACACTGACTCACGAACTGAACCTGGACGTTTGTGGCAAATGCCACCCGTTCTATACCGGTAAGCAGCGTGAAGTGGCAACTGGTGGCCGTGTTGACCGCTTTAACAAGCGTTTCAGCGTGCCAGGCGCTAAAAAATAAGATTAAAAGGCACCTGAACCTGCGGGTTCGGCGGCAAGAAAAAACCCAGCTTCGGCTGGGTTTTTTTATATCTCAATTACAGGCTGGTGTCTGATGCCACCGCCGCAGGCTTATTCAGTTCAAGTACCTGCGTAGTATAGGTACCATCTAAATCACCAATGGCAGCGATCTTCGGCGCTGTAATGGTGATCTTGTCTGCTGACAGGGTGCCTTTGCTGCACAATATCCACAATAAGCAGGATGAGTTGCTGATTTTCTCGTCCGTTGCCAGCGTCAGTGTGCCCGCCTTCATGGTGCCCGTATTAGAGATGCCGTTTTTCCCCGACACATTTAACAGTCCACTCGTTTGAATGACACCCTGATTGCTGACCTCGTTAGCCACAACAGACGCATTCTGAGCGGTCAGTGTCGCACTATTAGAGACCTTCGTCGCAGAAACATAGGTTGTACCTTGCGAGATAACGTTTCCGCCAGATAAGAGGCTGACCTCTTTAACGGCGTTCATGCTGAGGTTACCTGCCTGAATTGAACCTGAATTGAGCAGGCTGGTGTTGGCGACAGCCGTGACGACGCCGTCAACGGTGTTATAGCCGGTTTGCATTGCCAGGTTTTTTGGCGTCGTGATTGTTCCTTTATTTTCAATATTACCTGCCAGAGAAACGATGTTTACGGTACCTGCAGCATTAATTTGCGCTTTATCGCTGTTAGAGAATTTGCCCAGGCTGACGATGGTGGCGTAATCAGTGGTTTTAATCGTGCCGTTATTCGTGAACGCGTCTGTTGTCTGCAGGACGGCCTGACTGGCAGAAAGCGTTCCTCTGTTAGTGATGCTGCCGCCAGCAGTGGCGCTCATCAGTCCGGTTTGAATGGTGCCGCTGTTGGTTAACGCGCCATCAGATGCAATATAAAGATTAGTTGCGTTCAGGACGCCGCTATTATTAACGCCCGCGCCCGCTTCAGTCGTTTGCAGCTGAATAATACCCGCTGTTGCTCCTCCCAGTGCGCTGACATCAATGCTGTTGCTGCGAAGCTGGCTGGTTCCGGTAGCCGTTGCCTGACCGGAGGCAAGATCATAGGTATAGCTACCCGCAATCGCCTTCAGTTGAGTCGTATCAATCTGCCCCTGGATATTGATTTTCTGTGCCAGCAGGTCGGTGTAATCAGCACCTTTCAGGCCATTACCACTTACAGTAAGCGTGCCTTTCGCCACATTAAAGCCAGTAAGTGCACCATCGGTAAAAGTAGGCGTACCGGTAGTAAGTGTGGCCCGGCCGGTATTAATGAAGCCACAGCCAGAGCAGGTAATACCATTCGGGTTGGCGATAATGACATCTGCTTTTTGACCGGCTACTTCAATATAACCGTTCAGTGAAGAGGGGCTTCTTGATATAACCTCATTCAGGATAAGGCTGGCTGACTTATCCAGATTGCCGTTTCGCGCAATATTACCATTTTCACGTATTAAATCTGTGGTGCTGTTATTGAGCACCATCCCATCACTGGTAACGTTAAAGCTCTGATACATATTGTGGGAAAGACCATTCGCATCAGCCTGATTAATATTAACAACAGTCGATCCGTTTGCATGGGTGTAACTGTTGAGTGCCGCAAGAGCAGACTGACTGCACAGCGTGGCCACTGTGGCCAGAAATAGTAGCTTAAACTTATGCTTCTTCATTATTTTAATCCTTTAAATGTGTGTGTACGTTTGTCATGTAAATTGCGTTTTTATTAAATTATTTCCTCCTTTTTAATATTTCCATTGCAATGAAAATCCCAGCGTAAGGGGATCGGTATGAAAGGCTTGTGGTTTTTTAAGAGGGGAACCAGCAAAAAAATCAAAGCGCGTTTTCAGAAGATTTCCCCGCAGGCCGACAACGCTGCCTATGACGGTTTTTCCGGTATAATCCTGCGTCTTGTTATTGCCATAGACCTGGCCTGCATCAACACCGATATAAGGCTGAACCGGTTTGCCGGGGAATATCCAGCTAATATCGTTGCGCCAGTACCACCCTTTATTGTCCTGAAGGGCGTATTCGCCATCGAATCCGCGCACCGTCCAGCGGTTTGCCAGCGAAAATCGGTTCAATGATGAGAGCGTATCAGGCGAGTATTGCAGGCTGAAATGAGGAGAATAGTTCAGCCAGTTATCATAAACACGGAAGTTGACTGAACCCTGCAGATCGAAAGTGATGATCCGGCCTTGCTTATCAATGAGTCCATACGCCTGCTCAACGGTATTGCTGCTGTTAAACCAGGGCATCTTTCTCTGATAACTCAGCGTTGTCGCCAGGCCTGCATTATCGTAATTGAGTTGATGTTGCAATACCGCTTTCCAGCCCGCACTTTTTTTATGCATGCTGACAAGCTCAAAGTCATCCAGAGAGTAACGCGATTCCGCATCGAAAATTTGCAGGCCGACCGTGCTGGTCTGATGCACAGTTCGTGAAATCAGTCGATTGATCTGCGCACTGTAATAACTGTTCTTGTTATTCAGCGTCCATTTAGCCCAGTTTCCGGTCATATATTGCCGGTAATCACTGCGGCTGGCGTAGAGATCGAGCCACCAGTAGCCCCAGGGGATCGAATAACCAATCGATTTATTACTGTTACCTTTTATCGTATGCTTCGGTACGATGTCGTGGCCATAAGAGACAAAGAGGGTGTCGCTCAATGATGTAATATTATTTAAGTAGAGCGCTGCGCCACCCTGATAGCGGCCGGTTGCAACCGAGCCAGCATCATTGAGCCATGCACCGACCTGCCAGTATTTATCCTGTTCGCGCTGAATATAAATGTCGCTTTCGCCTTTGCCACTGCCAGGCACCAGATTGACTTTAACCTGTGATCCCGGTACTCGCTGAAGATTAAGACTCCCCTGTTCCAGATCGCTGAGTTCAAGTACATCACCTGCTTTGAACGGTAACGTGCTGGTCAGATTAATATAATCACCACCTGCTTTATTAAGAACGATTTCCCCCACTTTTCCGGCGTTAATCTCAAATTTTAATTCCCGAACTGAAAGATTCTGTTCGGGTAAATTAACGCGCGTGGTGATATATCCTGCCCGGATGATTTCATTCTGCAGGGTTTTTGCCAGCAATCTTATGCCTGCGATGCCCAGACACTTTCCTTCTGCCTGAGACGTAAAATACCTTAATCTTTCGAGGTGGAGTTCTTTGCTATCCTGACTTAAAACAACCTTGTCGATGAAATAGCAGTTTTCTTCATGGGGGAACGGAATCTCTTCTGGCCTGAATCGCTGTTTTTCAGACGTCGCTCGCTGCGGTTCGGGCATTAATTGCTCTTTGCGGATCCGATCCTGTTGCAGCGCATTGATATTGTCACTTTGCTCTGTGAGAGCGGATGCCGCTATCACTTGGGCAGAAGGGAAAATGATTGCAATGGTGATAAAGATAATAAAAAAAGAGGATGCAGATGATTTTATTTTATATTTAATGCTCATTTTCTTTCCGTGAAATAGTCGCTCTGACAAATTTTACGGAGGCAGGTAATTGTGGACAATAGTAATTATTCTATTGTCTGATTGAAAAAAACACTCTTATTGCAACAGAAATAGCGGAATAATATGAGAATAGGGTGGATTTTTATGAGAATTCTGAACGGCAATATTCAGGAGAGTGAATCAGGCTGCGTAAATCAGGATAACCAGGTGCAAATGGATCAGGAAAGCGGCTCCCTGAGCGGAGCCTGCTTCCTTTGAAGCGGGGTTAAGCGAAACCGGCCTGAGGAATTAATACTCCCATGTATCCGGATCGACACCCATCTGGCGCATGATTGCTTTTGCTTCTTCCGGAATCTCATCACTACGCTCTTTGCGCAGGTCGACGTCATCCGGCAGCGGTTGGCCCGTAAAGGCATGTAAAAAGGCTTCGCAAAGCAGCTCGCTGTTGGTGGCGTGACGCAGGTTGTTCACCTGACGACGGGTGCGCTCATCCGTTAAAATCTTCAGCACGCTCAATGGGATAGATACTGTGATCTTCTTGACCTGCTCGCTCTTCTTACCGTGCTCAGCGTACGGGCTGATATATTCGCCGTTCCATTCAGCCATGAGTTACCTTAATTAATAAACGTTAAATGTGAGGAAATCAGCGGATTATGCCTGATTTTTTCCTGCCTGACCCCTGATATGGCGGGTTTTCTTCGCTCACTGCCTCTGTCTCACAGAGGGGAACGCCAGGCGATGACGCATAATTTTAGCGGTTATTGCGGTTTTGCTCAATCTATACGCAAAGACATTTAGATGTCCAGATGTATTGACGTCTAATTAGAGGGTGATATCCTGTGGCCTACATTTTATTCACTCTTCAGGAACAATTCGCTCATGACGCGTAAACCGGCAACCATCGCAGTGCGCAGCGGTTTGAATGATGACGAGCAATATGGCTGCGTTGTCCCGCCAATCCACCTCTCTACGACCTATAACTTCCTGGATTTCAATGAGCCTCGTGCGCATGACTACTCCCGTCGTGGCAACCCCACTCGTGATGTCGTACAGCGTACGCTGGCAGAACTGGAAGGGGGAGCGGGCGCGGTATTAACCAATACCGGGATGTCGGCGATTCACCTGGTCACGACGGTGTTTCTGAAGCCTGGCGATCTGCTGGTCGCGCCACATGACTGTTATGGCGGCAGCTATCGGCTGTTTGACAGCCTGAGCAAGCGCGGCGCCTATCGGGTGAAATTTGTCGATCAGGGTGATCCGGTAGCGCTGCAGGCAGCTCTGGATGAAAACCCCAAACTGGTGCTGATTGAAAGCCCCAGCAATCCGCTGCTGCGCGTGGTAGATATCAGCGCAATTTGCGCCGCTGCGCGTGCTGCGGGTGCCATCAGCGTGGTGGACAACACCTTTATGAGTCCGGCGCTGCAGAACCCTCTGGCGCTGGGTGCGGACCTGGTTATCCACTCCTGTACCAAATACCTCAATGGCCACTCCGATGTCGTGGCGGGCGCGGTCATCGCCAAAGATCCGCAACTCGCTACCGACCTGGCCTGGTGGGCGAATAACATTGGTGTGACCGGTGCAGCGTTTGACAGTTATCTGCTGCTGCGCGGAATTCGTACACTTTCGCCGCGGATTGCAGCCGCACAACGCAACGCACTCGCGATTGTAGAGTATCTGAAGCAGCAGAAACTGGTGAAAAAGTTGTATCATCCTTCGCTGCCGGAAAACGCCGGACACGAACATGCCGTACGTCAGCAGCGCGGCTTTGGCGCCATGCTGAGTTTCGAGCTCGACGGTGATGAGGCGCTGCTGCGTCGCTTCCTGAAAGCATTGCAGCTATTTACGCTGGCGGAATCGCTGGGCGGAGTAGAGAGTCTGATCTCCCATACCGCCACCATGACGCACGCGGGGATGTCGGCAGAAGCACGCGCGGCAGCGGGCATTTCCGATACGCTGCTACGGGTTTCTGTCGGTATTGAAGATCACGAAGATTTAATTGCCGATCTGGATAATGCATTCCGGGTCGCAGCCGAGGGTTAAGCATGACGATTTCAGCAGGCGCGGGAACGCCGAACATCAGGCAGTTGCATAAGTTTGGCGGCAGCAGCCTGGCCGATGCGCGCTGCTATCAGCGCGTTGCCGGTATTATGGCGGACTACAGCCAGCCGGGCGACCTGATGGTGGTCTCTGCGGCAGGCTCAACCACCAACCAGCTGATTAGCTGGCTGAAGCTGAGCCAGAGCGATCGGCTCTCTGCGCATCAGGTGCAACAGGCTTTACGGCGCTACCAGAGCGAACTGATCAGTGCGCTGCTGCCTGCTGAGGTCGCAGAACCTTTAATCACCGCGTTTATCCGTGACCTGGAAAAGCTGGCCGCACTGCTGGATGCGCCGATTACCGATGCGGTCTATGCCGAAGTGGTCGGTCACGGTGAAGTCTGGTCGGCACGCCTGATGTCAGCGGTACTGAGCCAGCGTGACCTTCAGGCTTGCTGGCTGGATGCGCGTGAGTTTCTGCGCGCTGAACGTGCCGCACAACCGCAGGTAGATGAAGGGAAGTCCTGGCCACTGCTACAGACTTTACTGGCGCAGCATCCGCACAAGCGCATCGTGGTGACCGGATTTATCAGCCGCAACGACGCCGGTGAAACCGTCCTGCTTGGCCGCAACGGCTCCGACTATTCTGCCACGCAGATTGGCGCACTGGCGGGTGTCGGACGGGTGACCATCTGGAGCGATGTGGCGGGTGTCTACAGTGCCGATCCCCGCAAAGTCTCTGATGCCTGCCTGCTGCCGCTGTTAAGGCTGGATGAAGCCAGCGAACTGGCGCGCCTGGCTGCACCGGTTCTCCACACCCGGACTCTGCAGCCGGTTTCAGGCAGCGATATCGACCTGCAACTGCGCTGCAGTTATCAGCCGGAGCAGGGATCAACCCGCATTGAGCGCGTGCTGGCGTCCGGGACGGGCGCGCGTATCGTCACCAGCCATGATGATGTTTGCCTGATTGAGATTCAGCTGCCAGAGCAGCATGACTTCGCCATCCTGCACAAAGAGATAGACCTGTTGCTGAAGCGCGCGCAGCTGCGTCCGCTGGCGTTTGGCGTTCATCCCGATCGTCAACTGCTGCAGCTCTGTTACACCGCCGAAGTGGTTAACAGCGCTTTTACGCTGCTTCAGGATGCCGCTTTACCGGGCCATCTGCAGCTGCGCGACGGCCTGGCGCTGGTGGCGCTGGTTGGCGCAGGCGTTACCCGCAATCCGCTGCATACCCATCGCTTCTGGCAGCAGTTAAAGGATCAGCCAATTGAGTTCATCTGGCAGTCAGAAGAGCACATCAGCGTGGTCGCAGTGCTGCGCGTCGGCCCGACTCAGCATCTGATTCAGGGATTGCATCAGTCGCTGTTCCGGGCAGAAAAGCGCATCGGTCTGATGCTATTTGGCAAAGGCAATATCGGTTCACGCTGGCTGGAGCTGTTTGCCCGCGATCAGGAAACGCTGTCAGCGCGTACCGGCTTTGAATTTGTGCTGGCGGGCGTCGCGGACAGCCGTCGCAGCCTGCTGAGCTATGACGGGCTGGAAGCCAGCCGGGCACTCGCCTTCTTTGATGATGAAGCGGTAGAGCGCGATGAAGAGTCGCTGTTCCTGTGGATGCGTGCTCACCCGTTTGATGACCTGGTGGTGCTGGATGTCACTGCCAGCACACCGCTGGCGCAGCAGTATCTCGACTTTGCCAGTCACGGTTTTCACGTTATCAGCGCCAATAAGGTCGCGGGAGCGTCTGACAGTCAGACCTGGCGCCAGATCCGCGATGCCTTTACCAAAACCGGGCGTCACTGGCTCTATAACGCCACCGTTGGCGCAGGTCTGCCGATCAACTACACGGTGCGCGATCTGCGCGACAGCGGCGATACCATCCTGGCGATCAGCGGGATCTTCTCCGGCACGCTGTCGTGGCTGTTCCTGCAGTTTGATGGCACGGTGCCCTTTACCGAGCTGGTGGATCAGGCCTGGCAGCAGGGTTTAACTGAGCCCGATCCGCGCGCCGATCTCTCGGGTCAGGATGTGATGCGCAAGCTGGTTATCCTGGCGCGTGAGGCAGGCTACAACATCGAGCCGGATCAGGTGCGGGTGGAATCGCTGGTGCCCAATAACTGTCAGCAGGGATCTGTCGACCACTTCTTTGAAAATGGCGAAGAGCTGAATGAGCAGATGCTGCAGCGGCTCGAAGCCGCGCAGGAGATGGACCTGGTGCTGCGTTACGTTGCCCGCTTTGATGCCAACGGCAAGGCGCGCGTGGGTGTTGAAGCGGTGCGTCCGGAGCATCCGCTGGCCTCACTGCTGCCATGCGACAACGTTTTTGCGATTGAGAGCCGCTGGTACCGCGATAATCCGCTGGTGATCCGCGGACCGGGCGCAGGCCGGGATGTCACCGCAGGCGCTATCCAGTCAGATATTAATCGCCTCGCACAACTGCTGTAACTCCTCCTCCTCAGGCGCTTCGGCGCCTGTTTTCAATACGTTATCTCCCCCCTGTTGAATCGCCTTCATGTTGATTGAAAATTGATCACGACTGTTGACCATTTTTAAGTTGACGGCACAGTCAGATTACGTCATTTTGAACATCTGGACGTCTAAACGTGTAGATGTTCACAGGCCGATTGTTAATCGATGAGGGTGCAGGATGAGTTTTTTTCATGCCAATCAGCGCGAAGCGCTAAACCAGAGCCTGGCTGAGCTGAACGGGCAAATTAATGTTTCATTTGAGTTCTTCCCGCCTCGTACCAGCGACATGGAAGAGACACTGTGGACCTCCATCGATCGCCTGAGCAGCCTGAAACCGAAATTCGTTTCTGTGACCTACGGTGCAAACTCAGGTGAACGCGATCGCACCCACAGCATTATCAAAGGCATTAAAGATCGCACCGGTCTGGAAGCTGCTCCCCATCTGACCTGTGTCGATGCCACGCGCGATGAACTGCGCACCATCGCTCAGGATTACTGGAACAACGGCATCCGTCATATTGTGGCGCTGCGCGGCGATCTGCCCCCAGGCAGTGGTAAGCCGGAAATGTACGGCAGCGATCTGGTTTCGCTGCTGAAAGAGGTGGGTGATTTTGATATTTCGGTTGCGGCCTATCCGGAAGTTCATCCCGAAGCGAAAAGCGCCCAGGCCGATCTGATTAACCTGAAGCGAAAAATCGATGCAGGCGCCAACCGGGCCATTACTCAGTTTTTCTTCGACGTTGAAAGTTATCTGCGTTTCCGCGATCGCTGTGTCGCGACCGGCATTGACGTGGAAATTGTGCCGGGCATTCTGCCGGTCTCTAACTTTAAACAGCTGCAACGCTTTGCCACGCTAACTAATGTGCGCGTGCCGGGCTGGATGAGCGCGATGTTTGCCGGTCTGGATGATGATCCGGAAACGCGGAAAATGGTGGGAGCCAATATCGCGATGGATATGGTGAAAATCCTGTCACGCGAAGGGGTGAAGGATTTCCATTTCTACACGCTTAACCGTGCCGAAATGAGTTACGCCATTTGTCACACCCTGGGCGTGCGACCTGCTGCTGCAGCGGCTTAACCGCTCTGCTTCAGCCAATAAAAAAGTCGGGAGAGTCCCGACTTTTTTGTTTTTACTGCAGTGCGACGCTGACGAGCGTCAGCGCCTCACCACCGTTAACCGGTATTGCGCATGCCTGCCGCGACACCGGCAATGGTCACCATCAGCGCCTGCTCAACGCGGGCATCCGGTTCATCGCCATTCGCTTCCCGCGCGCGCGAACGATGCAGCAGTTCGGCCTGGAGTACGTTGAGCGGATCGGTATAGACATTACGCAGTGCAATTGACTCGGCAATCCACGGCTGATCCGCCATCAGGTGTGAGTCATTGGCAATGGTCAGTACCGCTTTGATATCCGCATCAAGCTGATCGCGCAACTGTTTGCCCAGCGGCCAGAGTGATTTCTCGACCAGACGCTGATCGTAATATTCCGCCAGCCACAGGTCCGCTTTTGAGAATACCATCTCCAGCATACCCAGACGGGTAGAGAAGAATGGCCAGTCGCGGCACATCGCTTCCAGCTGATCCTGATGACCGGCGGCCATCGCCTGTTGCAGGGCCGCACCGGCACCCAGCCACGCGGGCAGCATCAGACGGTTCTGCGTCCAGGCGAAAATCCATGGAATCGCACGCAGCGACTCTACGCCGCCGGTAGGTCGGCGCTTGGCGGGACGTGAGCCCAGCGGTAATTTACCCAGCTCCTGCTCCGGCGTCGCTGAGCGGAAATAGGGGACGAAGTCAGCATTTTCACGCACATAACCGCGATACATCGCACAGGAGTCGGCGGATAGCTGATCCATAATGTCGCGCCATTCGCGTTTTGGCTCCGGCGGCGGCATCAGGTTCGCTTCCAGAATTGCGCCGGTGTAAAGCGACAGGCTGGCGATGGTGACGGCGGGTAAACCATATTTAAAGCGAATCATCTCGCCCTGTTCGGTCACACGAAGACCGCCGCGCAGGCTGCCTGGCGGTTGCGACAGCAGCGCTGCATGGGCGGGTGCGCCGCCACGGCCGATGCTGCCGCCGCGTCCGTGGAACAGCGTCAGTGAAATCCCGGCCTTCTCACAGGTTTTAATCAGGGCATCCTGTGCCTGATATTGCGCCCAGCTGGCGGCCATCACACCGGCATCTTTCGCCGAGTCAGAATAGCCAATCATCACCATCTGTTTGCCCTGAATTAAGCCGCGATACCAGTCGATGCTCAGCAGCTGGCTCATCACGTCATTGGCGTTATTCAGGTCATCAAGCGTTTCAAACAGCGGTGCAACCGGCATGGCATAGCCGATGCCTGCTTCTTTCAGCAGCAGATGCACGGCCAGCACGTCAGAAGGGGTTTTCGCCATCGAGATAACATAGGCGGCGATAGAACCCTGTGGCGCTTCAGCCGCGACGCGACAGGTCTCCAGCACTTCACGCGTTTCATCGCTGGGTTCCCAGCTGCGAGGCAGCAGCGGACGCTTTGAGTTCAGTTCACGGATCAGGAAGGCCTGCTTGTCCGCTTCGGACCAGCTTTCATAATCGCCGAGACCCAGATAGCGGGTCACTTCAGCAATCGCTTCGGTGTGACGGGTACTCTCCTGACGCAGATCGATCCGCACCAGCGGCACGCCGAAGCATTTCACGCGGCGCAGCGTATCAAGCAACTGACCGTTGGCGATAATGCCCATGCCGCACTTTTGCAGTGACTGATAGATGGCAAACAGCGGATCCCACAGCTGAGCGTTGGAGACCAGCAGATCGGCCGGGCGCGGCAGACGTTCACCTTTCAGGCGACGTTCCAGGAATGACTGGGTAGTCATTAACTGGCTGCGCAGGCGTTTCAGGATCATACGATAAGGTTCAAGCGCTTCCGGATCGCCGCTGAGTTCCCGGATCTCTTCAGTGCACTCTGACATCGACAACTCAGAGATCAATACGCCGATATCGCGCAGGAACAGGTCAGTGGCTTTCCAGCGACTCAGCTGCATAACGTGGCGGGTAATCGCCGCCGTAACGTTAGGGTTACCGTCGCGGTCGCCACCCATCCATGAGGTGAACTGAACCGGCACGAAATCGACCGGCAGCTTAATGCCGAACGCCTCTTCTACCTGCTCGTTCAGCTCACGCAGGAAGGCGGGTACGCCTTCCCACAGGCTGTTTTCCACTACGGCAAAGCCCCATTTGGCTTCGTCGATAGGGGTCGGACGATATTTGCGGATCTCATCGGTGTGCCACGCCTGTGCCACCAGCTGACGCAGACGGCGCATAATCTGGTTACGTTCGTAGTCGGAGACGTCGCTGTGATCGAGCTGTTTCAGGCAGCTGTTAACTTCGACCAGCTTGTGAATCAGCGTACGGCGGGTGATTTCAGTCGGGTGAGCCGTCAGCACCAGTTCCAGCGACAGCGACTCAATGGCCGCAAGGATGTCGCTTTCGCTGATATCTTTCTGCTGCTTCAGGGTATCAAAGGTCTTTTTCAGCAGTTCGGGATGGTTCTCACCCTCGCCACTTTGCGAGATGGTCTGATACTGCTCAGCCACGTTGGTGAGGTTCAGAAACTGGCTAAAAGCGCGTGCAACCGGCAAAAGCTCCTCGTTGGAGAGGTTCTGCAGCGTATTGAGCAGTTCTTTACGATGAGTGTCATTTCCTGCACGGGATGACTTGGAGAGCTTACGGATGGTTTCCACCTGGTCGAGGATGTTCTCTCCCAGTGCATCCTTAATCGTATCCCCGAGCAGTTTGCCGAGCATACTGACATTACTTCGCATTGCGGAATATTGTTCGTTCATTGGACCCTGACACCCTTATCGTCTTGAAAAACTTCTACACCCGACCTTTCAGGCAGCAGCAAAATCAGCAACGCCATGTTCCCCCCTAATCTACAGGGAACCGGCTCCGTTGCCGCCTGTCCACATTCTGAAACGCTCTGGATAATCACCCGGTGGGCATAACATCGTCTTTTATCTAGCCACGTAATGTTGCGTTCGTCAAATGCGTTAAAGTGCGCTGAAGATGTGGCTAAATAACGGAAATTCGTAGAATTTATCGGGAACGAAGCGGGATAAGTTATTCTTATCGCTAAATCCCGCACAATGAAGGGGCATTTTACTGTTAATGCAGTGAAATGCCCCATTTGCTGTTAATCAGTAGCAAAAATGCTGCACAACCTGACTGATAAGCGCCCTTGTCGGCTTAATAAATGCAGTATCAATAAATTCGTCTGGCTGATGTGCCTGCTCAATCGACCCCGGACCCAGTACCAGCGTCGGGCAGAGCTGCTGAATAAAAGGCGCTTCGGTGCAGTAGTTCACCACCTCAGTAGGTATACCCAGTAATTTCTCGACCACATTGACCAGTTCATGATCTGCCGGGCACTCGTACCCAGGAATCGGCGGATGCAGTTCAGCCACCGTGACACGGCCCGGCCAGCGCGCACTGACCGGTGCCAGCGCCTCATTCAGTAGCCCATCGAGATCGTTCAGCGACAGGCCCGGCAGTGGACGAATATCCATATGCAGTTCACAGCAGGCGCAGATACGGTTAGCGGCGTCACCGCCATGAATATGGCCGAAGTTCATGGTGGGGTAGGGGATGGCAAAACCGTCATGGTGATAACGCTGCTGCAGCGTATTACGCAGTTGCATCAGATGGGTGATCGACTCATGCATCAGTTCAATGGCGTTGACGCCACGTGCGGGATCGCTGGAATGGCCCGATTTCCCCTCAATGCGGATCACATTGGACAGGTGACCTTTGTGCGCACGTACCGGTTTAAGCGAGGTTGGTTCACCGATGATGGCGCAGTCGGGACGCAGCTGCGTCGATTCAGAAAAATATTTGGCGCCAGCCATGGTGGTCTCTTCATCGGCCGTAGCGAGGATATAGAGCGGTTTGCTCAGCGTGCTGACATCCACATCGCGCAGTGTATCGAGAATAAAGGCGAAGAAGCCTTTCATGTCTGCCGTACCCAGGCCATAGAGCTTGTTGTCGTGCTCGGTCAGGGTAAAGGGATCGCGTGTCCAGCGGCCATCGTCAAAAGGAACGGTATCGGTGTGACCCGCTAACAGCAGGCCGCCCGCACCGCTTCCGGTGCGCGCCAGCATATTAAATTTATTGCGGGTGCCGGGCACTGGCTGCACTTCAACGCTGAAGCCGAGGTCGCGGAACCAGCCGGCCAGCAAATTGATTAAAGTTTCATTACTCTGATCCAGTGCGGCATCGGTTGCGCTGATCGACGGTGTAGCGATTAACTGGCGGTACAGTTCAATAAAAGGCGGTAATTTTGTCTTCACTGTTGGCGGTCCTTGGGTTAGGATGTATCCATATTCATGCAGTAATAGTGAATAAAAATACATTAACGTCCTCTGCAAGGGAACCTTAAATCACTGCAGATGACAGGGCGGGTAACGGGGCAAGGCCGCGACCCGGAACGTGCGACTGTAAAAAGGGTTACAGCCTGATGTTGAATACGCTGATCGTTGGTGCCAGTGGTTATGCTGGCACAGAGCTTGCCACCTTCCTGAATCGCCATCCACATATCAACATAACCGCTTTGGCGGTTTCGGCGCAAAGCCCTGATGCCGGCAAGCGCCTCTCCGATCTCCATCCGCAGCTGAAAGGTGTGGTGGATTTGCCGCTGCAGCCGCTGAGCAGCGCGGCCGAGTGGGCAGACAAGGTGGATGTGGTGTTCCTGGCGACGGCCCACGAAGTCAGCCACGATCTGGCGCCGGAATTTCTCAAGGCTGGCTGTGTGGTGTTCGACCTGTCGGGCGCGTTCCGCGTTAATGACGCTGATTTTTATACCCGCTTTTATGGCTTCACCCATCAGCATGGCGACTGGCTGGACAAAGCCGTTTACGGCCTTGCCGAATATCAGCATGAGAAAATCCAGCAGGCGCAGCTGGTGGCTGTGCCAGGTTGCTACCCGACCGCTGCGCAGCTAGCGCTGAAGCCCCTGGTGGATGCCGGACTGTTAAACGAGGCGCAGTGGCCGGTAATCAACGCCACCAGCGGCGTGAGCGGTGCCGGACGTAAAGCCAGTGTCGGCACCAGCTTCTGTGAAGTAAGCCTGCAGCCTTACGGCCTGTTCAATCATCGTCATCACCCGGAAATCGTTGCGCACCTTGGTACGCCGGTGATCTTCACTCCGCATCTGGGTAACTTCCCGCGCGGGATCCTGGCGACGATTACCTGCCGTCTGAAAGCGGGTGTCAGCCGTGAAGATATTGCCGCAGTTTTCCATCGCGCCTATGACAACAAGCCACTGGTGCGGCTCTACGAGCAGGGCGTACCGGCGCTGAAAGCCGTTGTGGGTCTGCCTTACTGCGATATCGGTTTTGAAGTGCAGGGCGAGCATCTGATTGTCGTGGCAGCCGAAGATAATCTGCTGAAAGGCGCGGCATCGCAGGCGGTACAGTGCCTGAACATCCGGTTCGGCTTCCCTGAAACGCAGTCACTGATTTAACGGATAAATAAACCATGACCAATCCATTGATTATCAAGCTGGGCGGTGTGTTGTTAGACAGCGAAGAAGCGCTGGCCCGCCTGTTTGAAGCGCTGTTGACCTACCGCAGCGCCCATCAGCGTCCGCTGATCATTGTCCACGGCGGCGGTTGCCTGGTGGATGAACTGATGAAAAAGCTGGCGCTGCCGGTGAAGAAGAAAAATGGCCTGCGTGTCACACCAGCCGATCAGATCGACATTATTACCGGTGCGCTGGCAGGAACCGCGAATAAAACGCTGCTGGCCTGGGCAAAAAAATCTGGCATCAACGCGGTAGGCCTCTGCCTGGGCGATGCGGGCATCGTGAATGTCACACCGTTTGATGAAGAACTCGGCCATGTTGGCCACGCAATGCCGGGCGATCCGGCATTGCTGAACACCCTGCTGGCGGCCGGTTATATGCCGGTGGTGAGCTCAATTGGTATTACTGAAAGCGGCGACCTGATGAACGTCAACGCTGATCAGGCGGCGACCGCACTGGCCTCGACGCTGGGCGCTGATCTGGTCCTGTTGTCAGACGTCAGTGGTATTCTCGACGGCAAAGGTCAGCGCATCGAAGAGATGACCGCCGACAAAGCTGAGCAGCTGATTACCCAGGGCATTATTACCGACGGCATGATTGTGAAAGTGCACGCTGCGCTTGATGCAGCGCGTACCCTGGGCCGCCCGGTGGATATTGCCAGCTGGCGTCACGCTGAGCGGCTGCCTGACCTGTTTAACGGCGTGTCGATTGGCACCCGGATTCTCGCTTAACGACTCTGATTCAAGGATTACGAAATGCAAACGCAAAACATCAAAAAAATCGTTCTGGCTTACTCCGGTGGTCTTGATACTTCGGCCATCATTCCATGGCTGAAAGAGAACTACGGCGGCTGTGAAGTCGTCGCTTTTGTCGCAGATATCGGTCAGGAGCGCGGCGATCTGGAAGGTGTAGAGAAGAAAGCCCTGCAGTCCGGCGCATCTGAATGCCACGTGGTTGACCTGCGTGAAGAGTTCATCAGCGACTATGTCTATCCGGTGCTGCAGACTGGCGCCCTCTATGAAGGCACTTATCTGCTGGGCACTTCAATGGCGCGTCCTATCATCGCTAAAGCACAGGTTGAGCTGGCGCTGAAAGTGGGTGCGGATGCGCTGTGTCACGGCGCAACCGGTAAAGGTAATGACCAGGTGCGTTTCGAAACCACCTACACCGCGCTGGCACCACAGCTGAAAGTGGTGGCCCCGTGGCGTGAATGGAACCTGCGTTCACGTGAAGCGCTGCTGGACTACCTGAAAGAGCGCAACATTCCGACCACCGCGTCACTGGAGAAAATCTACAGCCGCGACGAGAACGCCTGGCACATCTCTACCGAAGGTGGCGTGCTGGAAAGCCCGGCCAATGCACCAAATAAAGATTGCTGGGTCTGGACTGTCGATCCGCTGGAAGCGCCTGACCAGCCTGAAGAAGTGACCGTGACCGTGGAAAAAGGTCGGGTCGTGGCGGTTAACGGCGAAAAACTGAGTCCGTTCCAGTGCCTGGAAAAACTTAACGTGCTGGGCGCAAAACATGGCGTCGGCCGTATCGATATCGTTGAGAACCGTCTGGTAGGGATTAAATCCCGCGGCTGCTACGAAACCCCTGGCGGCACCATCATGGTCAATGCGCTGCGTGCGGTTGAGCAGCTGGTGCTGGATCGCGATAGCTTCAAATGGCGTGAGCAGCTCGGCCACGAGATGTCCTATGTGGTTTATGACGGCCGCTGGTTCGCCCCGCTGCGTAAGTCGATTCAGGCCGCTGCCGAATCGCTGGCGGAAGAGGTTAACGGTGAAGTGGTACTGCAGCTCTACAAAGGCCAGGCGACAGCCACCCAGAAGCGTTCCGCGAACAGCCTCTACTCGGAAGAGTTCGCCACCTTCGGTGAAGATGAAGTGTACGATCACCGTCATGCTGGCGGCTTTATCCGTCTGTTCTCGCTCTCTTCGCGTATCCGCGCCCTGAACGAGCAGAAGAAGTAATTTTCAGGCGAGGTGCGCCTCGCCTCACAGTTTCATTTCAGGGGCGGCATTTATGCCGCCCCTTGTTTAACGATTCAGAGGAGTTTTCACATGGCACTTTGGGGTGGACGGTTTACTCAGGCAGCGGATCAACGTTTTAAACAGTTCAATGACTCGCTGCGCTTCGATTACCGCCTGGCAGAGCAGGACATCATTGGCTCTGTTGCCTGGTCCAAAGCGCTGGTGACGGTAAATGTTCTGACTCAGGATGAGCAGCAGCAGCTGGAAGCGGCTCTGAATACGTTACTGGATGAAGTCCGTGAGGATCCTGAGCAGATTCTGCAGAGCGACGCCGAAGATATCCACAGCTGGGTTGAAGGCCAGCTGATCGACAAGGTGGGCGCGCTGGGCAAAAAACTGCACACCGGACGTAGCCGTAACGATCAGGTCGCGACCGATCTCAAGCTGTGGTGCAAGGTGCAGATTGAGGCGCTGCTGGGCGCCACCCGTGATCTCCAGCAGGCGCTGGTGGTCACCGCCGAAGCCAATCAGGATGCGGTGATGCCGGGCTACACGCATCTGCAGCGTGCGCAGCCGGTGACGTTTGCGCACTGGTGCCTGGCCTACGTTGAAATGCTGGCGCGTGACGAGAGTCGTCTGCAGGATACGCTGAAGCGGCTCGATGTCAGTCCGCTGGGCTGTGGCGCACTGGCCGGTACCGCGTATGAGATCGATCGTCAGCAGCTGGCAGGCTGGCTGGGCTTTGCCTCCGCCACGCGCAACAGTCTGGATACCGTATCAGACCGCGATCATGTGCTGGAGCTGCTCTCTGATGCTGCCATCGGCATGGTGCATCTGTCGCGCTTCGCCGAAGATATGATCTTCTTCAACACTGGTGAAGCGGGCTTTATCGAGCTGTCAGATAAAGTGACCTCCGGCTCATCGCTGATGCCGCAGAAGAAAAACCCGGATGCGCTGGAGCTGATTCGCGGCAAGTGTGGCCGGGTGCAGGGCGCGCTGACCGGCATGATGATGACGTTGAAAGGTCTGCCGCTGGCCTACAACAAAGATATGCAGGAAGACAAAGAGGGGCTGTTTGACGCGCTCGACACCTGGCTCGACTGTCTGCATATGTCAGTACTGGTGCTGGATGGCCTGCAGGTCAAACGTCCGCGCTGCCAGGAAGCGGCTGAACAGGGTTACGCAAACTCCACTGAACTGGCTGACTATCTGGTCGCCAAAGGCGTGCCGTTCCGTGAAGCTCACCATATCGTTGGCGAAGTAGTGGTTGCCGCCATCGGGCAGGGCGTGGCGCTGGAAGCGCTGTCGCTGGCACAGCTGCAGGAGTTCAGTGCAGTGATTGGCGAGGATGTCTATCCGATTCTGGCGCTGCAGTCCTGTCTGGATAAGCGTAATGCACAGGGCGGCGTCTCGCCACAGCAGGTTGCGCGTGCCATCGGTGACGCAAAGCAGCGTCTGGCGTAATGGTAAAGCTGGCAAAGCAAAGGCTTTGCCAGCTTTTGTAACCGTCTTTTTAACCCCCTCCTGAATTATCCTTCCTTGTTGAATCATTTTTTTGACTATTGCCAGGTTTTATATCTGAAACAAATTTCGGGAAATTTTTATTGTGGCATTTCAGTTTTTATAAAAATAATTTATGGATTTTTTGCGATTTTTTAAAGAGGTAAATACATTTAAATTGTCCCTGTAACAGAATGCGGTTACTTATTTTAAATGTTCTTGATTTGGGCCGGGAGGGCTTATGCGTGAATTAACATTAGATGAAGTTTCAGGCGTTTCAGGTGCTGCTATTACTCCTAATGATGCTGCATTATTTATCGGTGATCATTTGGCTAGCTCCGTCATTGGTGGTGTTGCGGCTGCTGTTGCGGGAGGCGCTATCGGTTATTTGCACGGTGGCGATGCAATGGGGATTTTAGGCCTGAGTGTAATTGGGCAATTGGTTGGAGCCGTTGGTGGTGCGATAATTGGCGGAATTGGAGGCGTAATCGGCGGCGCAATGGTATCGTTATCATATAGCCTGCCCTTGGTCGAGCAATTAGCACAAACTATTATTTCAGGTGGAATTCAGTAATTACTAACCATTCATTTAATAATGAATTTTTTTGCTATTCAAAAGGAATCGATGATGCGTACATTAAATAGTAATGAATTGAATTCAGTATCTGGAGCTTATGGCGAAAATTTACTGGCGAATGTTGCCGAAGGTATAGCATGTTCAATTGGCGGAGCTGTACTGGGTTCCTGGACGTTAGCTATTTTGGGCGGTCGTGGTGCCAGTTCTGCGGACGTCATTGGTATCGGCGGTGGTATTACCGCACTTGTCGGCATGATTGGTGGAGCGATCGCTGGAGCCGCAGCTGGTGCTGTTTATGGCCCTTACGTTGGTTGGGATGCCGGGCTTGTTGTGGCACAAGATTTAATAGGCGATTTGATGAAAGGCCTGCCTGGGGCATAACGTCAGCTCGTTATGTCTGAACTGCAGGCAAAAAAAAGCGGGCACATTAAATGCCCGCCAACCTCTAGCTTCAGAATTACTCATTTTTATAGGCACATCATCAAAGCGCCTGCTCTCCCGGCCGACGCTCAGATTCTCTTACGCTGACAGCAAATATTGTTGCAGATCCTCACTGCCGCCAATGTGACGACCCCCCATGAAGATCTGCGGTACCGTCGCCCGGCCTGAAACGGCGCGCAGACTCACGGTTGTTGCATCCTGTCCCAGCACGATCTCTTCGTACTGAATACCATGATCCATCAGCATCTGTTTTGCCTGTGTGCAGAAAGTGCAGCCAGGTTTGGTGAAGATTGAGACCGACTCCTGAGCTTTACACTCGGGTGCCAGATAGCGCAGCATGGTGTCGGCATCAGAGACCTCAAATGGGTCGCCCGGCTTGTTTGGCTCAACAAACATTTTCTCTACCACGCCGTTACGCACCAGCATCGAGTAGCGCCACGAACGTGGGCCAAAGCCGAGATCGGCTTTCTCAACCAGCATCTCCATGCCACGGGTAAATTCGCCGTTGCCATCTGGGATAAAGGTAATGTTGTCTGCGCGCTGCTCTGCTTTCCAGGCGTTCATCACAAACGTGTCATTCACCGAGACGCACAGAATGCTGTCCACACCCTGCTGGGCAAACAGACCCGCTAATTCGTTGTAACGCGGCAGATGGCTGGAGGAGCAGGTTGGTGTGAATGCACCCGGCAGTGAAAAAACGATGACCGTTTTGTCTTTAAACAGCGCTTCAGTGGTGACATCGACCCAGCGATCGCCCTGACGTGTGTGAAAAGTCACTGACGGAATAGCTTTACCTTCCTGACTTGCAAACATTTTTTTCTCCTGACATACCGCGTTCCATTTGATGTGCGCATTATTCCCAACCACCCTTGATAGGGCCAATCGTTCATTGCTATTCTATCTATCGCCACGGGCTATCGTGGCTTGGAGGGTAATAATGAATATTCGTGATCTTGAATATCTGGTTTCGCTTGCTGAACACCGTCATTTCCGCCGTGCCGCGGATGCGTGTCATGTCAGTCAGCCGACGTTAAGCGGGCAGATCCGTAAGCTGGAAGATGAGCTGGGTGTGATGCTGCTGGAGCGCACCAGCCGTAAAGTGCTGTTCACCCAGGCAGGTTTGCTGCTGGTGGATCAGGCGCGTACGGTGCTGCGTGAAGTGAAAGTGCTGAAAGAGATGGCCAGTCAGCAAGGGGAAGCGATGTCAGGTCCGCTGCATATTGGCCTCATCCCGACTACCGCGCCCTATTTATTGCCACAGATTATCCCGACGCTGCACCAGACATTCCCGAAACTGGAGATGTATCTGCACGAAGCGCAGACGCAGCAGCTGCTGGCACAGCTCGATAGCGGCAAGCTGGACTGCGCGATTATCGCGCTGGTCAAAGAGAGCCAGGCCTTTATCGAAGTGCCGTTGTTTGATGAGCCGATGAAGCTGGCAGTCTATGCCGATCATCCCTGGTGCGATCGCGACCGGGTGCCTATGTCCGATCTGGCAGGCGAGAAATTGCTGATGCTGGAAGATGGGCACTGTCTGCGTGACCAGGCGATGGGGTTCTGCTTTGAGGCGGGCGCCGATGAAGATACCCATTTCCGCGCGACCAGTCTTGAGACGCTGCGCAATATGGTGGCGGCAGGCAGCGGGATTACGCTGCTACCGGCGCTGGCAGTCCCACCGGAGCGTATCCGCGACGGCGTCTGCTATCTCACCTGCTACAAACCGGTGCCACAGCGTACGATTGCGCTGGTCTATCGTCCGGGTTCACCTCTGCGCAGCCGATATGAACAGCTGGCAGAGGCGATTAAAACCCACATGCAGCACTATTTCGACGCCACGTTAAAACAGGCGGTTTAAGCCGTTTAACGCCGCAACGCGATAGGCTTCGGCCATGGTCGGATAGTTAAAGGTGGTATTCACGAAGTACTCAATCGTGTTGCCACCGTTTTTCTGCTCCATGATCGCCTGACCGATATGAATAATCTCGGCGGCACGTTCACCAAAGCAGTGAATTCCCAGAATCTCTTTGGTTTCCCGATGGAACAGAATCTTCAGGCTGCCAACGTTCATGCCAACGATCTGCGCTCGCGCCAGATGTTTGAACTGCGCGCGGCCCACTTCGTAAGGCACCTTCATTGCCGTCAGTTGCTGCTCGGTTTTACCCACGGAGCTGATTTCCGGAATGGTGTAAATCCCGGTTGGGATATCTTCAATCAGGTGCGCTGACGCTTCCCCTTTGATAATCGCCTGAGCGGCAATACGGCCCTGATCGTAGGCGGCTGAGGCCAGGCTTGGATAGCCAATCACGTCACCAACGGCATAAATGTGCGGCTGAGCCGTCTGATACATGCTGTTCACTTTCAGCAGGCCACGACCATCCGCTTCCAGACCCACATTTTCCAGCGACAGCGAATCGGTGTTGCCGGTACGGCCGTTGGCGTAAAGCAGGCAGTCGGCTTTTACTTTCTTACCCGACTTCAGATGCATGATGACGCCATCTTCCACCCCTTCGATCTTCTCAAACTCTTCGTTGTGACGAATCACCACGCCGCTGTTCCAGAAGTGGTAAGAGAGAGAGTCAGACATCTCCTGATCAAGAAACGCCAGCAGGCGATCGCGGGTGTTAATCAGGTCAACTTTGACGTTCAGGCCACGGAAAATCGACGCATATTCACAGCCAATCACGCCCGCGCCATAAATAATGACGTGGCCCGGTTCGTGGTGCAGATTGAGAATAGAGTCGGAGTCATAAACGCGTGGATGAGTAAAGTCGACATTGTCAGGATGGTAAGGTCGTGAACCACAGGCGATAACAAACTTCTCTGCCGTCAGCGTCTCACGCGTGCCATCCGGTTGCTCAATCTCAATGGTGTTGGCATCAACAAAATGCGCATCGCCCTGATAAAGTTCACAACGGTTACGCTCGTAGAAGCCCTGACGCATGGCTGTCTGCTGGCTGATCACGTTTTCAGTGTGATTGAGAATGTCGGCAAAAGAGGAGCGAAGCAGTCGGGTATGATCGCTGTAGAGTGGATTTTGGTTGAATTCAATAATGCGACTGACGGCGTGGCGAAGGGCTTTAGAAGGGATGGTGCCCCAGTGCGTACAACCGCCGCCGATGTTGTGGTAGCGTTCAATCACGGCGATGCGCGCTCCCTGTTTTACCAGCCCCATCGCCGCCCCTTCACCGCCGGGCCCTGAGCCAATCACAATGGCATCGTAATCGTAAGACTTTTGCATACCGATACGTCCTATTATTTATACATTTTTACAACGAGATTCTAACATCTCGTCGCGCACTTCTGAATTCTAACAGCGATTTTCATCACATTTTGACAAAGAGTGAGGTTCACAGGCGGTGACAAAGATTGCCAATCTGTACGCTGAAAATTTTGTTATAGTGCCTGCTTAACACCGCTAAAGGCAGAGAGAATGGGCGTCAGAGCGCAACAAAAAGAACGTACACGACGTACACTGATTGAAGCAGCGTTCAGTCAGCTCAGCGCCGAGCGCAGTTTTGCCAGTCTGAGTTTGCGGGAGGTTGCCCGTGAAGCAGGGATTGCACCTACCTCCTTTTATCGTCATTTCAAGGATGTTGATGAGCTTGGCCTGACGATGGTAGATGAAAGCGGGCTGATGCTGCGACAGTTGATGCGCCAGGCGCGCCAGCGTATTGCCAAAGGCGGCAGCATCATTAAAACGTCGGTGTCGACCTTTATGGAATTTATCGGCAACAATCCCAACGCTTTCCGCCTGTTACTGCGTGAACGTTCCGGCACCTCTGCCGCTTTTCGTGCCGCCGTGGCGCGTGAAATTCAGCACTTTATCGCTGAACTGGCCGATTATCTTGAGGTCGAAAATCGCATGCCGCGCAGTTTTACCGAAGCGCAGGCTGAAGCGATGGTGACCATTGTTTTCAGCGCCGGTGCAGAAGCACTGGATGTTGATGCTGAGCAGCGACGTAAGCTTGAGGATCGGCTGGTGTTACAGCTGCGTATGATCGCCAAAGGCGCTTATTACTGGTACCGCCGGGAGCAAGAGCGACTGGCGGCCACCCTGGAAAAACCCGAAGAGCAATGAGTAAGGATCAGTCCATGACCCACCCAGGTACTCGCGATAAAAGCACACTGGTACTGGCTTTTATTACCGGCTTAGCGATTAACGGCTCGTTTTCTGTGCTGTTCAGCGCCTTTGTTCCATTTTCGATTTTTCCGCTGATTGCGCTGGGTCTGGCGGCCTGGTGTCTGCATCAGCGTTACCTCAACACCAATATGCCGGATGGTATGCCCGGACTGGCAGCGGCGTTTTTCCTGCTGGGGATTCTGGTTTATAGCGCGCTGGTGCGGGCAGAATACCCGGATATTGGCTCAAACTTCGTTCCCACCGTTCTGATGGTAGCGCTGGTGTTCTGGATTGCGACGCGTTTTAAGCGCAAGCGTAATCAGTAGTGATAAAAAAACGGGAACCTCAGGGTTCCCGTTTTTATTTACGCTTTACGTGTCAGCAGGACACCGCATTCCATATGGTGGGTATAGGGGAACTGATCAAACAGCGCCAGCCGCGTCACATCGTGCGTTTCCGCCAGTGTCTGCAGATTATCGCTCAGGGTCTGCGGATTGCAGGAGATATAAAGGATACGCGGATACGCCTGCACCATTTTCACCGTCTCTTCATCCAGTCCGCTGCGCGGCGGATCGACAAAAATCGTCTCGCATTCGTAGCTGGTCAGGTCAATTCCTTCCAGACGATTAAAGCTGCGCACGCCATTCATCGCCTGGGTAAACTCTTCTGCCGCCATACGAATGATCTGCACGTTATCAATCTGGTTCACGGCAATATTGTATTGTGCTGACGCAACAGAGGGCTTGGCGATCTCAGTCGCCAGAACGCGGCGGAAATTGCGTGCCAGCGCCAGCGAGAAGTTGCCATTACCGCAGTAGAGTTCCAGCAGGTCGCCCTGTGAATCCTGCGTCACATCCAGCGCCCACTCCAGCATCTGAATATTCATCGCCGCATTAGGCTGGGTAAAACTGTTTTCGACCTGTCGATAGATAATCTCGCGACCCGCCACCGGCAGACACTCATCAACGTAGTCGCGATCCAGACAGATTTTGGTCTTGGTGGCGCGACCAATCAGCTGCACATCCAGCCCTTCCGCGCGAAGCTGGTCACGCAGCGCCGCGGCTGCCTGCTGCCACTCATCATCCAGTTTGCGGTGATAGAGCAGCGAAATCACAATCTGATTGCTCAGGGTCGACAGATAGTCGATCTGGAACAGTTTATGACGCAGGGTACGGTTATCACGGATCGCGGCGATCATCTTTGGCATCAGCTGATTGATCAACTGGCTGGCCGCCGGGAACTGATCAACACGGATCCGCTCGCGTGTCTGCTGATCAAAGATGATGTGATAGATATCATCACCGTCGTGCCACAGACGGAATTCGGCGCGCATCCGATAGTGGCTGACCGGCGAACGGAACACCTCCACGTCGGGCGCAGCAAACGGCGTCATCATCGTCTCTAAACGACTGACTTTTTCCGCCAGCTGTGCGTCATAGTCTTCAATGGGGAGATGTTCGGGTGTCATGAGCAATCCTGATTAATAGCTTACCAGCGGGCGATTGTAGGCATTCACTTGCTGATGTCCAGTCCTGCAATGAGAAGATGTTTGGCAGTCTGGACTTCCGTATCTCCACTCCGTAGACTGCAGACGCCGGCCTCAAGCCCGAGTTAATAGGGAATCCAGTGTGAATCTGGAGCTGACGCGCAGCGGTAAGGAATGTCGTGATGAGTGCAATTGCAGACACTGTCCTGTGGGATGGGAAGTCATCATCACTTATGGTTCCCAGCCCGAAGACCTGCCGGTGTAACGTCGCTACTCGTACAATCATCGCGTACTATTGATTGTCGGCCTGCGGCATCCTGCTTCGTCTTATGGATGCGATAAAAATGACAAAAAAAACTGCTTCGCTGTTCGCTCTGAGCGCAACGGCGATTTCTCTCTGGGCGCAATACGGTTTTGCTCAGGGGAATGATGATACGCAAATAGTGACCGCCAACCGTTTTGCTGAACCTGTTTCAGGTGTGCTGGCACCCACCACCGTTGTCACACGTGATGAGATTGATCGCTGGCAGGCCAAAAGCCTGACGGATGTGATGCGCCGCCTGCCGGGTGTCGATGTCGCGCAAAGTGGCGGGTTAGGGCAGCAGAGTTCGCTGTTTATCCGTGGCACCGAATCAAGACATGTACTGATCCTGATTGATGGTATCCGGCTTAATCAGGCGGGGATCACCGGTTCGTCTGACCTCAGCCAGATCCCGCTGTCACTGGTGCAGCGCATCGAATATATTCGCGGCGCGCGTTCTGCAGTCTACGGTTCCGATGCGATTGGCGGCGTGGTGAATATCATTACGGGCCGATCGCAACCGGGCACCACGCTGACGGCGGGCGTCGGGTCCAACGGCTATCAATCCTACGATGGCTCAACTCAGCAGATGCTGGGCGATGCGACAAAGCTCACCCTGGCAGGCAACTACACCTATACCAAAGGGTATGACGTGGTGGCGGGTTATCCCAATGACTTTAGCCCGGCGCAACACGATCGCGACGGCTTCATGAGCAAAACCCTGTATGGCAACCTTGAGCATCAGTTCAGCGATGAGCTCAGTGGTTTTGTGCGCGGCTACGGGTTTGATAACCGCACCGCCTACGACGGTTCATACACCTACGATAATAATTTCAATATTATCGGGCTGGCGGATACCCGCCAGCTCTACAGTCAGACCTGGGACACCGGGTTCCGCTTCAATCGTGACTTCTACTCTACCCAGCTCATCGCCAGTTATGGCCATACCAAAGACATTAACTACGATCCGCGCAATGGCCGCTACGGTGCCGCGTCCACCTTTGATGATGTCACCCAGTACAATCTGCAGTGGGGCAACACCGTGCAGGTGGGGCAGGGGGCGATCAGCGCGGGTGTCGACTGGCAGAAAGAGACGACCGAGCCGGGCACGAACACTTTGTCAGATAGTTTTGAGCAGCGTAATACCGGTATCTACCTGACCGGCCAGCAGCAGTTTGGCAGCGTCACCCTTGAAGGTGCGGTACGCGGTGACGACAACAATCAGTTTGGCTGGCATAACACCTGGCAGACGGCGGCCTCATGGGAGTTTATCTCCGGCTACCGCGCGTTCGCCTCTTATGGCACCGCTTTTAAAGCACCTAATCTGTCGCAGGTTTACAGCCCGGTTTATGGCAATCGCGACCTCGATCCTGAAAAAAGTAAGCAGTGGGAAGGCGGTTTTGAAGGGCTGAGCGGACCGGTGAACTGGCGTGTGTCGGGCTATCGCAACGACATCGATAATCTGATTGATAGTGATCCGGCGACTTTCCGTTACTACAACATTAAGCAGGCTCGCATTAAAGGCGTTGAAGCGACCGCAGGATTCGACACCGGGCCGCTGGCGCATCAGCTCTCTTATGATTATGTCGACGCGCGGGATGGCAGCACCGATCAGCCGCTCGTACGCCGGGCTAAGCAGCAGGTGAAATATCAGCTCGACTGGACGCTGTATGAGTTTGACTGGTCAGTCACCTACCATTATCTGGGTGACCGTTATGATACGGACTTTAACAGCTCTCCCAGCCGTCGCGTGAAGTTAGGGGGCGTCAGCCTGTGGGATCTTGCCGTCTCATATCCTGTCACTTCACAACTCACGGTTCGTGGTAGAATTGCCAACCTGTTCGATAAAGATTACGAGACAGTGTATGGCTATCAGACACCAGGACGAGAGTATTACCTCAGCGGCAGCTACAACTTCTGATTTGCGTCCCACCGTGCTGGTGTTTGATTCCGGCGTCGGTGGGCTTTCTGTCTATGATGAGGTCCGTCAGCTGTTGCCGGATCTTCATTATCTTTACGCCTTCGATAACGCTGGCTTCCCTTACGGTGAAAAAAGCGAGACTTTCATTGTGGATCGGGTGGTCGCTATCGTTGAGGCCATTACCCACAGCTATCCTCTCTCGTTAGTCATCATCGCCTGTAACACGGCCAGCACCGTTTCATTGCCCGCTTTACGTGAACGTTTTGCCTTTCCTGTCGTGGGGGTGGTTCCGGCGATTAAACCGGCCGCGCGCCTGACGCGAAATGGCGTAGTGGGCTTGCTGGCGACGCGTGCCACGGTGCGCCGGCCTTATACCCATGAGCTGGTGTCGCAGTTTGCCGGTTCCTGCAAGATAGAGATGCTGGGATCAGCGGAGCTGGTTGAACTGGCAGAAGCGAAGCTCCATGGTGCGGAAGTTGCTCTGGATGAAGTGCGCCGTATTGTTCAGCCGTGGCTGCGGATGGCGGAGCCACCGGATACGGTCGTTTTAGGCTGTACGCACTTTCCTTTACTGCGCGAAGAGTTGCAGCAGGTGTTACCGGAAGGGACGCGTCTGATTGATTCCGGTGCGGCAATTGCACGACGCACAGCCTGGCTGCTGGACCATGAAGCACCTGAAGTGCATTCATCGCAGCAGAACGTTGCATTTTGTACGGAGCTGGATGGCGAAGCGGTACAATTATCACCCGTTTTACGGCGTTATGGCTTCCCGTTGCTGGAAAAACTGGCGCTTTAGCGGCTTTTAGCTGAAAAAATCAGCACTCGGAATTTTATTTGAAATTAGCACTTGTCACCCTCCGAGAACTCCCTATAATGCGCCTCCACTGACACGGCACAACGGCTTACGAAGCGCCGGGTTGAGTAGGTTCGAAATCATACGAACCAGTGAGTTAAGCGAAAATAAATGCTTGACTGACAATGCGGAAAGCGTAATATACGCAGCCCGCGCCGCAGTAAATCGCGGCATGCTCTTTAACAATTTATCAGACAATCTGTGTGGGCACTCGCAGGATTGATATCAGCGTCTCC